>QJPH01000537.1 GCA_003242955.1 Candidatus Methylumidiphilus alinenensis
GCCAAGCTGGGGCTTGGCGTTCCTGGAGCAAACATCGCCAAGCTGGGGCTTGGCGTTCCTGGAAAGATTGGCGTTCCCAGAGCAGTTTTGCCGCCATTGGTCAAAGTGGGCGTTCATGCCGGTGATGAAGGCGGCGAATTCGCTATGTCCATAGATGGCAGGCTTGATGGCTGTCTTTTCAATAGCCAAGTCAAGATAACCGGGGCGATTGTCTTTGAATAAGGTTTGCCGTAGCGTGGGGCAGATGGCCCAATAGCGGTCCAGGGCATCCACATCCAACTGGGGAATGCCGCCATTGCAGTGGCCTTCGATGTCTTGGATGTCTTCCGGCTCTTGGCAGTCGATATAGCGCGGCAGGTTGAGGTTGAATTCGTTTTTCTCGATTTCTTCCAAGCCCACCATCCTTGAATACTTGGGGATTTCCAGCCGTTTGATGAAGGTATCGACGATCTTGTGGATGTCTAGTGCGCGAAGCCGGTTCTTCGGCCCGTCTTTCATGAAGCCCGCACTGGCGTCGAGCATGAAAACGCCCTTGCGGGCATGGGCATCTTGTTTGTCGATGACGATGATGCAAGCGGGAATGCCCGTGCCATAGAACAGGTTGGCGGGCAAGCCGATGATGCCTAGGATATAGCCCTTGCGAATCAGGTTGCGGCGGATGTCGGCCTCGGCATTGCCCCGGAACAAAACACCATGCGGCAGTATATCTGCGCAATGATGCGGCTGACTTCGGCGGGGGTGTAAAACTGGCCTTTGCTTTTGCCGCTCTCGGTGGCAAAGTGGCGCATCAAGTATTCATAGGCATCGCCAAGAATGTCGTCGCCGTCGGCCCGGTTCTTGGAGAAATCCAGTGCCTTGTTCTCGAAAATGGCGATGAGGTTGGTGAGCGTCCCCACCATCTCAGGGCCGCTGCCGAGCTTGCTGGCATCATTGAAATCCGGCATGTCAGACAGCTTGTTGGCATCGGCCAGCGGCCCGACAATCTTTTTGTTGATCTGGTCGCCGATGTCAGGCTTGCCCTTGAGTTCCACCATGTCCTTGAAACTGGCCCCTTCGGGAATGGTGATCGGGGCATAGGGTAGCCCTGCGTATTTGTCGCTGACGTATTTGATGAACAGCAGGACCAGGACGTAATCCTTGGTCATCGTTCAGCCCAATTAGGTGAAAAACCGAGTCGGTCTTGGAGACTGCGCCCGAATATACGATACACCGTCGAGACCGACTCGGTTTAGACGCTCCTGTCCGTTCAGTAGATGCGTCGGTCAGGCCAAACTGAGCATTGATGTATATGTGGGCTGAATGATGACCAAGGCCGATTTTCGCTTAGGCCAAAACAAAGGTTTGCGTGTCTAGTGATTTTGTCCAACAATGCGTATAAAATCAGCCAGCGTCGCCACTGCAAACTCCATATCAGTGTAGTAATTTTCCATGCACGACCGTATCGCAACCCTGCGTCGCCATTTGTACGAAGTCATCTTCCAGTCCAGCACGCCCGCCGGCCGCAGATTTGATATCGGCTTGCTGTGTTGCATTCTGGCAAGCTCGACAGTCGTCATCATGGACAGCATCCAGGAGTTCAACTTAAGCCATGGCAGGCTGCTATCCCTGGCCGAATGGTTTTTCACCGCTATTTTTACCCTCGAATACGGCCTGAGAATTTTTGCCATCCACCGGCCATTCAAATATATTTTCAGCTTTTACGGCATCATCGACCTGATGGCAATTGTCCCATCCTACCTCGGCCTAATCCTGCCGGGTACGCATTCTTTGCAAATCATCCGCATCCTCAGGGTGCTGCGGATATTCCGCATTCTGAAACTGGTCCAATTCATCAACCAATCAAACCTGTTGCTCAATGCCTTGCTGGCTAGCCGGCTCAAGATTGCCGTTTTCCTTTTCACCCTATCCACCTTGCTGGTGGTTTTTGGCTCAGCCATGTACTTGATCGAAGGGCCGGAAAACGGTTTCACCAACATTCCGGTCAGTATCTATTGGGCGGTGGTGACATTGACAACGGTGGGATTTGGCGACATTACGCCCAAGACCGATTTGGGCCGTGCGGTATCCGCGCTGGTGATGATCATAGGCTATGCCATCATCGCGGTCCCCACCGGCATTTTCGCCGCCGAGATGAACCAAGAGTTGAAACGGCAGGACAGCCGGGATGCAAATAGGGTTTGCGCTGGCTGCGGCAAATGCGGCCATCCGGGAGAAGCAAATTTCTGCTTGATCTGCGGGCAACCGCTTGAGCCGCCCACATGAGTAGGTGATTTCTTAGAAGGAACATCCCATCCAAAGGCCAAGCTGGTGCTTGGCGTTCCCATTGGGAGCGCCAAGCACCAGCTTGGCGAACTGATTTGGGGAGGTATTGTTCGTGATTTTCGTGGACAATTCATTTTAATCTTGGTGGATTCATTATTAGAAATCACCTTAATCTCTGATGATACCGTCGATGCGTAATAGACTTTATCGGAAACCTCCAACAGACACAGAATCGGTGTGGCCATTTACTTGGTTTCCGATAAAGTCTAATGGCAAACTTCACCCGACAGAAAGCATTTCCATACGGAGATCAAAGTCTACGTCTGCCCGATCTAAATCGGCGACAAAATTATTGCGTGTAATATTGCTGGCAATTCCCATCCTAAGCTTCACCAATGGCTGCACCTTGGTCAAAAGCACTCTGGGACTGCCAGACAAGGCCATTCAGGCTATTCTTTCTTTAAACAAAGAAGGCGTGATCATTGATCCAGTCGAATTGCAATCCCAGTTGATACGTTTTTCAGATCATTATTTGGATGTGATAAGTTCCGCCACCGGGATGCTGAGGATTGGCGATGACGAACGTCCCAACCGTGCACTTCTATTGAGACGGCGCATTTTATTAACCGACGATGTACTGTCCATTGCAACGGGTTCCAATGCTTATGCCAATCTGCTGGACATGATTATCCTCGTCAGCTTGAACCGGATTAATGTTGAAGATTATTGGATGCCCAAACGATTTGGCGATTCGGCCAAACCGTTGCTAGTCGCTTCTCAAGATGCTGAGAAAGAGATATGGAGGATTGCTGAAGGGGCGTTAAAAAAAGAGCAGATCGAGGAGCTTCGAATTGGCATTAAAACTTGGCGCGACAAGCATCCCGATGGCCGTTCGCCCCGTGACATGGGAGCGTTTGGTTTTGCAGGCGAAATCGCCAAAATGGGCAAATTCAACCAGCAAGACAAATCCAGTGTTTTCAACTTATTGATGATCGATCCTTTTGCCGGGCTCGATCCCGCCACCAGCGAGTTGGCGAACACTCGCCTTTTTGCGGAAAGGGGCCTCTTTTTGGCCCGGCACATGCCGACCCTAGTGCGCTGGGAAACCGAGCTGTTAGCCTTACAAACTGCGGAAATGCCACAAATTGAAAGCTTTTTGTCCAGCGCAAGCCAGCTTTCCTCGTCGGCGGATCGATTCAGCCAAGTCAGCGAGCGCATTCCTGATTTGATAAGAAGCGAGCGCGAGCATCTCGTCCAAGCCATCGATTCACAGCGACCGGGGCTTGTCAGCCTCGCAGCACAGACAGAGAAGGCATTGGATGCCGGAAAACAAATGTCTGATGCGACTAATGCCACATTGAAGACATTTCAAGATTTGTTGAAGCAATTGCAAGCCAACCCTTCCGACCCCAATTCAGAACCTTTCAGGATTGGCGACTACACAGCCGCCGCTACCCAGATTAAAAACTCCGCAGAACAATTGACCAAATTGCTGGAGGCATTTGACCGTACCATCAGCCCGGAACGCATTGACCCTTTGTCCGCCAGACTGGATTTGCTTGGCAAACAAGCCCAGACGAGCAGCAAAGAAGTGGTGGATTACGCGTTTAATAAATTATTGGAGTTAGGCGTGATCTTAATCTTGTCAAGTTGCGCCATGGTGTTGGCGACCAGTGCTTTATTTTGGAAACTCAAACGAAAATTTGCTAAATGACCGATATTACGCAAAACCCACCTATAGGGTCAATGCTGTTGACACAGCCGTCATACCGGTAGGGATTGCCGGTATCCAGAAGCCATGGAGGGCAACTCGTCGCTGAGCAAGTGTTTGATTCTGGTAATTTCCATCCCGCAGTTTCACCTCCCTGTGGACTGGATTCCGGCAATCCCTGCCGGAATGACGGAATAGCTGAATCATCTCTAATTAATATCCTTCAAGCCCAACACGTCCTGCATATCA
Organism: Candidatus Methylumidiphilus alinenensis; assembly: GCA_003242955.1. Taxonomy (GTDB): domain Bacteria; phylum Pseudomonadota; class Gammaproteobacteria; order Methylococcales; family Methylococcaceae; genus Methylumidiphilus; species Methylumidiphilus alinenensis. The sequence continues at coordinate 4,223 of QJPH01000537.1, forward strand.
AACAATCCATTTTTCTTGCCATCTAGCCATAACGCAGCACGGACAGCCCCCTTGGCAAAAGTCATCCGGCTTGAAGCTTTATGTGAGATTTCAACCCGCTCCCCCTCGTCGGCAAACATCACCGTGTGCTCGCCGACAATGTCACCGGCACGGATGGTTGAAAAACCAATCGTCTTGCGGTCGCGTTCGCCGGTGAAGCCTTCACGGCCATACACCGCGCATTCACTAAGATCGCGGCCCAAGGTTTTAGCTATCACTTCGCCCATGCGCAACGCCGTCCCGGAAGGTGCGTCCACCTTATGACGGTGATGGGCCTCAATAATTTCGATGTCGGTGTATTCGCCCATTACCCTTGCCGCCATTTCCAAGATTTTCAGGGTGAGGTTGACACCCACGCTGAAGTTCGGTGCCATCACCACGGCCATTTCGCGGGAAGCCTTTTCGATTTGTCCTCGCTGTTCCGGCGTGAAGCCTGTCGTGCCAATAATCAGATGTTTGCCGTGTTGGCGACAGACTTCAAGGTTTGCCAAAGTGGCTTCCGGACGGGTAAAGTCGATCAGCGCATCCAACGCGCCAATTATGGCCGACAGGTCCGAGACCACGATTAATCCGTTGCGGGGCAGTCCGGCGACCTCGCCCGCGTCTTTGCCCACAGCGGGGCTATCTTGGTGTTCGATGGCCGCAGCCAATTCAACGCCGTTAGTTTCCAGACAGGCTTTGATTAACGTTTGCCCCATGCGTCCGGCGGCCCCTACGATGCCTATTTTCATGTTGATTCCTCTTGATATTAGGATTTGGTCAAAAACAACTTCCCGAAAGAAGTATGGCTGGTTCCCAAGCTCCGGCTCTCGACGTTATACACAAGTGTTGGGGGTCCGTCTTTTCGGCATGGATGCCGAAATCCAGCGTCCAAGGATGGCAAACTGTGGGACACAACAGATGCCCTTGAATCCACGGACGGGAAACTACGGGTTGGCAACTCGCCTGAATCAAGCACTTGCACTGTCGGATGGTTACCGTCCATGGCCTGGATATCGGCATCCATGCCGATATGACGGTGTTTTCCAGCTTGTCGGCACTTGTGTATAACGGCGAGAGCAGGAGCTTGGGAACGAGCAAAATTAATTGCTATCCCTTCAACTTTTCCAGCAAACCCGTCACAAACTCAATCCTGTCCTCAGGCGAGTTTAAGGGCAAGGAAAAACGCAGCTTGTCGGGACCATCCAAGCGGTAAATATTAGGCTGTTTTTGGATGAGTGTGATAATCTGCATCGGGTCTATGTCGGGTTTGGGTTTGAACAAGATGCGCCCCCCATTGACACCTACTTCAATTTTGTTTATTCCAAGCGGTTCGGCTAGCAGCTTCAGAGAAGTGATTGCGAACAGCGTCTTCGTTGCGAATGGCAGCAGGCCAAAACGGTCGATCATTTCAACCTGCAGGGCGCGGATGTCTTCCTCATCTTTGGCGTTGGCAATTCGTTTGTATAATACCAGCCGGGTATGTACATCAAACAGATAATCGTCAGGGATCAGTGCGGGGGTTTGCAGATCGATTTCAGGCCCCATGCCCATCGGTGTATCCAACTCGGGCTGATTGCCGGATTTCAGAGCCTTCACTGCCCTTTCCAGCAATTCCGAATACAAGCTAAAGCCGATTTCATGTATCTCGCCGCTCTGTTCTTCGCCCAATAGTTCCCCCGCGCCGCGAATCTCCATGTCGTGTGAGGAAATCAGGAATCCCGCCCCTAATTCCCCAGAGGCTTCGATGGCTTCTAGACGTTTCACTGCATCACTGGACATCAGCGTCTTAGGTGGCACAATCATATAAGCATAGGCACGGTGGTGGGAGCGCCCTACCCGCCCGCGCAATTGGTGCAACTGGGCCAATCCCAATTTGTCGGCACGGTTGATGATGATGGTATTGGCGCTGGGTACGTCAATGCCGCTTTCGATAATCGTGGTGGCGAGCAACACGTTGAAACGCTGATGATAAAAGTCCAGCATGATGCGTTCCAATTCGCGTTCCGGCATTTGCCCGTGGGCATGCTGGATACGCGCATGGGGGACGAGTCGCTCCAATTCGCGTTGGGTTTTGTCCATCGTCTCGATTTTGTTGTGCAGGAAATAAACCTGCCCTCCGCGTTTGATTTCTCGCAGTATGGCTTCTTGGACCATCGCATCGGCCCATTCGCTGACAAACGTCTGAATGGCGTGGCGGTTTAGCGGCGGGGTGGCGATAATGGAAATGTCGCGCAGCCCACCGAGTGCCATATTCAGGGTGCGGGGGATGGGTGTGGCTGTGAGGGTTAGAAAATCCAGTTCGCTGCGCAGCTTTTTGAAATGCTCCTTTTGGGCGACGCCGAAGCGGTGTTCTTCGTCGATGATGACCAACCCAAGGTTTTTGAAGCGTATGTCTTTCTGCAATAATTTGTGGGTGCCGATGAGAATGTCGATTTTGCCTTCCTCGACCGCTTCGGCAAACTGCGCCTGTTGTTTTTTTCCAACGAAGCGAGACATGACCTCGATACGAATGGGCCAGTCGGCGAAGCGGTCACGGAAATTTTGGTAATGCTGTTGGGCCAGCAGCGTAGTGGGTACTAGCACCGCCGTCTGTTTGCCATTGTGGGCAGCAATGAATGCAGCGCGCATTGCCACTTCGGTCTTGCCAAAACCGACATCCCCGCAAACCACCCTATCCATGGGGGACTTTGAAGCCATGTCTTTGACAACATCAAGGATTGCGTTTTCCTGGTCAGGTGTCTCCTCGAAAGGAAACCCTGACGAGAAGCCTGCATAATCTTCGGTCAATGTTTGAAAAGCATAGCCTTTCTTTGCCTCGCGCTTGGCGTAAATCTCAAGCAATTCGGCGGCCACATCCCGTGCGCGTTCCATGGCTTTCCGCTTGACCTTGCCCCATTGTTCGCCGCCCAGCTTGTGCAGTGGGGCACCTTCATCCCCGGCACCACTGTAGCGGCTTACCAAGTGGAGGGAAGACACCGGAACATAGAGTTTGTCGCGATTGGCGTATTCAATGGAGAGGAATTCAGCGTCGATTCCACCCACCGTCAGCCTTTGCAAGCCCAAATAGCGCCCAACCCCGTGTTCTTGATGCACCACGGGCGAGCCAATCTCCAACTCTTCCAGATTGCGCATCAACGCACCTAGATCGCGTTCGACGCGCTTGCGCCGACGGCGCTGTTGTACCTTTTCGCCGGAAAGCTGGGTTTCGGTGACGATGGCCAGTGGAGGATCGGTTACCCAAAGGCCGCGGTCCAAAGGCGCTATAAGCAGACACAATTCGTTGCCAGCCTGATTGAAGTCCTTCCAGGTTTCAATGACCCGTGGCCTGATTGCAAACTTAGCTAAACTATCTAGCAAGGCTTCACGGTGACCTGCGGTTTCCGCAATGAATAAGCATTTTCCGGGGAACTCCCCAAGGAAACTTCGCAAGGCTTCCGCCGGTTGCTTTTGTTTTGGGTCGATTGCAAGGACGGGAAGCGGCTGGCAAGCGAAACTCGTAGCAGGAAGCGAGGTTTCTTCCTCAAGGCCTGATGGAAAAATTATCCGGGGATACTTGTCGAGTCTGGCGCGTAAATCATCAGGACTCAAATAAAGTGTGTCTATGGGCAATGCGGGCCGGTCGATATTGCCCCTGCGCAACACATAACGGTTTTCCGCTTCCTCGAAAAAACCAGCCGCCGCTGCTTCAACTTGGCCTTGCAACAAGAAAACGGTGTCCTTGGGCAAATAATCAAATAAGGTTTCCGTGCGATCAACAAACAATGGCAGATAATATTCCACGCCACCCGGAGCCATTCCTTTGCTAATATCCTGATAAAGGGCGCTGTATGCGGTGGGTAGGTCAGGGAATTGGGTGCGATAACGGCGGCGAAATTGTTTGATCGCTTCATCATCAAAAGGAAACTCCCGAGCTGGAAAAAGGTTGATTGAATCCACCTTTTCCTTGGAACGTTGGGTTTCCGGGTCGAAGGTGCGGATTGACTCGATTTCCTCGTCGAACAGTTCGATCCGGTAAGGCATCGAACTGCCCATGGGAAAGAGATCAAGGATGGACCCCCGAACGGCGAATTCGCCATGCTGCATAACCTGCGAAACGCAATGGTAGCCTATGCTTTCCAGATTTTGCCGCGTGCTGTCCATTTTTAGTAGGCCACCCAAGGCCATCACCACACTGTTGGCTAATATGTGGGTTCTTGGCGCCAGCCTCTGCATCAAAGTGGCGGCGGTTGCCACTAGGACACCCCGGCGGATTGTTGGCAATTGGGCGAGAGTCTTTATCCTTTGCGAAATGATTTCCGGCAGCGGGGAAAACACATCATAAGGCAGAGTTTCCCAATCGGGAAACTGTAGAACCGGCAATTCGTCACCCAAAAAAAAGCAAAGCTCATGCTCCAGCCTGAGCATTGTCTGCATGTCGGGGGTGACAATGAGGTACAGCCGGGTGTCGGATTTTACCGACTCGGCAATGGCCAGCGAGTCGCCACATCCATGCAAACCCCGCCAAACATGCAAGCCACCCGATGGGGCAATGACTGGTGGGCGGAGCGGGGAAGATGGGCTAGTCTTATTCATGGGAAAACGAAAGTCGTGTCGGTGTCACCGTCAAAATTCTGTGCGAAAAATCATTAAAGTTGTTGTAAAATACCAAATTCCGGTCAATCCTTCAAATAAAGAGGTTAAAGTGTCAAAAAAGTCAAAGCAAGATAAACGTGGGGCGAGAAACCCTGTCGCCCAACATGCCCATAAATTCAACCGGTCTTTAGTGTTCAAGGATCGCGCTAAATACCGTAGAACCGCCAAGCACAATGGGCTGGAGCCTTTCGCAAACTTGCTTCTTGCCTAGTGAAGCAAGCTTGCGAAAGGCTCCGATCCCCCCAATATTGTTGACTTAAGAAAAACCCCGTCGTTCCGGCATGGACCGCCGGAACCTAGGCTCCATGGACGGTACGGATTGTTGGCATCCTTGCAATCTGGATTCCGGCGATCCATGCCGGAATGACGATGTTTAGATTTTAGCTAAAACAACTTGATAATTAAGAATATTTTTGCAGATTTGCCGGTTGATGTTAGCCGCGAACATTTTGAAACGCTGCTAGAATGCGCCAATTTTAAACTGGAACGCATTGTTTCCTTCGGCCAAGCCACAGCGCAAGGAGAATGGTACGACCAAAACCACGGCGAATGGGTAGTGCTGCTAAAAGGCTCGGCAGGTTTGCTGCTTGAGGGAGAGGAAGAAGTACGGCAATTAATGCCGGGGGATTATCTTTACCTTCCGGCGCACCTGCGTCACCGGGTTGAATGGACGCAAGCAGAGGGTGAAACCATCTGGCTGGCTTTGCATGGCGGGTGATTAAGCCAATTCGGGCGGGTTTGGAACCCG
>QJPH01000142.1 GCA_003242955.1 Candidatus Methylumidiphilus alinenensis
CACCCGGCATACAAAAGCGTGTGTTGCAACGGTTGCGTTCGGGAAAGTTCGGCGTGGATGTCGAACTGGATTTGCACGGATTGACCGTGGACGAGGCAAAAAGGCGGTTGGCGGGTTTCTTAAGGGGTTGCCTTGCTGACGGATACCGATGCCTACATCTTATCCATGGCAAGGGTTACCGTTCAGAAGGGGATTACCCCATCCTGAAAAACCGCATCAACCTCTGGCTCAGACAACACCCCGACGTGCTGGCTTTCTGTACGGCCAAACCCGCAGAAGGCGGCACCGGTGCGATTTATGTATTGCTTCGTGATTCGCGCAATAAGACCGACTCGGTTTTTAAAACCGAGTCGGTCTAATCTTGACAATGCGGAGTACCGACCCCTTCCGTCGGTTGTTTTTTGTCGCTCGGCGGAAGGGGCCGGGTGTGGATAATTACGACTATGAATGTGAACACACTCGATACCTTGGAAACCTGGGCCAAGAAGATTCTGGCGTGGCCCTTTTATAAGCAGTTTCAAAACCAGTCGCTTTTGGCGCAGAGATTGATAGTTGTTGCCTCGCTCGCATCGTGGACGACAGTCATCTTGGCTTTTTTGTACTTCTTCGTCAACCCCATCGTTGCCTACGGTTCTTTGGCAAGTATTTTGGCTGGTTTGGCCACAGGCGTGGGTGCCTTGCCTGCGCTATTCTTCAAGGAAGTCAAACAACGCACCCTTTACATCATGCTAGGCGGGGCGGCGGGTGTCATGCTGGCGGCGACGGCATTTTCACTGTTGGTGCCAGGCATTCAGTACGGCAACCAGATATGGCCTGGGAAGGGCATATTCGTGGTCGCTTTTGGCATGATGATCGGCGCGCTATTCTTGGAAATGGCCGACCGCTACTTGCCCCACGGGCATTTCACGGAGGAAAGCCCTGAACTGGTCGGTTCCTTGCGCAAGATTTGGCTGTTCATCACGGCGATTACGTTGCACAACTTCCCCGAAGGCATGGCGGTGGGGGTAAGCTTTGGCTCAGGTGACTGGCACAATGGTTTGGCCATCGCTTTCGCCGTCGGATTGCAAAACATGCCGGAAGGTCTGGCTGTCGCTTTGCCCTTGGTGGGTTTGGGCTATAGCCGCAAGCAAGCACTGTTGATCGCCACCTTGACTGGATTGGTCGAACCTATCGGCGGTTTTTTGGGGGTCGCGTCAGTCACGCTATTCTTCCCGCTGCTGCCCATCGGAATGGCTTTCGCCGCCGGGGCGATGTTGTTTGTCATCACCGATGATATCATTCCCGAAACCCAGTCCAAGGGTAAGGCCCGCTCAGCCACTTTTGCGGTAATGATCGGCTTCGTCATCATGATGATACTGGACAATATGCTAGGCGGTGGCCCGTCAACCGGCAGCAATGTGCTTCCAGCATCGACACCGGTCCAAGCCGTTTCGTCGGGCGACAGGCAGTAAGGATATCAACTTCCTTGCACAGTAGAAGGCCAGAATAAGCCCGTTCACGGGCGTTTCCGGCATAACCCCGACATGTTCGGTCGGCGTGTCTTTGCCAGGAACGCACACCGGGGCAGTCTTATTCCGTCCTACATTTGGCTTCTTTCGGGAAGTCGTATTTGAACAAATTCTAAGTTTTAAGGGGGTTCAGTAATGAAAAAAAGCAAATCCGAAAACGTCCCCAAGGAAATGCGTGAAATCTACACTGCCATCATCAAGCTCACCGACAGCTTCGCAAAGCGACAACTGAACGAAGAATATGCACAGATCATACGCCATGCCACGGCTGCGTTATGCAGAAAACGGCCCTCGCCGCTAGTTTCGGGCAAGCCTAACACCTGGGCATGCGGCATCGTCCATGCGTTGGGCATGGTGAATTTTCTTTTCGACAAAAGCCAAGACACTTATATCAGTGCTGCTGATTTGGCCAAGGCATTCGACATCGCTTCAAGCACGGCGCAAGGCAAATCTAAGCTGGTGCGCGATATCTTGCGCATGTCCTATTTTGACCCGGAATGGACGCTGCCAAGTAAGCTGGAGAAAAGCCCAACGGCTTGGCTGATAATGTTCAACGGCTTGATCGTCGATGCCAGAAGCATGCCTAGGGAAGTGCAGCAAATGGCTTATGAGAAAGGGCTTATTCCCTACATTACAGACGAAACATAAAATCCCCATGTCCTGCCTACTTTCGATAGATTGGCCCGGTTTGTTGCATAAGGCCAAGCCTACCGAAGAAATAATCCGTTGGGTGACGGTCTTTGCCACCACCTTTGGCTTGGTCTTCATTAGCGAGCTTGGCGATAAGACCCTATTTGTCTGCATGACTTTGGCTGCGCGGCACAAAGCCCTGCCTATCGTCCTTGGGGCAACCGCCGCATTCGCGTTACAAGCCCTTGCCGCCGTGCTGTTTGGCACGGCGGTGGCGCACTGGCTACCGGAGTGGGCTATGGGAACGGTGGTGGCTGTGCTGTTCGCCGGTTTTGGCCTTCGCGCCCTGCTGACCAAAGAGCAAGAGGAAGATGTCGAGCCGGTGGAGAAAAGTGGGCATGGCGTGTTTGCGACGACTTTCCTGCTGATTTTAGTCGCCGAATTTGGTGATATATCCCAAGTGATCTTGGTCGGCCTGGGCGCAACCTTGCCGCCCACCCCGGTTTGGCTGGGTGGGACATTGGCACTGGCGGCGGGCGCCATGCTCGGTGTTTGGGTCGGGCGGGCCTTGCTACAGCGCATTCCCGTACACTGGCTGCATCGGCTCAGCGGCGTGTTGTTTCTAGGCTTCGCGGCCTATGCGGCGTGGCGGGTGTTGCCGGAATACACTGTTGAAACCTTGATTGAAAATATAGTCGTATTTTGGCGGACAATAAGAAATTAAAAACGCTGTATGCCCTCCCTCAAAACTCTATTCCTCGAAACCCGCCCCCAGTATCTATTATTGTCCATCCTGCTAGTTGTGTTAGGTGCAGGCATAGCCGACTATTACGGGTCAGTCGCATGGGACCGGTTTGGACTTTGCCTAGCCGGTTTGATATTGCTGCATATCAGCACCAATGTGCTAAACGACTATTTTGATTATTCCTCTGGTATCGACCTTTCAACCCAGCGCACGCCGTTTAATGGCGGCAGCGGGTTATTGAACCAAGGTTTGCTGACTCCAGGGCAGGCGCTACTATTCGGACTTTCCAGTTTCGTACTCGCCATTCCCATAGGCGGATATCTAGTGGCGCAGATTGGCTGGACCCTGCTACCTTTGTTTCTGCTGGGTGCGGTTTTTGTCATGTTTAATTCCAGCCACATCACCCGCCTAGGTTACGGGTTGGGAGAACTATGCGCCGGTTTGGGCCTGGGTGCCTTGCCGGTTTTCGGCACGGCTTGGATTATCCATGGGCAACCAGAGGGCTACTTCCTCTTTGCCTCCGTCCCTTCAGGTCTATGGGTGGCGAATCTGCTATTTCTGAACGAGTTTCCAGACGAACAGCCGGATAGGATAGGCGGACGGAAAACCCTAGTGATTGAATTGGGCTTTCGCAAGGCGCACTGGCTGTATTGCGGATTAAGTGCCTTGTCTTTTCTGTGGATAGCCGGGTGTGTCATGACCGGCGCGATGCCGTTGCAATGCCTGTTGGCTTTTCTGTCATTGCCCTTTGCGGTCAGGGCGGTTAGTTTGTCTCGCCTAGCGGATTTCGGCGGTAACTTCACACTAGCCCAAGCCGCCAATGTCGGGCTGGTGCTGTCCGGGCATTTTCTGCTAGCGGCAGGCTATTTTTTCGCGGCTTGATTTACAAACTCACCCCCTTCCTCCGCGCCCGCAACACGTTATGTATTTCACCAATCTTGTCCAAGGCTTGGCTAAGCTGGCCAAGGTCTTGAATCTCTATAGTAATATCCATAGTCACCGATTGGTTTTTGGTATTCGTATGAGTATTGCTTCGCAAAATATTGATGTACTCCTGGGACAGAATTTGCACCACATCTTTTAATAAACCCTTGCGGTCGATGGCGTTGACCTCGATTTCCACGGCGAAGTATTCTTGATCCTCCCCCCACTCCACGTCGATCAAGCGGCCTAGCTTATGGGATGGCAGTTGGATGATGTTGGCGCAATCCTGGGCGTGGATAGCAACTCCATGCCCTTTAGTGACATAGCCAACAATGGGAGTTCCCGGTGTGGGGCTACAACAGTGGGCGAAGTGCATCAACATATTGCGGATGCCTTGCACGGTCACTGTTTCCGGCCCCTGTTCGACGACAGGCCCGTGTTTGGGTGGGGGCTGCACTGGCGGTGGTTGGAAACCGGGTATCTTCAATGTCGATGCGAGTTGGGTGGACGTGATGTCGCCACGCCCGATGCCCAATAACAGGTCGTCCACCCGTGGCATGTGGAAATGGCGAACTAAATCGTTCATTTCCGCTTCCTTTAAAGCCGCCATGCCGAGCTTGTGGCGCTCGCGTTCCAGTATTGCCCTGCCTTCTCGCATATGTCTTTCGTGGTCTTGCTGTTTGAACCATTGCCGGATTTTGCCCCGTGCGTGGGAGGTGGCAACATAACCCATGTGCGTGTCCAGCCACCCCAAATTGGGTGAACCCTGCTTGGCGGTGAGTATTTCCACTTTCTCTGCGGAATTGAGCTGATAGGTCAAAGGCACAATGCGGCCATTGACCTTGGCACCCCGGCAGCGGTGGCCCACCTCGGTGTGGATGGCGTAGGCAAAATCCACTGGTGTCGCCCCCTTTTTCAGCCGAACGACTTGACCCTTGGGCGTTAGCACAAAAATTTGGTCGGCGAACAGTTCAGAGCGGAAATCGTCTAGAAGTTCCCGGTCATCCTCTTTGCTTTCCAGCAGGCGTCGCAAGGAGTCAATGTTGCGATCCAACGCCTCGTCATGCTTGCCGCCTTCCTTGTAACGCCAGTGTGCTGCGACACCGAATTCGGCGAAGGCATGCATTTCCTTTGTCCTAATTTGGACCTCCACCGGTTTTCCTTCGGTTCCAACCACGACAGTGTGCAGCGATTGATAACCGTTATCTTTAGGATTGGCAATGTAATCGTCAAATTCTTTGGGGATGTGCAGCCATAGCCCATGCACCAACCCCAGAACCGCATAACAGTCGGAAACTTTGTCCACCATCACCCGCACTGCCAACAGATCGTAGAGATCGTCCAGGCTAAGGTGTTTTCGCTTCATCTTTTTCCAGATGCTATAAAGATGCTTGGGGCGGCCATAGATCTTGGCTTCGATGCCGTTTTCCCGTAGTTCTTCCTCTAGTTGTTCGATAAACCGGTGGATATAAAGCTCGCGTTCGGCTCGGTTGGCATCTAGCGATTGTGCCAAATTCTTGTATTCCAGCGGCTCTAAATAGCGAAAAGCCAGATCTTCCAACTCCCACTTGAGTTGTCCTATGCCCAGCCGGTTAGCCAAGGGGGCAAAAATATCCAAGGTCTCGCGGGCAATTTTGTAACGGAAGGATTCTTCCTCCTGCTTGAGCATGCGCAGGCGCTGCAAGCGATAAGCCAGTTTGATAAGCACCGCCCGCACATCATCCACCACCGCCAGTAACATTCTCCGCAGCAATTCAGCCTGGGCGGGTTCCTGAATTTCACGGGAGAACTCATTGAAGGTGTTGAGCCAATTCACCCCCCGCACCATTTTGAGGACCGTTTCACCAAAAAAGGAACCGATAACGGCATCCTTGTTATTCTCACGCAGCCACGGGTCGGCTAGCAGTGCGGCCTGCAAGGTCTGGGCATCCACTTTAAGAGCCAACAAGGTATGGGCGACATCAATCCCACGCGGACGGATCAGCGCATCCTGATCGCGTGCCTCCTCTGCAAACCTTAAAGCCACCTCGATCCGCTCTGCTTCATCCTTGTTGAAACCGGCGGTGAACTTTGTCAGCAAATGTTCATGGGAGTTGGAAGAAACGTCAGGTTGATAAAGTGTGTGCTTCATTGCTGTTTTCGACTGTTTGGCTAGGATTCGTCAAAAGGCCACATTCCACTTATTATTAATGGCTGGCGGCTTGGCGATAAGGTTATTGAAAATAAGCGGCAAGGTTCCTGCCAACACGGACACACCTAAGCCGGGGATGGGCGGATAATGGGGCTTTTCGGCATGCTATTCAAGAGGCTTGAATTAAGCTCGAAAGTTCCCTCCCCCCACGGGGGAGGGCTAGGGTCAATGCCAATAAGTTAAGCGTTTAATCGGAACGCCAAGCCCCAGCTTGGCATCAGGGTGTACCGCGCCAAGCTGGAGCTTGGCGTTCCGTCAAAGGCTGATTTCACGCTTAATGCATCTTAAGTTAATGGCATTGAGGGCTAGGGTGGGGCGAGTTAAATCAGAGGCTTCGCCGCCTTTTGATCGCTACCATCCCAGAACCCCTTTCGCTTCGCTCTTTCCCCCGTGGGTGCGGGGAGTTGCGCTCGTTCCCAATCTCCAGATTGGGAGCACCGCGCAAAATCGGCTGTTTATGCCGCTATTTGCTCGTAAGAAAACGATGGTTTTTCCGCCCGTTCTTTTGCATGTTCAACGGTGATGCCGCAAATATTACCGTAGGCGTCGAGATCAAAGAGGGTGTTTTCATCAAGGTCTAGTTTCGGCAACCCCGACAGTGCGGAATTCGATATACAAGGTATCGGTGTCATGGAAGTATCTGATTTTCATGGTTTGAATGACCTGTCAAAAAACGCATTATGCACAGTCCCCCCATCGGCAAGCAAAATGACAGGCAGATAGAAGCGATTGCCATTAGTCACGCTGCGACCGCACTACAGACATGATGATCCAAGTCATTTCTGTATAAATCCATCATTGGAAAGCAGAGATCGTAATCCCCCCACACCAGTTCGCCGTATTCGATACGAAAAGCCAAAAAACGGGCAGGATCAAGATAGGCGCGAATGTCTAGGTGGCTAGATCGGGTGAGAAACGGCTTGAAATCAACCGTTTGCACAGTGCCATCATCGAATGTCAAGCATAGACGATAATCGCCGACTGGGTAAACAGTTACAATGTTGATAACATCCCGATTCATTTCAGCCTCCGGGTGATACGTTCAGGTTTTATGGATTTATGCAAAACAAAGAAGTCAATCCATTTTTGCACAATCTCGCTGGCACGAAAACCGACGAGTTCCTGAAAATATTGCATTTCACGCAATTCTAAAGGTTCCCGTCCAGCCACCGGCAGATAGCGAATCTCGACCACAGCACCCTCCAAAATAATAATCTCCGCTTTTGACTCACGACCCTGGCATTTGCCATGTACATGTACCGGCTCATGTTCATTGGCATAAAACATCACGATTAGACCGAAATATTCATACAGCTTTGGCATGAGGTCGTTTATCCTAGTGGAGTAGGCCGGTAGAAGCCCACCCCGGTGGGCGTTTCCGGCAAAGATGGGGCGAAGCGAGCCACACACCACGGCGTTTATGCCTGAAGCGCCCATAAACGGGTTTTTTCCGGCCTTCATTACTTGCGCATAACGTTCGGGTCGGGGTTCCCTGGCGGGAACTCTCGCCGTCATACAGAAGTAGACCGAAGCCCGTCATTCCGGCAGGGATTGCCGGAATCCAGATTCCATGGATGGCGTGGGCCTAGGGACATCCCTGTAGCCTAGATTCATGTGGGACATCCTTGTCCCTCACCCTTCGGGCAGCATAGCTGTGCAAATCGGCAATCCTGCCGATTTGCCGGCGGTCCATGCTGGAATGACGACGTATAGATGACTCATAAGCCATTGCCTCGCAAGCGTTCAGCCGCCTCGGCGCAAGGCAGTGCGCGTTTTGGCATTCCCAATGTATTATAAAGTTCGGCTGCTTTCTCCCAAGTTTCCGCCGCCTTATCTGCCTCTCCTTTGGCTTCATGGAACTTGGCAAAACCTTCCAGGCACTCCGCTTGCCCTTCCCGATTACCTATTTTTCCAAAGAGAACTGCCGCTGCTTCGTATTGACTAAAAGCCGTTTTGTAGTCTTCCTGTTGCCGATGATAGTCGCCGAACGACTTAAGGCAATTGGCCTTACCCAGTCGATCACCGATGACTTGAACAATCAGCAAGGCTTGTTCGTAATATCCCAGTGCTTCGTCCGTTTCGGATAAAGCGAGATGCAAATTGTCGGCGTTTTACCCAAAGTGAGAATTACTGTTTCAAGGGGAACCGACATCCATTTCCATTTGAGTCAAATACAACCGCAAATCAAATTCCAATTGGTGATAATTGGGTTCCATATGCAGGCATAATTGGTAAAAAGCCTTGTCATGCTCCCGCTCTTTCAAATGGGCGAGTTCATGCACGACAATCATGTGCAAAAATTCCAGCGGCGCAGTTTTGAACAGGCTGGCGACCCGGATTTCACGCTTGGACTTCAGCTTGCCGCCTTGCACCCTAGACACGGTGGTATGCGTACCCAAGGCTTTTTTGATGATTTGCAAGGAATTATCAAAAACCACTTTGCTCAGTGGTTCGGTGCTGCGCATGAAGCGGGTTTTGACATCCGACACATAATCGTAAAGTGCCTTGTCAGTGCGGATGTCATGGCGGGTGGGGTATTTTTTGTCTAGCATCTCGCCCAAGCGGTCTTCGGTGAGAAGTTGCCGTACTTGGGCTTTCAGTTCTTCGGGGTAATGGGCTAGGTAGGGCAAATTAGGCATCCAGCGTTTTCAACATCAAATGGTTACTTGATAAGGCTTATGGTTGTGCTAGATGATTTTTCAACCAGAGCTTGTTTGAATATTCATTTTTAGTTAATTTTTAAACATGAAAACGCTGTACTGAATAAATCATGGTAAAATCTATCCATCTGACTCTGCATGATCCGTAGCATCAGGGTTAATCGAATCGGCTGAGACTTCCGTACCGACTTGCTCAGGTATAGGAAGATTTTGTAATTCCTGTAAGGTTGCCCCAACGACTGGGTCACGTAACATTTCAAGTAACGCACGTTCCAGTCCACGTTTATCTTCGCAATAAATAATCTTTGACCCTATAGTTATCTGACAAGGGTAGCCAGCAGGATGTGGTGTCCATCTTGCAAGTTCTTTTAGGATGCCACGTTTTAGTTTGCGTACACGAATTTCTTCATTTGTTACTTCTGGCCAACGACTCCCTCCGCTAACGTTATTTGCTTGTACATTTTCAGCGGCAATTGCCCAATGAAGAATCTGCTTTTCATGGCTCTTTGTGCCTTTATTCAACTCTTGGAATGATTTAAATTGTCGTCCTACCATTGCGAAGTCAAATGTTTCCATGTCTTGTTCCGAGTCTTGATCTGGCAACTTTTTTCGAGTAACAGTGATTTTCCGCTCAGTTGCCTGTAAAATCTGCTCTTGAAGTTCTACAAAGACCGAGTCTATTTCTTTTTTATTTTTTTTTGCCAAATCGGCAGAGTTCAAGCCTGATTTGTAGGCTTCCATAAAGTTAACCATGTGATTGCACCTTTTCAATAACGCCATATACAGGAAAGTGGTCAAATATTTTCAAATCCTTTTCAATATCCAAAATGCCAGTCAAGTCTTCATTCAGATGCCATTCGGTATGCCCCAAAAAGGCAGAAGAAAATATGATTTGGTCGAAGGTCCGCCAACGGGTGATTTTACCGTTTTTATGAAAGTAAGG
>QJPH01000272.1 GCA_003242955.1 Candidatus Methylumidiphilus alinenensis
CCTCGAAAAAGGGCGGGTAGACACCCCTTATTTCTGTTTCAACAGCCTTAGCGGCTAATACCTCTGCGACCATTACCACCAATAATGTTTCAATGGTTGTTAGGAAGTTTCAACAGCCTTAGCGGCTAATACCTCTGCGACGTTGGCACGTCCAATCTGAAAGTGGGAACGCTGAAGTTTCAACAGCCTTAGCGGCTAATACCTCTGCGACGCAGTGCTGTCATTGTTTCCTGGGTCATTTTTTGTTTCAACAGCCTTAGCGGCTAATACCTCTGCGACACTGCTGTTTGCGGCAGCATACCTGCTCTACATGAGTTTCAACAGCCTTAGCGGCTAATACCTCTGCGACCCAGTCAGGGAACTTTGGTGTATGATCGCCTCCTGCAGTTTCAACAGCCTTAGCGGCTAATACCTCTGCGACAATAAGAGAAATAACATAAAGGATTACACACTAAGTTTCAACAGCCTTAGCGGCTAATACCTCTGCGACTACGACAGATATCCCTGCAACCGCGAACAAATTAAGGTTTCAACAGCCTTAGCGGCTAATACCTCTGCGACTTTTAAATGGGGTATAATTTTATGACCACGGGTAAGGTTTCAACAGCCTTAGCGGCTAATACCTCTGCGACAGGACGCAGGGCGCATCGCCGGCCTCGAAGTCAAAAAAAGTTTCAACAGCCTTAGTGGCTAATACCTCTGCGACTGCCACGTGCCCAGGAAGTGGAGCTTCTGCGTATCGCCGGTTTCAACAGCCTTAGCGGCTAATACCTCTGCGACTCGACCCGCGGGCCGAAGCGTTTGTCTCAGACAGTTTCAACAGCCTTAGCGGCTAATACCTCTGCGACAAATTAGCTGAGAGTAAAAATACCTAGATGGTAGTTGTTTCAACAGCCTTAGCGGCTAATACCTCTGCGACTTTAGTAATGAGCTTGTTAAACCGAGCATTTCTGATAGTTTCAACAGCCTTAGCGGCTAATACCTCTGCGACCGGAAGGCACAGTTCGAAACGGACAGGCCAGTGTGTTTCAACAGCCTTAGCGGCTAATACCTCTGCGACTGATAGGAGTAGGAATCAATACCGTATTGGTAATCCGTTTCAACAGCCTTAGCGGCTAATACCTCTGCGACTTGATAAAATCCTCTCCAAGGCGCCAGGCGACAGAACGTTTCAACAGCCTTAGCGGCTAATACCTCTGCGACTGGGAGATGTGGATGGGAACGGGAATATGACTGTTGTTTCAACAGCCTTAGCGGCTAATACCTCTGCGACTTAGCGGCGATGTGTCAGGGATTAGCGGCGATGTGTCGTTTCAACAGCCTTAGCGGCTAATACCTCTGCGACTCTGTCTCTGTAAGCCGCGTCGCACAAGGCTTGGAAACGTCAACTGGCGAACCTGTTCAGTCAATCGCAGAGGCAGAGCATAAATTAGCTTTTTTTCACTCAAAGTTCAAGCCTAAGTTAATGATTTTTTTAGATTTGGCAAACCTAAAGCTGGAAAAAATCCCCAACTCATTCTGTATCATTCTGAATGTTATACAAATAATGCCTATTTTGGCGTTTTGTGGGCAAAAATCGCTTGAGGTACGCCAGAGGGGTTTCACACCAGCATGACCGCTGGAAATTGAGCTAGCCGCTCCCCGCGAATATCGGTGGAGTCTTGCCGACATTCAGCGCATAGCCGGTAAAAGCGCAGGTCGTCGCCGTCTTCCAGCAATGGGCGCAGCCGGTCGCGGATGTCCTGCAATTCTTCCGGCCGGCGCAAAACGATCTCAAACACGGATTTTTGCACCCGGTCGCCGTATTCCAATAATGCCTTGCCTACTTGGTCGCGGATTCTGTCGTCGGTGATGTCGAAACAGACCAAGTAGATATGCATGGTTAACCCTTTTCTGCTTAATTCAAGTTCAATCCTGCCTCACTGATTGCCTTCCATGGACGCTGGATGCATTCGATCCGTCCCTGTATCTCACCCTTCAGGCAACAGAGTTGTGCAAATCGGCTGTCCTGCCGATTTGTCCGGCATCCCTGCCGGAATGACGGAATATATTTTCATCGTATCCTCCAGGCGTGAAAGTCATCGCCGCGCATGAGCCAGCCGATTAACGACAGGTTTTGCCGGTGGATGTGTTGAACCGGGGTGACCGGGGTTTCTTCGCCAACCGCCTGCAGCGGTTCATTGAGCCGCTTGAACAGGCTGGCCAGATAGTCGCGTCGGGCTTCCTGTTTCATCAGGCAAGCCCCGTTGGCGGCGGTGAAAAAATCATGTGGTTTTAGTTCTTTGCGTTGTACACAGGACAGTGCGGTGCGCTCAACCAAATGGCGGAACGGTTCCATCAGGTCGGAGGCGAGGGTGGCATGGCGACCGTGCGCCTGATGGTAAAACCCCAGCCAGGGCAACAGGCCATCGGTGTGCAACAGGGTTTCCACATAGCCATGCAGTAGGGTGTAGCCATACGACAGCAAGGCATTGAACGGGTCTAGCGGAGGCTGGCGGTTGCGCCCGGTGAAATGCCAGTCGGTGGGCAGCGAACCTTGCAAGGCTTGGAAGAACTGGCGGGTGGCGGAACCTTCCACGCCGTTCAGTTCATCCAACCCGGTTGCATTCGCCACACTCGCAAGAAGAAGCTTAAGCCGCTCCGCATCAGCCGTGATGCCACGTTGACGCAGGGTCTCGCGCAAATGGCGAATGCGGGCATCGACAATTTGTTTGGCGAGATTCAGGCACAAGGCGGGGTCGGCGAACAAGTTGGCCTGTTTGAGCCACAGGCCGGAGCCTGGCTCTGCGGGCTGGCCGGTCCACAACACGCCGCGATAACCGCCGGTCGAACCGGCAAAATGTATCGGCACTTTCCGGGCCAGCGCCGCTTGCAGCGCCGGTGTGGTGAGGGTGTGCGAACCGAACAAGACGACTGCTTGCAGGTTGTTCCAAGCCACGTCATGCTGGGTTTCCCCGTCGCGCTCGACCCGAAGCCGTCCGGCGTGGGTGCTGAGGGTGGCATGTCCGCCTACGACGCAGAGTAGCTGGCCCATGTCGCCCATTTCTCCGATTCGGGTTGGATCGTTCCCGCGCTCCGCGTGGGAATGCAGATTGCACCGCTCCGGCGGTGTCTGACGCGGAGCGTCAGCTTTTGCATTCCCACGGAGACCGTGGGAACGATCAATTTCAACCCCATCGACCGCCAACGGGGTTCGGCCACCCAACCGGGCCAGCCAAGAATTGGGCGGGACACTGGGCTTGCCCTCGATTTCATCCTTATGCCCCGATACATCGACAGCCAAGTCATTGACAAACAGATAGCCTAAATAGCGGAAACCCTCGCCAATTTCGGCGATGCGGGTTTTGTCGGGGTTGAGCGAAAGCCCGTGTTCGGCCAAGGATGCCGTGGCGGCGTTGTGAGCCTGACGGGCCTGTTCCTCGTTTTTGCAAAGGACGACAAAATCATCGGCAAAACGGATTAACCGGAAACCGAGCACCTCCATGTCGCCGTCGAAATCGTCCAGCATCAAGTTGGCTAAGGCCGGACTGAGAGGGGAGCCTTGCGGTAGTCCTGCCTTGCGCTGAATGGTTTGGCCGTCAAATTCCACAGGGCAGGAAACCCATTGTTGCAAAAGGCCCACTACCGGGTCTTCGCCGTACAGGCTGCGCAACCGGATATCCAGCCTATCATAAGCAACGCTATCGAAAAAGTCGTCAATGTCGGATTCGTAAACCCACTGGTAGCCTTGGCGGATGGCAGACTGGACGGCATCGCGGGCATTCATCCGCGAGCGTCCGGCACGATAACCGTAGCTGTGGCAGTATTGGCAAGATTCCAGTGCGGGGGTGAGGATTTGCCCAACGGCCCTCTGCAACACCCGGTCAATAAAAGGCGGCACGGCTAGTGGGCGTAAGCTGCCGTCGGGATTGGCATGAACCACGCCGCGCAAGGGCGGCGGGTGATAGCTGCCCAGCAAAGCCTTGTCCAAAGCTTGTTGCAGCCGTTCCAGCGGGATTTCGTCTTGGATGCCTTCTGTAAGGGCCGGGTCGTCAGCATAAAATTCCCCGGTCGAATCGTCAGTGACGTCCGCCTGTGCAAGCTTATTTCGGGCTAATTCCTGGTTGCTGACGACATGCCGCCAAGCTTCCACTAGATTGTCTTCTTCGCGGGCGAGCATCAGCAAGGATGCGGCGGGCAGTGCGCGGCGGCAGGACACGCCGGTATCCGGGGCTTGCAGTTGGTAACGCCCCAAGCCGAAAGCGACACGCTGGCCCAAGCCGGTGTATTGCCCACAGATGGCCCATTGCAGCCACTCGACCGGGGGTAGCTCGGGGAACGCCAATTCCAGCCGTCCGTTCATGCCGCCAATGACATGGCGCTCCCCAACGGCATCGGTGTAGTCCGCGTCCAGCCAAAACAAATGCCCTTGGTCGATTAGCAGGGGCGGTGCCGGGGGGCGCGGCGGTGTCGCCACGCCACGCGAACGCAGCAGTTCCGCCATGCTGTCATAGAGGCGGGCGGACAGCAACGCACCGTCCACATCGGACAGGTTACGGCAGTAACGCGCCTCGCCCTTGGCATCAGTGCGTCTCTCTTTAGCTTTCAGCAATCTAACGGGGGACTGCGTGTGCCATGTCAGTTTGTCGTAACCGCGCCAGAGTTCGGCTTCCTGTTGCAAGCTGGCGAATTCGTAAGCACATAGTTCATCGAAACGAGTCACCGCCTCGGCAGTGAAGCTGTCATGCAAGGCCGCCAATGCGCAATTGTTGCGGAAAGGCAGGGGCCGGTCCTTTTGGGGGCTGCTGCCCGGAAGCCTTGCCAGATTGCCCAAGAGTGTATTGAAAATCTTCTCGCCACCGGCTAGGCATACCAAGGTGAATCGGTAAAACTGCCCCGGCTGGTAGGCGATGCGCCCGCTTTCCGGGGCATCAAAGCGGATCAATCGCTCGAACCCTTCCGGGCCGCCCGCCAGATAGCGCAAAAACGCCCCCAAAGCGGGTTGGTGGAAGAAGCTTGGGTTACTGGTTTGCAGAAAGCGCAGGGTGACAACCACCGAGCGCAGGGGGAATAAATTGATTATTGAGAGCATATTAGGGCAATTTTAAATTTCTGCGATTCCATCCTTCATTAAGAATGTCTCGGTATTTTTTATAAATTCTCTCTGATATGGGTGGACACATTCTTTTTGCCATGTCATATTTAGAAAATAAATCCAGCATTGCGGGATTATTGTCCTTCTTTATTCGTGAAAACTGATTATCTAACTCAAGCATTACTTTAGCAGCAAATCGATAATTAAGTGTAGTCTCCATGCTTTCAAATATGATTGACCAAGATAAAACCACAAAAGCAAGCCTTGGTAGTGAGTAGTTTGGATCATTTGCTAAGACAGGGATCATAAATAGAGGAATAATTAAAACCAAAGAGAAAAATATAAGTAAAAAAGCTCTATACCGAATGAAGCATTTCTCATACAAATGATGGTTAAAATAAGAATTCTCCTGGAGCATCGAAATTAGTTTGGATTCAGAAGATGTTTCGTCTTTTATAGAATATTTAATCGGATTGTCTTGCTTATTTATATTGTTTTTGACAAGCTTAGAAACCCATAGGCTAATGTTAGCTTTTTGATGAGAGAGATCAAAAACACTAGGAACTTCACCATAGGCTTTCTCAAGCATTGCAATTTTTTGCAAGTCATGTGCTAGCATATAACTATTTTTAGCCCTATAGCTCCAATACCAACTAATCAATTGGCAAAAAATAGCTAATAGGCTAGATGAATATAAAAAATAGCCATTGGCAAATACAGCAAACAACAAAAAAATAACCGTAAAAATCGAAAATATGTTTTTATTTATATTATGCTTATTTCCTTCCTTGAATAAGGCATCGTAATAAAGATCAAGATCGTTTTGAGAGTTCATCTGTTTTACCTATGGTGTTTAATGAAAGTTACTTATAAACTGTTCCATTAACTTTATCTTATGTTATTGGTCGCAATTTTTCCCCTTCCGCCAAAACCGCCAAGCCTTGCCGTTGATCCCCCCTTTTTTTGTCATTGCTGACAAACCATTTGAAGCCCTCGGTTTCAATGTTGGGATTGTCCCCCTCAAAAGGATAGCGCACTGGATGGTAGGCGGGCGGGTCGCCGAGGGCATGGAGTATGTTCAGCGTGGCTTGGTCAATATAAGAGAGGTCTTCGTCAAGTAGGGGTTTCTCAAGGCTTTGACCCAAGGCAGCGGCTTCGGTGGGGTATAAATTGGACAATGCTACTGCTTCTTGCCCAATCCATGCCGATGGGTCTACCCAAGCATAGCGCGACTGGGTGTCCCAATCCTCGCTGCCATAGCGTTTGGCCCGGTCAATCAGAAATAGGCCGCATACTTTCACCGTCACCGAACCCAGCCCCAAGGGTTTGCCCAAGCCTAGGCGATGGCGGAATGCCTCCCCCGGTGTCAAGGCTTTTTGCAACAGGCACAGTTCGGCATTGGACAGGTTGTCAAAGTCGATATGGAAATAAAAGGTTTGTCCTTTATCGAGGAGATGGCAACGGACTTTTTGGCTTAGGTTTTCTTGGGTGTTTAGGCTCACCCAAGCGGGTGTGCCTGGTTGGGGGGCTTCCTGCTGCGGCAAATAATATTTGCGGCCATTCGGTTTGTGCAGGCTTAAGTCAAGCTCGGCCTTGGTGATGTGCTTGCCATTTTGGAAATACATCGCAGGAGATGGCGGCTTGGGGCTGGAGAGGATTTTCAATTGATACCCTTTTTCGGGCTCATGCATTGGCTTTAGAGTTTTGATCTTCTCCGGTTCCGCGCTGTGGGCATCGGAGAAGCGGAGGCGGGAAGCTAGATTTTTAGAACTCGGTGGCAAGTCTTGATTGGCCTTTTTGGCTTTTTCCACTTTTTTATCCCCCCCTTCAACCACGCCAAACAAGCATTCCGCCGGGGTGAGGTCCTTTCGGTCAGTATAACCCCAAGGCACTAGGTTTTCGTAGATTCTGGCAAACGCCTCATGGATGGTTCGGTCTATCGGTTTGCGCCAGATGGAGGAATAGCTAATTTCGGTGACTTGGCCTTGGTCGTTAATGTCAAAATAAACCATGTCACCATCTGCTAGAAAAGTTTCACGGTTTTGGATTAAACAATAAGCTTGCGGTAGAAATGGCAACGACTCATCAGCCTTGTGTTGTGTTTTGGCTATTAACAAAAATTTATCCACAATACTTGTTGGTATCTCAACTTCTTTATCTTTAATGCGTTTGGTTTTTGGCGTTGGTATGAATCGTTCGTGATGTTTAGTAATCGGAATTTCTTTCTCGCGCCCCTCGATTCCAAGCACAAATAGTACGCCTCTTGTGTAAGAGCTTTGTTCAGTTGGAGTTAGCCCGTCAAATTCAATTTGAGTTTTTATATTGTTATCGATTATTCTCTGACCTAACATTGAATAAGTTTGATTACCTTCTCGGTTCCTGTTATATTTGATATAAAGACTTGGATTATTGATATCGACATTATCATTGATAGTAAAGCTATTCAGGCGACTATCCAAGCGAGCATAATAAAAGTTTGGTTTGCGGAAATGATTGCAACTTATATTAGCATTGAGGAAACTGTTAGTTCTAATGTATTCTACCTTTTTATCTTCTCTATTGTATTGATAGCCATTGACATAAGCTGGCAACCATTCACCCAATAAAGAATTTGAATTAAAAAATGTAATCCACTTTTTCTCAAATCTCCCTGCTCTTTCATCATATATTTTTGGAATAGTAGGAAAGCATAATGGGCGTAGAAAGTAATGAGTTTCTCCACATTTGATCTCGGTGCGAATATAACCTATCGCCGACAACCCCTTGCCGACTTCTTTCCTGACTGAGTAGGTTTCCTTTTCCAATACCCTCAGGGCTGACTGGCTTAAGGCTTCCGCGACGGAAGCCACCATGCCGCGCAAGCTGTTGGCTGGCAGGGCATAGTCACCGTGAATATCTTGATACAGGTCTACAAAGGTTTCGCCAGTGGCGAGTTTTTCTTTGTCATGCTGGTTGCCGACCACGGTGGGGGTTTCCAGCTTCACCGAGCAAAGGATGCGCCCGGAGTGCTGGGTTTTTAGCCAAAGGTCATGGCGGATGCCGAGATTTTCGCCTTTGGGCTTTTCGCCTCGTTTTATCTGCTCAAATGGCACGGAGGGTGTCCAGTCATTGCCCACTTTGCCGGTGACGGGGATGAAATGATAAGGGTTATAAAAGTCCATCTTGTATGCCTCGTTTAAATGGTTCAATAATAAGGTGATATCCAATAAAGAACATCCCATCCAAAGGCCAAGCTGGGGCTTGGCGCTCCCATAAGGAACGCCAAGCCCCAGCTTGGCAAGGTGATTTGCGGAGGAATTGTTCGTGATTTTCGTGGACAATTCATTTCGGTTTTGGAGGATTCATTATTGGAAATCACCTAAGCAGTAAACGCTCGCAAGCGGGTTACTCCGGCTTACAGTGGTTGGTTCAATAAGTCATGCAGGGATTTAACCCAGTCCTTTGCCAAGTTTTTCCAGTGGCTTTGCTTCAAATCGTCCCATCGTTGGATGAATGCTCCACCTTTCTCTACTTTTATTTCCACGGTGAATACACCATAACCCTTGGCCTTGCCCCAACCGAGGGCCAAGTCTCCCTCCATCGCGTCCCGCAAGGCCAATACCAACAAGCCTTTCCACCAGTTGTTTTGCTTGTGGAGATAGCCATGATTGATGCGCAATTTGGTTTTCAGCGTTTCCACCCATGCCGCCTCGACCGTATAGAGTGCGCTGTCGGCCACGCCGCCGGTGAAGCGATCCACGGCATTGAAGGTTTGCCTATGGGTTTTTACATTTTCCCCCGTGGCATCATGGAAAATCAATGCACTGGCCCGTTCCTCGCTGCCAAACAATATCTTCAACAAGTCGTCGGCTTTTTTACCCGCTTTAATAAAGGGCGGGGCTTCTTGAGTGTTTTCAACCAATATAGTCATCAAGATTTTTCGGCAATGGCTGCGCAATAACCCGCGCAAACTGGATGCAGGGGCAATCAGGCGAGTTTTGCCGTTATGATTTTCTTTGCGAAAAACCATATCCGGCGAGTTGTCCCGCTTGTCTTGGTTTGTAAGGTTTTTTTTGTCATCGGGGCGCTCCGGGTCCACCAACAATGGGGCTTGCAGCTTAATGTGCAGGGGAATTTGATTGAATTGTCTTTTGCCTTGGACGACAGGTGCAGTTTGATTTAGGCTGTTTGCCTCGATAAACGCATTCGCCAGATCGGTGACGGGTTGTTTAAGCAGCCAATCCACCAACCTGGCCGGACTCAGCGTTTTCACACTGTCAAGAGTCCAAACCACCTGGCCTTCGGATTTGTTACCGCCGCGCCCCAACCGGGCGAGTGGATTGTCTTTGGCGAGTTGGTTGAGCAAGCCTAAAAAGGTTTTCACTTCTGTTCGGCTAATGCGATGGTTGCCCCTGCGCTCCAATTCAAACTCACAAAAAAATTGGCTGTTGATCGGTACTTGGGCGACTTCGTGCAGG
>QJPH01000251.1 GCA_003242955.1 Candidatus Methylumidiphilus alinenensis
TTTCAGTTTTGGTTGCATCGATGTGATGCAACCTTGCTGTCGGCGAGACTGGGGGTAGCAAGCGCAAGGGCGATTGGGGGGAGGGGGATCACCCAACCTGCACAAGCCGAAGGCTCTTGCCGTAGGCGCCGGAAGGTTGGGGACACCCCCCAATCGGGCGAAGCCTTTACCCTTGCGGGCGCGAGGGGTGAAACCCCTTAGGCTTGCGAAAGGGGGCGTTACCGAAGGCCGAGACTCCTTCAGGCTCGGTGAGCGAAGCGAATAGCACCCGTTCTGCCGCCTTCGGCGGATTCGTCCGTGCTACGCTGTGGCTGCTTGGTTAACGATAAAAAGAAGGGAAGAAAGACAGAAAGGCGGAATTACTTAAAGAACGACAAATACATTCTCGGCGACCGCAGTTAATCCGCCCTTTATCCAAAGAAATTTTAAGTGATTATTCGCTTTTGTCGTGTTATCATGGCTCCATGAGCGAAACCGTAACCAATGAACTGCTTTACAGCGTCCTGAAAAAAATTCAGGAAGACGTTTCCTATATTCGCCGCCGTGCTGACGATCACGACGAGCAATTTAAGGGGATGCGGCACATGCTGGCCTCTATGCAAAGCGATGATCTACGTCATGAGGCTACGATTGCTGGACTTCGCAGCGATGTTGACCGGATAAAAAACCGTCTTGAGCTTGCTGACGCATAATCTCGCTCGTCGCCTTTGAATCGGGTGGTGTCCTTAATCGTCCGCATTTAGACCCTGAAACAATCCATCCAAAGAAGCGGCTGTAGTGAGTTCTCCACGGCGTGCGGCTTTAATGGCCTCAATCGTTTCTGCATTGGGAATGAGCGGCTCAAAAGGCAATGCCTTTTCAGCAACAACCCGTTTCAACATAAGCCTGACGGCATCGGATACGGAAAACCCTATGGAAGCCAGTACAGCGGAAGCCTCAGCCTTCGTTGCGGCGTCAATCCTTGCCCTGACAACTGAATTTTCAATCATATCAACACCCTCCTTTTGGAGCTACAATGTAGCGCAACAATGAGCAACGCCCAAGTATTTTGGGGACAACAGGGCAGGGATGGGGGCAAACCAAAATAACCAGACAATAAAAAGAGGAAAGATAGAACACACGAAAACACGAATTATTTAAAGCAAGAAACATGGGTTTGTAATCACGCCATACATTCAACTTGTGTTAGCTTAAAAAGTGTCGTATATTTGCACACTGAATATGTCGTATTTTTGCAATGCAAGGCATTGAATAAAAATGAGTAGATACGGAAGCGTCGAATATAAGATTGTAGCCAGAATAGCGCGGAAGAAATGCGCTGTTTTCGTGCGTGAAGATTTCAAGGATTTGAGCGACTACGATCAAGTAGGTCGTGCCCTGCGCAATATAGCCAAAGAGGGGCGGCTTATTCGCTTGGGCTATGGCGTCTATGCCAAGGCTAAAAAATCATCCATTAATGGCAAACTGGTTCCCGTGGCTCCGCTGCCGGACTTGGCGAAAGAAGCGCTGGCACGGCTTGGAATCAAAACCGCTCCATCCCGATTGGAGAATGATTATAATGCAGGAAAAACAACACAGGTTCCTACTGGTCGGTTGATCGCCGTCAGGGGACGCGTCAATAGAAAGCTTGGATATGGCGGTGCTTATGTCAGTTATGAACCGGCGCCCTGAAAAAGGGCTGTTTGAAGACGTTGCGCTTCTCAAAACTATTGCTCCGTCTTTTATCGAGAAAGATTGGTGGGTAACACAAGTTATCGCTGTCCTTGCCAACCACACTGCCGAGGGCTTTGAATTTGTGTTTACTGGCGGCACGGCTCTTTCGAAAGCCCACAATCTGATCCAGCGTTTTTCTGAGGATGTAGATTTCAGGGTGATTGCATCGAAAACGCCACAAAACCGGAGAACTCTTTCTACTTTCAAACATGGAGTTATAGACGCCCTTCGCCAAAGTGGTTTTGCAATAGAAGAGGATCACATTCAGGCCAGAGACGACAACCGCTTCTTCTCGATTGATTTTGATTATCCAAGCCACTTTTCCCGCCCCGATGCGCTCCGCCCCCATATCCAGATAGAGATAACAGTCAGATCCCTGCAATGCCAACAAAGCTATCTGCCTGTTTCTTCGTTTGTGAATACCGTTACAACAAACACAGCGGAAGTAAGCCGTATCGCCTGTATTGATCCTGTGGAAAGCGCCGCTGACAAACTGAGTGCGCTGGCATGGCGTATTCCTGACCGTGTGCGGGGCGGAAAAGACGACGACCCTTCACTTGTTCGGCATATCCACGATCTTGCTCTACTGAAAGAACGGGCTTTGACCCATACAAATTTCTCCGCCTTGGTCGCTGCCTCGATGCAAGAAGATGATCGCCGTTCTAAAAACAATCCGTTATTCACCGGATTGCCTATGTCCGAAAAATTTCAGCAAATGCTAACGATATTGGAAACGGACAAAGAGGAATATGCCCGCGAATATGATCTGTTTGTCAAAGGCGTCTCTTATGCCGCTGAAGGGAAAGTCCCTAATTTCACTACAGCAGTACAAGCTGTTCATGCTCTTGTGCAAATATCCACACTATAGGCAGTAAACAAGAAAGACAGAAAGCACGAATTACCGAAAACTCACCGCCATAACTTCTCAAACCTTGCCGGATTTGACGCCGTATAAATAACGGTGTGCTGTATGTTCCGGTGTCCAAGATAGTCCTGAATGAGCCTTGTGTCTGCCCCTTGATCTGCCAAAGCGAAACCGCAGGCATGACGGAGCATGTGCGGATGGGCGGGAAGGGAAAGTTCGGCCTGTTCACCATAATTGCGTATCGCAAGCCAAGCCGTTTTTCGGCTTAACGCTTCCCGTCGATTGCTGAGAAAAAAAGAGTCACTCTCCGCCTTCATCTTTTTACGGATTGTGAGCCATGCTTTGATTGCCTTTATTTCATCAGACCGTAGCGGGTGGGTAGTGGACAACCCTTTTTTCAGGCGGGAAACGTGCATGACACGGCTTTCAATGTCGACTTGGGACAATTGCAGGGCGCAAGCTTCCGTCACGCGCAAGCCGTGACGAAACATCAGCAACAAAAAGCAGCGGTCACGCGCTGCGTTGCGCCCTCCCTTGGTGGCGTCGATCAGTCTGTCAACCTCGGCAGAAACCAGATGTTTTCGTTCGCTCATCGTTTTGTCTAGTTTTGGCCTTTTCCGGCCTCAATGAAAATGCGGGTTTGAGGGCTTTTCAGGAGTCATAATTAGACATAATAATGCATTTTGTCCATAAAATGATAAGATAAAATATTTACGCCATAAGTATTGATAAATGATTAACAATTGTTAAATTTTTCTTAAAATATCTATTTCCATCAACCATATGCTTATACGGCAATTTCAAACCAAAAAATAGGAGGCTTGTAATGTCAAACGAAAAACCAGCTGTCACAGAGACCCCTACTCTGATTAAAGATCTAATAGGTCGACGTGTAAGAGTTGTTAAGCCTGGTGATCTGATCACTCTAGAATTGGTTCCAGGTCGAGTGACTATTCATCTAACCGATGATCACCGCATTGAAAAGATCATCATTGAACTGGGCGATCCTATATCTATATAGCGTCATCAGCCCAACCCATCATTTTACTGGTCTTGCTCGAAAAGTAGCGCACGATGAAATGAATCTCACCCCCACAAGCGGCTGGAAATTCAACCTTTAGAGATTCAAACGTTACAAAAATGCAGGTTTGCGGGTTCCTGTCAGCCTATAACTAGACAAAATAATACATTTTGTCCAGTTATAGGGCTTTAAAAGGGGTTACGTCAGTCGCAAGCAAATAGTAACTGCATCGGACATTGTTGCAGCAGGCAACGGATGTGGACGACCGTGACGCATTATCCAAACGGTGAATCCTTCTGCCCCAACTTTCTCTCGTTGCTCGTTCCACTGACCGCGAGTCACGAGGCGAATTGCTAAATCTGGTGCGTTACCTATTTTATCTATAGAAAAAAGCTTACGCCCTGAATCTTCAAAAATCAGGTGATCGCCTTTTGTGTCTATTGCGACAATTCCTTTATCTACCCACACCACAAAATCAGGATTGAAGTTTTTGCTGCCCCCATGAGTTAACAAGGGTATCTCGAATAATCCTCGCGGAGGATTCCTGAACCAAACTCTCTGCGTCTTATCAAGTGCTTGAGCAAATTCACGTTCAAAATTATTAAGCCCACTGTATCCTTCATGGATTGAAAAGGTAAAGTCAACAATGCTGGCTGGATCAGCCGTTACACTTGGAACAAGCACCGGATCGGCAAAACAGTTTATGACATTAGAATTGTCTATATAGGTCGCTACTATTTTGTGCGCCGCCTCTCGAATATGTTCAGCGGCAGGGCTGTTATATTCAATCAGCGCATCGAATTTAGGGTTTTCAATATCACAAAGATTGAGAGCCCTTGAGTAGGTTTTTTGCACTTCACGAACAAATATCCATCGGGCTGTTACGCGATTGCTATGCTCTATATCGACCCATTCTTCAACACTACCGCCAGATTTCCCAATTGTTTGCAAAACTTGGATACGACCCCCTGTACCTACTGTATTAACCCGGTCTTGGCGATAGTCTTGCATTGAAGAAATGACTTTTCGGATTGGCTCCATAGCTGGCTCGGCATTGATCGATACTTCGGGAAGCTGTTTTACCTTTCGTGAGGGTAAAATAGTTTTTGCTACCGCACCTTGGCTGCCCTTGAATACAGTAAGAGTGATTTCAGGAGATTCCGCCGAGATTTTAGCCTGAACCTCACGCAACACGTCATCAAAAATTGAACGTTCATCAGCACGAATAAAAAAATGTGCGGTGTTTAGTGATGGGTCTGGATAATGCTGGGCTTGCGGTTGGCGTAATACACGACCAATAATCTGCGTAACTTGATCCCGCGATCCCATATCCTTGTCGATATAGGCAAAATAACAAGCAGGATCATCCCACCCCTCTTGAAGAGTGAGATTAAAAATAATGTGCCGGAAATCGCCTGCAACAAAACTCTCATAGTCATTGTCGCCACCAGCAAACAAGTTGAAGTTAGATGGCGGCGGAAATTTTTGTTCAAATTTTAAATTACAATAAACAGCTATTTCAGAAGGATTTATGCCATGATGTTCAACTAAATGACGCCAAATAAGAATCGGCCTTGCCTGCCGACTCTCGAACGACACATGACAATTATCCATACCTCCATGCACAGCATTCGTAGTAGAAACATAGATTGCTTTCGGTCGAAAAGGGAGAACAAGGGCTTGAGACGAAGCATCTACACGTTTCATGGAATCCATCATGTCATCAATGGCGACTTCCATCGGAGTGACATATCCGCCGAGCAAAATCTGTTGCTTGACCAAACCAGATTCGACGACTGCGCTGCTTTTTATATAGGTAACAAAATCTGCGTCCTTCCATCCCTTATCTTGGCGTAAGCGCATCATACGCTGTGCTAACTCTGGCGGAATCCGCATCGTTGCCGATGCCGCAATAAGTGCATCCGGCTCCAAATCAAGCAAAAGTTTGGTTTGTTGGTCAGTGAGATTATGGCCTTCATCATAAACAACGATAAAGGGACGGCGTTGACCAGAAGTATTACGCCGCTGTTTAAGCATATCCCATAGAGATTCCGAAGCGTCATCCAATGCAAGTTGATAAATCTTCCGGTCACCCTTTTCCTTGTCTGCCTGATTAAATTTTCCAACTGTCGCGACAAGGATCAAACCACATCCTATATTTTCAATATCAAACTGACGGGCATCCATTAAAGGCTTCACAGTAAAGCCACTAATCAATTCAGCATATTTGCCTGATGACAGATTAGCAAAGGTTTGCCATACAACAACCTTGCCCTTACTCAACCAGAGAACAATTGGCTCAACCGGAAGCTGACTGCGGATTTGAGAAACCGCGTCGGCAAGTATCAAAGTTTTTCCGCTGCCTGTAATCGAATTTAAATTCTGGAAAAACGGAACAATTTTTGTGCGTGTCGTAGTCAATGGATCGACTGCATAGGCAGCATAACGATCTGCTATGGATGTGGATGCCTCAATCTGAAAGGGAAATAACTCCATAAA
The DNA here is from genome assembly GCA_003242955.1 of Candidatus Methylumidiphilus alinenensis. Lineage (GTDB taxonomy): Bacteria > Pseudomonadota > Gammaproteobacteria > Methylococcales > Methylococcaceae > Methylumidiphilus > Methylumidiphilus alinenensis. The sequence goes on from QJPH01000251.1 coordinate 6,099, forward strand.
TTACTCTTCTACTTCGTTAAAGCTGTCACTATTTTCGTTTAACCCCAAATGAGCTAGAATCTTATCTGGAATTTTGTAGAAAACGACGTTTTTTGTCTGATAGATTTCATATCTGGCATAAACATGATATGGCGGTTTCATCTCTGATTTTTTTGCTTCAGCAACCACAGTTGCATAGCTAGTTTGATCGAGCTGACCAACCTTGTCGCCTCCGTTCCAAATCAAGAAGTACCCTTCTCCTTGTTCGTTGCGCCCAACCAGATATTTGTATCCTTCCTGTTCGATCCTAATCAAACCACAGCCACCACGCCGACTATTCTCCCAGTGCGATGTAATAACGAGGTCAATCAACTCGTCTTTTCGCATGGTCAAGACTGTTTTGCTGTCAATTTTTTTGGTCAATATGCGGAATTGAAACCCACCTAATAAGGGGGGAGCCATTTTTTTCAATTTTCCGGTAACTGTTGGCCTATCTCCGGTGATAGCTCGGCGTAGGCGTTCTTGTGTAAGACAACGGGCATACTTATCGCCACGTTCTGGCGCACCTTGTTCAATCAGTATAAAACGACGCGTAGCCCCCGTTGTTGTGTTTAGTTCAAGAACAGCATGACCTGTAGTGCCTGACCCAGCATAAGGATCAAGAACAAGACCATTGGGAGGACACCATAGCTGAATAATCTTCTTAATAAGTTTAAGTGGTTTAACCGTCGTAAAACCATGCCCTCGACCGATGATTGCATCTAGCTCATTGATACCTGTCTGACTATGACCAGACTCACCGTGTTCCCATGACTGAGAACCTAAAACAATTGGTTCATCATATTCATCATCTGCCCAATAGGTAAGCGGAACTTTTCCCTTTTTCACAAATTTTAGATGGCGTTTAAGATTCGGTGCCGAGGTTCCATTCTCTCCAAAATGGAGTTTAGGCCAATTGTTTTTTTGAAGTCTATTCTCTGCGGCAGAATGTGCGATAGCCAAGGCTTTCTTACTAGCGGTCGAGTCTGGGTTTTTGTGATCGTAACCAGTAATGAGTATCGCATGACCGTTGCCATCACCTATGTCACTTTCCGTATAAGACGCCCATTCTTTAAGCCAACTCCGCATTTGCGTTTTTTTATGGCTCCAATGGCGTCCCTCCGGTGGATAATAAATTGAACCTGAAAAGGGTGATTGGATGGCATAAACAGCGGCTGCTAAAGGATCTTTTGCAGATGGGTCGCCCTGTTTCTTCCATAAACCATCCAGATCATTATCAGGATTCCAATAGCGAGCATCCATATCTTCATCACGCTCAAGCAATGCTGTTTTGGCAAGGTCTTTTTATCCTTAGCATAAACAAGCACATATTCAGTCGCTGTTGAGATATGACGATCCTGATTTTTCGGTGAGTATGCTTTCTGCCAATTAATAATGGCAATACGATTCTGTTCTCCAAATAGCTCATTGAGCATCATGCCAAGATGGAAAAGTTCGTTATCGTCAATACAGATTGCAAGCACGCCATTTGGCTTCAACATGGCGTGCATCATGTTGAGACGCGGCAACATAGCCTTCATCCATTTGGTATGCCGTGATCCATCGTCCATCTTCACAAGCTGGCCTAGCTCTGGATCATTCGGGTCGGTATCCCATTTATCGTTATAACGAAATTGACCTCCGGTATTGTAGGGCGGATCAGTAACAATCAAATCGACCTGACCACGCTCTTTATAAAGCGTGACCATAGCTTGAAGATTCTCTCCCTCAATAATTGTATTACGAGCCTGCTGTTCTGGTGCGCCAATCGACAATTCTTTCTTAATAAGTGTCTGTCTTGGTCTGACCTTTTTATCAATTTCTTGAGCGGAGCGTTTGCCATAAAAGTTGATAGCAATACCACTTCCCATCATGCTCTTTATCGTAGCCAACAGGTCTTCTCTATCCATGAACTCCAAGGCGTTCATGGAATCGGCGTTTATATTTTTTGAAAGCGGTTTATTAGTCATCATTATCCTATCTATCTCATTTAAGCAGGGGGTGGAACCGCATATACCCCGATGTTCATAGCATACCCAAACCCTTGCACTATTGTGGCAAAACACGGGAAAAGTTTGTCGAGAAGCCTGAAAGATACACATTCAAAGGAGCAATTCAATTGTCGATTATTCCTTCTGGAAAAGCAACATAGCATCATCAAGACTACCTCTCAGGGCATATCTAACCCAAGTTCGTTAAAGCATAGGGTGTTTAAGTTCGAGGCACGACTGTAAGCTGTGCAAATAATCCGTAGCCCGTTGCGCATGAGAAGATGCCGTAAAAACCGCCCTCTTGTCGTTCTTCAATGCCTTCAACCATGACTCGATATAGGCGGCATGATCTTCTCGCGGCTCTGGGGTAATTTCCAGATCGGCGCAAAGAAACGCTGATCCGATTTCAGCAACAAGTTCTTCCATTGCATAACCGGAATCCCCAAACCGCTTTTGGTCAAAACTCCGGTCAAGGCGTGACGGGTGCCGAGTCCAGTGTGTGATTTCATGAGCGGCGGTTGCGTAATAGCTTTCGGTATTTTTGAAAGCCTGTAGTTCCGGCATTTGAACAATGTCGTCTGCCATCCTGTAGAACGCCCTGTTGCCGCCGTGCTTAATGACGGCTCCGGTGCTGGCAACAAACTTTTCAACGGCCTCGATGCGCTCAAGCGCCGTGGCGTGTTTCGGCTCCGTTCGTGCGTAATAATGGGCGGGAAGGTTTTCAATCTGCTCCACGTTGAAAACGGTGTAGCCCTTCATAAAAGGGATATGCTTTTCTACATCTTCGCCCTTCTCGTCTGTAACGGTCTTGGTCATTCTATCGGCAAAAACCACAAGGGAACCATGTTCCCCCTTGCGGACATTGGCGCATAGTTGCTTGGCTTGATTAAACGTCATCCAGATTGGCGCAACATAGCCCTTTTCCATTGCTGCCGCCCAAAGCATGAGCACATTAACGCCCTGATAGCGTTCTCCGGTTGATCGCAACGGTCGGGACACCGGACCCGCTCTATGTCCGGCTTGCCAAGGTTGATGCCAGGTCAAATTGCCCCGTTCAAGATCGGCAATGATCTTGTTGGTCACGCGGGTATAAACATCCTGTTTCTCGTCCATCTGCGCCGCCTTTCCCGATAAGGGGAAAGTGTACGCAACGAACGTTTGGCGTCAAGAGGGCGGCGGCGTTCAACCCCTGCCCTGTTGGATGCCCTGCGGGTTAAACTCTTACTGGCAAGCTTCCATTGAAAGCGAGGCAACGGCACATTCACAACATGGCAAGCCCTGACCGCCTGCACCCCGCCTCTTCTTTTTCCTATTGCCCGCCCTGCTGCTTTGGCTTCTCGTATCCGGCCTCCGCTCGTGCCTGAGCGGAAGCCTGTCATCGTTCCCGTTCGC
>QJPH01000566.1 GCA_003242955.1 Candidatus Methylumidiphilus alinenensis
GTGCCTTCGGTCAGGGAGAACAGCCATTGGGTAATGGATGGGATGGCCCCAAACCGATCCATGATCTCGCCTGCACGGGTCTTCTCGAAATAATCAATGGACATGCGGGTCATGTTGTCGAACACCCGTTGGCGAAAGGTGCTGACTGTTTCCAGCCACAGGTCATCAGCCTGTTTGTCCTGCAAAGCACCAAATACGACCAGGGCGAAGCGCAAGGCAAAGAAGATAGCCAAAAGCTGTAGGATGCTGTCAGCCGCGTCGGCGTAGGCGAGCTTCCCATAGGCCAGCTTAGTGATCACATCGACGATCTTCTTATATAGGTAAGGAGTGCCCGCGCCGATGGCCCCAAGTACCGTCCCTGCCGCCAAAACGCCGAAGATGCGTCCGCGATATTCCGGTATAAACTGGATGACGCGCCAGATGTTCTTCAGGAAACCCGCTTTGCCAGGACGCACTCGGTGGGAAACCCGCTGGAACAAGCTAAGGCTGGCAGATACTGCGAGGACGGCAATCAAGACTTGGGCTGCGAATAACCCGGTGACTCGCCCGTGTCCCAAATTGGTCAGTATGTAGAGTGCATTCTCATGGGCGGTTTGCAATTGCTCCGCAAGATTGGCCAGAACGCGGGACTCCGCAAGCCATGGAAGGCCGACTGTGAGGCCGACCACCAACAGCATTCCCGCCAGAAGGATACCAGCGGTAATCAAGGTGTATGCGGGGATGAAGCGTAGGGTTCGGCGATGTGTGTTCATAGATTGAATGAGTGATTCTATGCAAATTGAAGGTTACAAGCATTGCCCATGCCACGCAAGGTGGCTATAAGAAGCAATGGCCTTGGTCACCGTTCAGCCCACTTGGTTGATTTGGCTACCAACTTAAGGCGGGACACTTCTGCCAAAGGCTTAACCGTTCGCCCTGAGCTTGTCGAAGGGTGAACGGTTAAGCCGTTCATGGTTCGACAAGCTCACCACGAACGGCTTAACCTTAAACTGTCCCGCCTTAAGTTGGTAGCCGTTGATTTGGTGGAGTGATTTTACTTCAGCAGCACTGTAGGTTGGGTTAGGCGCGTCTTTTTGCGCCGTAACCCAACACTCATGGGCGGGATTTGTCGGGTTACGCTAAGCTAACCCGACCTACATTGTGCATATTCTTTAGAGTGAAACGGAAGTAATGTTTCCAAGGAGCCAGTCTAGTAACAAAACTGTTGCCTGGTAAACACTTGCCATTTTTGGTTATAACCTTCAATCCATTAATTCTTGGATAACAATAGGAATATAAAATATAGTTATCTAAAATTAGTCTGAACTAGTATTCCCGATTATGAGGAATTTCCGCCAATGACACTACTGACCTTCCCCAACCCCCATCAGATGGCCTTGTCGATCCGGGCCACTGCGTTAGTTTTTGAAGATCCAAAATCCAACGCATTATTGCATCGCATCCAATTGGTCGCGCCCAGCGAGGCGAATATACTAATTGTCGGTGAAACCGGTACCGGCAAGGAATTGATCGCCCGCCATGTCCACCAGTTAAGCCACAGGAGGAATGGCCCGTTCATCGCCGTCAATTGCGGTGCCTTGACTGATTCGCTAGTGGAAAGCGAGTTGTTCGGTCATGAAAAAGGGTCTTTCACCGGGGCAGTCAACTCAAAAGAGGGTTGGTTTGAGGCAGCCAACGGCGGAACCCTATTTTTGGACGAAATCGGCGACTTGCCTTTGCCGACCCAAGTGAAGCTGTTGCGTGTGTTGCAGGAGCGCGAGGTGGTGCGAGTTGGCTCGCGCCGACCCATCCCTATCAATGTCCGCCTAGTCGCAGCCACCAATGTGCGCCTGGAGGAAGCCGTAGCCGCCTCGCGTTTCCGCGAAGACTTGTATTTCCGTCTTAGCGTAGCGGTGCTGCAACTGTCCGCACTGCGCGACCGGCCCGGCGATATCCTGCCATTGGCAAGCCACTTCTTGAATATCTACGGGAATAAGCTGGGCAGTCCCGCAGTGCGGTTATCGCCCAATACGGAAAGTGCTTTGCTGGCCCACCCTTGGCCGGGTAATATCCGCGAGTTGGAAAATGTCATTCACCATGCCGTGTTGGTCTGCCAAGACAATCTAATCCAGCCCGGACATCTGCATTTAAGCCGGATGGAGTCCCGGTCCGGCCCGACCAAGGCGACCAGCCGCGAAGAAGCACTGGAAGATGCGATAATCGCCTTATTTGAGGAGGATTCCCCCTATCTGTACGCCAAGCTCGAACACGCTATCATGCGCACGGCTTACAAATATTGCCAGAACAACCAATTGCAGACGGCCCGCCTGCTCGGCATCAGCCGCAACATTGTCCGTGCGAGACTGATCCACTATGGCGAGTTGAACCCGAAAACCCAAGCATCTGAGCCTAAGGCTGAAACATCGCCAAGAATGGCCTATCCCGAATTGGACACAGCTTTCGCCGGTGCACTCAATGCATCCGTCCATCCAAAAGCCGCTGCCCCTGTTGTCGAATCGAGCCATCCGGCCCGGCATGGCGGTATTGCGTCTGCCGTGTCGCCCCCTGTTTCCGACACAGTTTGCCTATATTAATCCTAGGCTACCCCCTGCATGGGCCGATGCAAAGCATACCCCGAACATTGAATGGCATGGTAACTGCTGAAATAAAATTTTAGTAACCGTTCAGCCCCCCTTGGGAGCGCCAATACTGTTGAATTAAGGAGTAGGTCGGCATCCCTATGCCGACTGGACACACGGTTTGTCTCGGCGGCAAAGGGTTGCCGCCCTACGATTTGGTAAGTGAGCGTTCTTAATTCAACAGTATTCCTGGGAGCGAGGGCATCCTGCCCGCAGGAATGGCGGTCAAGATGACCGCGTTCCCAGGAAGGGAAAGGTGGGGGCTGAACGGTTACAGTTTTTATGGTGCGCTAAGGAAGTAAAGAAATGTGGTATTACTTGTTAAAAAGACTATTAGCCATCATCCCGACCTTGATCGGGGTGCTTACACTGACATTTGTCATTACTCAGTTTGTGCCGGGAGGGCCGGTGGAACATGTACTGACCCAACTGGACGGGGAGAGTGCCCGTTCGGGTGCGGAAGGTGGCGCCGGCAACAGTGGCGGGTGGAGCTATAGCGGACGCAAGGGCATAGATTCTCAGCAGGTCGAACAACTGTCCAAATTGTATGGCTTTGACAAAGCACCGTTGGCGCGCTATTGGCAAATGTTGAATAACTTTCTGCATTTCAATTTGGGCGAAAGTTATTTCCGCAATGACAGCGTATGGTCTTTGATCAAGCAAAAACTCGGCGTGTCGGTGTCGCTGGGGGTATGGACTTTCTTTCTGACCTATCTGGTGTCAGTGCCTTTGGGGGTTGCCAAGGCGATCCATGCGGGTAGTCGCTTTGATTTTATCAGCAGTTTGCTGGTATTAGGCGGTTATGCCGTACCCGGCTTTGTGCTGGGGGTATTGTTGATCGTGCTGTTCGGCGGCGGTTCGTTCTGGGATATTTTCCCCTTGCGCGGACTGACTTCGGAAAATTGGGCCGAGTTAAGCTGGTTTGGCAAAGTCACCGATTATCTTTGGCATATAACATTGCCAGTGACGGCTTCCGTGGTCAGCACATTTGCCTTGAAAACGCTGTTGACCAAAAACACCTTTCTCGACGAATTGAGCCGCCAGTATGTGCTGACCGCCAGGGCCAAAGGCTTGTCCGAACGGCAGGTGCTATGGAAACATGTTTTCCGCAATGCCTTGTTGCCGCTAGTGACTGGCTTTCCCGGCACCTTCATCACGGCCTTTTTCACCGGTAGCCTACTGATTGAAACTTTATTTTCCTTGGATGGCTTGGGCCTTTTGTCGTTCGAGTCGATTAATAACCGGGATTACCCGGTGGTATTGGGTACCCTCTATTTATTCACTTTGCTTGGCCTGTTTACCAAACTAATAGGCGATATTGCCTATTGTGTAGTGGACCCTAGGATTAAATTTGACGCACAGGAACTTTGATGAGCATACCCGCTGAACCCCATTCCACGCCCCTGCTGGCCGGCATTGACCCGCTGCCCAAGTCGCAACCAGCGAATATTAGCCACGATCATGTTTCGCCAAGCCGAAGAATATGGCTGCGCTTCAAACGCCAACGCTTGGGTTATTGGAGCCTGATTATTTTTCTTAGCGTCTACGGGCTAAGCCTGGCCGGTGAGTTAATCTCCAACGAGAAACCCTTAGTGGTTTATTATCAGGGACATTGGTATTTCCCTCTAATTAACCAGTATCAAGAATCGGTCTTCGGCGGCGATTTGCCAGTTTTGGCAGATTACAACGATCCGTTCATCCGTGGGCAATTCGATAAGCCGGGAAATTTTGCGATTTACCCGCCTAACCCGTATTACTATGACACGCTATGCTATTTTTCCTCCAGCACCCATAATCCCGGCCCCCCTTCGCGGGACAACTGGCTGGGCACCGACACTTCGGGTTACGACATCACTGCCCGCCTGATCTATGGATTTCGCATTTCAGTGAGCTTCGCTTTGGGGCTTACCTTGGTCGGAACTGTGCTAGGCATCCTGATCGGGTCCGTGCAGGGGTATTTTGGCGGCAAGGTGGATTTGTTTACTCAACGCCTGATCGAGGTGTGGGGTTCCATGCCGGAATTGTATCTGCTGATCATTTTCGCTTCCATCTTCCAACAAAGCTTCACCATGCTATTTATATTGTTGGCATTGTTTGGCTGGGTACACCTGTCTGATTATGTACGCGCCGAATTCCTGCGCAACCGCCAATTGGAATACGTCAAGGCGGCACGGGCTTTGGGCTTGTCCCATGGTCAAATCATCTGGCGGCATATCTTGCCCAATAGCCTGACGCCGGTGATTACCTTTTTGCCCTTCCGCATGAGCGCTGGGATCATGGCCTTGGCCAGCGTGGATTTTCTTGGGCTTGGCGTGGGTGGGCAATCGCCTAGCCTAGGCCGCTTAGTGCTTCAAGGCAAAGAGAATCTGGATGCTTGGTGGATATCCCTTTCTTCCTTTGGCGTATTGGTGTTGACGATTTTGTTGCTGACTTTCATGGGCGAGGCTTTGCGCAACGCAATGGATGCCCGCATCGACGGGCAGAGGACTGATTAGTGAAAAACTCTTTGTTGGCCTTGGAAAATGTATCCATCACTTTTGGCAAAAAATTAGCCGTAGACCGGCTCAATCTGGAGATTCATGCCGGGGAACGGGTGGCTTTGGTGGGCGAGTCGGGTTCCGGCAAAACCGTGACCGCCTTGTCCATCCTGCGCCTGTTGTCACATGCCAAGATTGATGGCAGCATCCGCCTGCAAGGCGAGGATTTGCTGCAAAAGCCGATAAGCGAGCTACGCACAATACGCGGTGCCGATGTGGCAATGATCTTCCAAGAGCCGATGAGTGCATTGAATCCACTCTATACGATTGGCAACCAAGTCATCGAAACCCTAATCCTGCATGAGGGCTTAAACCCCAAGCAAGCCCGCGAGAAGACCATCCACTTATTCGAGCGTACCGGCATACGCGAACCGGAGCGGCGGGTGGACAGTTTCCCGCACCAGCTTTCCGGGGGGCAGCGCCAGCGCGCCATGATCGCCATGGCATTGGCCTGCCGACCCAAGCTGCTCATCGCCGACGAGCCGACCACGGCCTTGGATACGACGATACGCGCCCGTATCGTCAAACTGTTGCTGGACTTGCAACAGGAAGAAGGCATGGCGGTGCTGCTGATTACCCATGACCTGAATCTGGTGCGGCGTTTTGCGCAGCGTGTGGCGGTGATGGAAAACGGCAAACTGGTGGAAAGCGGCGACACAGAAACCCTTTACAACAATCCCCAGCATCCCTACACGGTGAAGCTGCTCAACAGCCTTCCCTCCCGCCACATCGCACCCATCACCAAAGATGCGCCGATCTTATTGGAAACCAAGCAACTGCGCGTGGAGTATCCGAAGAAACTCCCCGGTTGGCGCGGTCTGTTCCGCTCGGGCCGTTTCATCGCACTGGCCGGGGCGGATGTGTCGTTGCGCGAGGGCGAGACCATCGGCGTGGTGGGCGAGTCCGGTTCGGGCAAATCCACCTTGGCCCAGGCGATTCTTAGCCTAGTGGCAGTGAAATCGGGTGGGCTGGATTTTGAGGGTATCCCGCTGGCGCAACGCTCCAAACGGGAAAGACGTGCACTGCGCGCAAGGCTGCAAGTGGTGTTTCAAGACCCATTCGGTGCCTTGTCTCCGCGCCAGACGGTGGGGCAAATCGTTGGCGAAGGCTTAGGCTTGCATTTCCCCGAATTGAGCAATACCGAGCGTCACGCCAAAATTGTCGATGTGCTGGCCGAAGTGGGCTTGCCCTCTTCGGCGTTAAACTCCTACCCACACGAGTTTTCCGGCGGACAAAGACAGCGCATCGCCATCGCCCGCACCCTAGTGTTGGCCCCCCGTGTGTTGATACTAGACGAGCCGACTTCCGCGCTGGATGTTTCGATTCAAAACCAGGTGCTGCAATTGCTGGTCCGTTTGCAAAAGAAATACGGACTCAGTTATGTGCTCATCAGCCATGACTTGAGCGTCGTCAACGCCTTGGCGCATCGGCTGTATGTAATGCACGATGGCGAGATCGTCGAAATGGGCGACACGGAAGCAGTGATCGCCAATCCACAGCACCCCTATACCCAGCGCCTAGTCAGCGCCTCATTGTGACAGGTTTTCTTATGTTTGGTTTAGAGACGAGCGAAAAGCCCCTCTCCCCCGAGGTGGCAGGGGTTGGCAATGCTGTTGAATTAACTCCTCCCCCCCACGGGGGGAGGTTGGGAGGGGGGCAAGTTATAGGAAATCTCCTGATCTGCCTTCTCTCATGCTTGGCTTTCGCGCCTGCCGTATTTGCCGCCCACGGCGTGGCCCAATTTGGCGAGCCGAAATATCCCGCCAATTTCCAACATTTTGACTATGTCAACCCCGATGCCCCCAAAACTGGCCTGCTTAATCTTTCCATCGTCAGCCAGAACAGCAGCTTTGACAAATACAACCCGTTCACCTTGAAAGGCAAAGTCGCGCCGGGTTTGTTGGAATTGGTGTTTGAAACCCTCACGGTGAATAGCTTGGACGAGCCGAATACCCAGTATGGATTGCTTGCCGATGATATTCAAGTGGCCCCCGATTTCAGTTCGGCGACCTTCCACATCAACCCGAAAGCCAAGTTTTCCAATGGCGATCCGGTGACTGCCAAAGAGGTCAAATACTCTTTTGACACCCTGATTAGCCGCAAGGCCAGCCCTAGGTTCAAGGCGTATTTTGCGGAAATCAAGCAATTGACCGTCGTGGACGACCATACTGTGCGCTTTGAATTTGCCCGAAAAGGCCGTGACCTGTCTTTTGTTGCCGGTAGCCTGCCGGTTTTTTCGCCGCAGTGGGGAGCCAAGGCCAATGGTGAAAAAACGCCTTTCGAACAATTGCGCTTGGAGCAACCCGTCTCCAGCGGTGCCTATACGCTCGCACCCTCCACAAGCGGGCAGAACGTGAATTACCGGCGCAACCCGGATTATTGGGGCAAGGATATCCCGGTACGGCGCGGCACGTTGAATTTTGACAAGGTAGTCTACAAGCTTTACAAGGACACGGACACCCAGGTGGCCGCGATGCGCGCCGGTGATTTTGATTTTTTCAGCGAAACCCGGATGCGCTACTGGTGTTGCCAATACATCGGCAAACGCTTCGACAGCGGTGAATTGGTCAAGGAGCAGTTTGTCCACCATAATCCTTCGGCTATGAACGGCTATGTAGTGAACTTGCGCCGCGAACGCTTCAAAGATCCCAAGGTGCGCCAAGCGCTCAGTTACGCGTATGATTGGCAGTGGTTGAATTACAAGATACTCGACAACGAGTTTGAACGCCAGGACAGCTATTTTGCCCATTCGCCGCTACAGGCGAGGGGCTTGCCTTCCGAGGCGGAAGTCAAGCTGTTAGAACCCTACCGCGCCGAACTGGACCCGGCGGTTTTCGGCCCCCAAGTCGAACAACCGACAACGAAGCCGCCTTCCAGCCTGCGGCAAAATCTGGCCAAGGCGGTGGAATTGCTGGCACAAGCCGGTTGGCACAATATGAATGGCGTGTTGCGCAACAGCAAGGGCGAAGCTTTTGAAATCGAAGTGCCGGGCGGACGCAGCAATAATATGCTGTTGGAGTCATTTTTCTACAATCTAAACAAACTAGGCATTGTGTTGAGGCCTAAGTCTACCGATGTCGTTGCCGACCGGGCGCGGATGAAGAATTTCGACTACGACTTCACTTCGGTCTCCTTCCGCGAAGCCCGTAACCCCGCAGCCGAGTTGTGGCGCAATCTCAACAGCGCGGATGCCGACGTACCCGGCTCGGAGAACGTCATCGGGGTGAAATCACATGTGGTGGATGAATTAATCAAGAAACTCTTTGAAGTCAATACCCAGCAAGAGCAAATAACCGTCGCCCACGCCTTGGACCGGGTGTTGATGCATGGCTATTACGTAATCCCCTGGCGTTATCTGAGCCATTTTTACTTTATTTACAACAAGCGCTTGCAGCGGCCCAAAACCTTGCCTCTGTTTTACGGGGCGTATGAGTGGGTGATTAACGCGTGGTGGGATGGGGAGGGGAAGTGAATACCATCATGCGGCCCCTTTTGCAAGCTTAAAAAAGAGCAAGTTTCACGCAAAGGCGCAAAGAAAATCGCTCTTCTTTGCGCCTTTGCGCCTTTGCGAGCTTTGCGTGAGGCTTCTTTTTCCAGTAACGATGGTATAACCCCGTATCCCACGGAATATTTCGACTCGGAAGGACTTGTGTATAACGGCGAGCACTCCCGCGTGGAAATGCCGCCTTTACCGCTCCTGCGGTTCGATACCTCCGACGCTGGAGCGTCGCCGGAGGCATTCCCACGCTCTGCGTCATTGCCATTAAGTTAAGCGTTTATCGGAACGCCAAGCCCCAGCTTGGCATCGGCAATCTGCCTGCCAAGCTGGGGCTTGGCGTTCCGTCAAGGGCTGATTTCAAGGTCAATGTATCTTAACTTAATGGCAGTGACGCAGAGCGTGGGAACGATACAAATGTTAGAGACCCGTCATTTCGGCAGGGATGCCGAAATCCAGCATCCAGGGATGGCAAATCAAGGGCCGCGACAGGTGTCCTTGTATCCATATCCATTAAACTATGGGCAGGCGAGTCAACTGAATCAAACACTTGTACAACCGCCTGGGTAAATATTCGGCTAACCCGTCAGAGCCAGCGAAGCCCGCATTGACGAAATAAAAAAACTGCGGGACACACGAAGCAAATTCCTGTATAAATGCGGTTCATGGAAAACATGAACCCATTGCCAATCATTCCACCCCATCAGCCCGCCGTCTTCCGGAAGGAGGGAACGCCATTTTCCAAAGCCATCGTATCACTGACCAAGCAGGAGTACATCCAGCTTAAATGGGAT
>QJPH01000262.1 GCA_003242955.1 Candidatus Methylumidiphilus alinenensis
GGGCAGTTCGGTGAAACCGACCCGCCTTTCTGAGCGAACTTCGTCAGTCAGGCACAACCCACTGTTGCCGGGGCAACTCGCTAAACACCTCCGGCAACCGTTTCCACATTAAATGACGGCGGCTGACAAAAAGGCAGACGGAACTCTGCCAATACCCAGTCATAGACCAGCCATGTCCGGACTCACCCCAATCAACCCTCAATTAGCTTGAAAATTGTCCATCAAAAAGAATGCTCAGTCTCATTCCTGGATTGCCATGTCCATCTGGTACAGCCCGTACATCGAGGGCAAGTTGAACTGGGCCGCGTTTAACGCCTCCATTTTGCCGGCCGCTGCCATCGTGATGTACAGGTTCACCACGGCCAAGATCGGCATCCATAGCTGTATCCACAACAGCATCAGGAAATACTGCCCGGTGATCTGGATGCCCCGCGCCCCCAGCATAACGGCGAAGGCCATCAAGGGTGTTATCGCGTAGCTGAAACCCTCGATCCATGTCATCATCGGCCTGACGATGCGGGTGAACAATGTTTGCTCCCCGGCCCATTGGCTGTTGCGTTGCTGGATCGCCTGTTCGACCATCGCCGCCTTGTTCCATTTCATGCCATCCTCGTGCCGACCGACAATGCCCTTTTCGAACATCGGGGTGATCAGCGCGGACAGCATGTAGTCCGTCGCGCTGACGCTGCCCCCGGTCAAGGCATTCAAGGCTTCGTCGATGCGGGGTTCCACGTCCGCTGGCGATGTCACTTTAAGTGCTCCCTTCAGGATGTTCTCGACTTCCGGGACTGCCATGTTCCTGACATAGCTGTCCAAGGCCACCCATGCATCGGTGCATTCCAGTATCTTCGGCGCACCGCCCGTGTAAATCTCGGTGGTGTAGATGTTGGAGTCGAAGCGGATGGCATTGAGCAGTTGGGGCTGGCGCATGATCGAGTCAATCGGCACAATGTTCAAGTCCACTCCGGTCAACGTGCATTCCTTGACGTAGTTGATCAGCGAGTTTTCCAAGTCGCCGCCCGCGTTAGGCGCGTTCGCCTTGCCGAGTTGCACCCTAGACAGGAGGTTCTTGCGCACCGAGGCCATGACTTGCAGCGAGTCGGCGAAGCCGTGGCCGGTCATGCTTGGAGTCGAGAAACCTTGTTCGAACAGCCGGGTAAGACGGTAACCAATGTTGGACAGGATGGAACCCGCCGCTGCGGGTCCGAGCGGGACGTTATCCACCACGCGAACCTGACCTGTGTAGGCATCCTCGACCATGACCCGGACACCCGGTGCGAACATCAACAAGTAGATCAGGATTGAAACCAGCATGTCCTGGTAGCGAATGCCGCGCCCGTCGTACTGGGTCAGGCCACGCACCAAGGTCATCAGAATGCCCAGCAATGCGCCGACCCCGGCAGCGGTGGCGTAATGGCCGGTCCCGGCGATCATGGCGACGGCGTTCAGTACCGCAGCCAGAAATGCCGAGTCGCCGATGGAAAAGATGTCAAAGACCATCCATGAAGGCCATCTCGTTCTGGGTCAGCGGGCCGGTGTTGGTGGCGAACTTGTAGACCAGCCCGTTCCCGCCCCCGGAACCGGCGAGGATTTCATGCACCCGCTGTTTGAGTCCGACGAGGGAAACGCCCTTGGCAACCGGATTCAAGCAGCCGTCCATGTCGGTAGTGTCGCACTCGTAAACCTGCACACTCTGGTAATCATTCGCACCCGAGCCGTTGAGGAGGTCTTTGATGCGCAGCAGGTTTGGCAACGTGACGGGGATTGCTTTCGCCCTTGCCGTCCGGCGCGGACTCAGGGGGCTTGACGACCACAGAGCCAGTGACGCTCATCGCCGCCTGTAGAAATTCGTTGCCGCCGAACTTGAACCAGCCACCTGCATTATTTTGGTTGAGCGACCGCCAGACAAGATTGCCTTGGCAGGAGTTGGAGAACATCTGGTTGAGTTGCTGCACCTTCTTTTGAAGATCGGACATGACATTGCCGCGCGGGACACATCGCATTGATCGCCAGTTGGAATGCGTTGCCTCACTGCCATTAAGTTAAGCCGTCATTCCGGTCATGGATGCCGGAATCCAGTGCCAAGGACGGTAACTTGTCGATTGTGTAAATGCTTGTTTAAGCACCGTTACAAGTTCCAGTTTGCCATCCCTGGACGCTGGATTTCGGCATCCCTGCCGAAATGACGAGATATTCAATCCTTAACTTAATGGCAGTGAGGCGTAGCCTGCGGCATTGGAAGCCACCGCCCGCATCAGGTTGACGAACTGGTTCATGTTGATGAAGTAGAACGAGCCGCCACTGATAACCCCGCGCCGTTGCCCAAGATGGGCAGTCGGGGCCGTGGCGTTGGTCATCGTGCCGAACATCGCGTCCCTCCTGTTGGAGGTCGGCGTGGGCTGCCATGGGCAAGAATGACAACAAACCAAGGAAAACCAAGGCACGGAGCCGCACAAAAGCCATGGCGAGGGGGTAAAATAAATGAAAGCGCATTACGGACTCCAAGGGTTCGATGTCGGCGACGGACTGGCAGGCTGCAATCCCGATTGCCGTTGCAATGTGCCGATCAGTGGCAGGATTGACCAAGATTTCGTTGTCCATCGCTGACGGCGTGGGAACAAGACTCGGCGTCTGCTTCTCCCCGCGTGTGGCTTCGTAAACGCCTTGGTCAATCCAGCCGTTGTCCTTGGCGGCAAGCAGGATTCGACCTGACAGGTCGTCCAGCGAAACCGCACCTTGGGCGAGTTGGACGATGCCGTCAGGCGGCTTCATCAGGAACAAGGCTGGCGTGGAAACCACCCCCAACAAATGCGCCTGTCCTTGATCGACACGGAAATCGGGATAAAGGCCATTCGGCATCGCTTGCCCGTCAAGTGAGACAGGGTAAACTTTGAAACCGAAGCGCTTTTCCAACAAGGCCAGCAGTGGGGCTTGGATATGGCAATAGCGGCAGTCTGATCGGAAGAAGAACAACAAACCTGCCTGTTTCGCTACCATAGCAAGTGCCTGTTCGCTGGCAAGCCCTGCCTGATAGTTGGCCTCGTTAGCAGCAAAGGTCGCTATGGGCCTACGCTGGTTTTCGTCCAATAGCGGGTCGCTCATGACGACGCGACGGGCCACGTCGGTGAACCGCTGGGCCTTGTCCATCATGACGCGCTGGAGGTAATAGTAGGCCGCGACATTTTCCGGGGACGGGTCGTCAATGGCCTTGTCCCGGTAGCGTTCCAGATTTTTCCTGAACCATTCGGCTGATAGCGGGGAAGGCTCAGGTATTTCCGACTGTGTTGGTTGGTTTTGTGGAGGAATAGGTGGCGGCAGATGTTTGGCTTCGATGTCGGGCTTGGACTTCTCCGGTTCTTTATTTCGTTTTGGTTGAGTTTCGGGTTCAACCTCCCGCCAAAACCAGCCCCGCTCCTTGTCGATGAAAAAAGGAGGCTCGGAGGGCGAAACAAAGTCCGCCCCCCAAGCCAAGCGGGACGCCAAGAGG
Source organism: Candidatus Methylumidiphilus alinenensis (assembly GCA_003242955.1). Taxonomy (GTDB): domain Bacteria; phylum Pseudomonadota; class Gammaproteobacteria; order Methylococcales; family Methylococcaceae; genus Methylumidiphilus; species Methylumidiphilus alinenensis. Next base: position 3,488 of record QJPH01000262.1, read on the forward strand.
AGGTAGGAGGTAAGAAGCCAGATGTGCCGATTCATTCGGCAATTATCGTGGGTTTTATCTTGTGGTAGTGTTAGGAAAGATTGCCGGAAATGAAAACATTTCAAGAGTGTCAATCTGCATGAAAGAAACCCTTTCACGACCTATTTTTCTTCAGCAAAAATGTGGGGGTAGCAGTAGAAGGCCAAAGCGAAAAATGGGGAACTAATGGAAATTTCGGATAATTAACACCAAATCGAACAAAATTGTTCTGTGAATGCTTCCAACAGCTTGTCGTCAAGGCTATCGTGGTCTATGCTTTATGTAATGCATAACGATTGATAGGGTAGGGGCATGGTAAGTAAACCAATCCATCCCGGAAAACATCTCGCAGAACAGATTCGCGAGATGGAGATAAGTGCGGCTGAACTGGCACGACAAATCAAAGTACCAACGAATAGTATTACAGAGATCATGAATGGGCAGCGGTCCGTAACTGCCGACACAGCGTTGCGCCTCGGGCATTTCTTCGGCACAAGTGCGGAATCGTGGCTTAACCTACAAATGCTCTATGAGTTGCGCCAAGCCGAAGCAAAACTGCCGATGCTATAAAAAAACTGCCGACGCTCTCCGAGTTGCGAAATAATCGTATAAAGACAGGCAAGGCAAAAGTATGATGGATTGCAGTTATAAAATGACAACTAATCTAGGGATACGGGGAAACTCAGAGCAGAGCGAATAGAAATGCTGAAGAATGACCTGAAGCCAAATATTGTCGTCGAAGGACCGTTTTTTCCAGAAGCGATTCAGGTGCTCGTTACTGTGCCAGTTGGCGCATCCGTCAAAATCATCGGCAAAGGGAAAAAGACCAACCAAGTTTATGACCCTATTCTCAACGAGGAACAAATAGCCTCGTTGATTGCCTCCCCGGAAAATGAAGCCTTCAATGGCGACCCCATCCGATTCAGATTAGGCGTTGAGGCTCTGCGTCTCGGCCTTGCTTACGAATACGACCCCTATTTTTCCCTCTCCATCGCTCGGGTTGACCCGCTACCCCATCAGCTTGAAGCGGTTTATGGCTACTTCATGCGTCTGGCCCGAATTCGGTTCTTATTGGCTGACGATCCCGGTGCGGGAAAAACCATCATGGCGGGACTCCTGATTAAGGAATTGAAAATCAGGGGGCTGGTCAATCGGATTCTCATCGTCACCCCCGCGAACCTTTCATTCCAATGGCAGCGCGAACTGCAAGACAAGTTTCGGGAGAAGTTCGAGGTTGTCCGCAGCGACGTACTACGCGCCAATTACGGAACCAATCCATGGCAGGACAAAAACCAAGTCATTACCTCTATCTCATGGGTTTCCCGTATTGAAGATGCCAAGGAATCCTTGTTGCGTAGCCATTGGGATCTCGTGATTGTGGACGAAGCCCACAAGATGAGTGCCTATAGCGCCGACAAGAAGACCTTGGCCTACCAACTTGGCGAAGCCTTGTCTGGCATGACCGATCATTATCTGTTGATGACAGCAACGCCGCACAAAGGCGACCCGGATAACTTCTGCCTGTTCTTGTCCTTGCTGGACAAAGACGTGTACGGGGATGTTAAGAGCCTCGAAGAAGCCATGACCCGCCAAGAGGCTCCGTTTTATCTACGCCGCTTGAAGGAAGCTTTAGTCACCTTTCCCGATCCAGAGACCGGCGAAGTCAAAGCACTGTTTACAAGGCGCATTGTACAAACTGTGCCATTCGAGATCAGTGAAGAGGAATTCGACCTCTACGACAGCCTGACTCGGTATGTTGAAAGCCAATCCATGCGGGCGGCACGGGAAGACTCCGCCCGCGCCCGTGCGGTTGGCTTTACCATGGCGATGTTGCAACGCCGCTTTGCCTCCAGCATCTACGCAGTTCGACGGACCTTAGAACGGATGAAGGAAAAGCGAGAAAGGATACTCGCCGACCCGGAAAAATACCGGCAGGAGCAAATTGCCCGCCGCTTGCCCGATGACTTTGAGGAACTACCCGATGAAGAAAAACTGGAAATCATCGCCGAATTGGAAGAGGCGGTTGCCTCGTTTGACCCCAATGATCTGCGCGAAGAGATTGCCGACTTAAGTGCCTTAATCGGCCTAGCCAAGCCGTTGGAGAGGAATGAAATCGAGGTCAAGGTGCGCCATTTGCGAGACCTGTTGACCAATCAAGGGTTTTTCAACGACCCGAAGATGAAGCTACTCATTTTTACCGAACACAAGGACACTCTAGATTTTCTCGCTGGCGATGGCAAAGATGGCCGACCGTTAGGCAAGCTCAGGGAATGGGGGTTGAGCCTGACCCAGATACATGGCGGCATGAAAATTGGCGACCGTGATTCACCGGGTACTCGCATCTATGCCGAACGTGAATTTCGCGAGAGTGCCCAAATACTCATCGCCACCGAAGCCGCAGGGGAAGGCATCAACCTACAATTTTGCTGGTTGATGATTAACTATGACATTCCTTGGAACCCGGTGCGCTTGGAACAGCGCATGGGTCGGATTCATCGTTATGGGCAGGAAAAAGACTGCCTGATTTTCAACTTCGTGACGACCAACACAAGGGAAGGGCGGGTTCTCAGTAAGCTTTTTGAGAGAATATCGCAAATCGAAGACGATCTTGATCCGAAACGGACGGGCAAGGTCTTCAATGTTCTCGGTGAGATTTTCCCCGCCAACCAGCTTGAAAGAATGCTTCGGGACATGTATGCACACAACAACATGACCGAGGAACTCATCAAGCAACGCATCATCGAGGAAGTGGACCCGGAACGATTTCGCAACATCACCAATTCCACCTTGGAAGGGCTTGCCAAACGGGAACTGAATTTGTCAGCCATCGTTGGCAAATCGGCTGAAGCCAAAGAGCGCCGACTGGTTCCAGAAGTCATCCAAGATTTCTTCATGCAATCCGCCCCGATTTCAGGTGTCCATGTCTCCCAGCCTAGCAGATACAAGCCTGTTTACCGGATCGGCAAGGTTCCCCGAAACCTCTGGCCCATTGGCGAAAAACTTGAACCGCGCTTTGGTCGGCTTGGACGGGAATACGCGCAGGTGATTTTTGACAAAAAAATTCTCCAGTCCGAACCCACAGCAGAATGGGTGACTCCGGGCCATCCCTTATTTGAGGCCGTCCGCGATGATGTGCAAGAAATTGTTCGCAGGGACATGGAAAACGGGGCCGTGTACCTTGATTTGCACCGGGAAACCCCCTCAAGACTGAATGCATTTTCTGCCGCCATCAAGGACGGGCGCGGCAACGTGCTACATCGGCGTTTGTTTGTGGTGGAAGAACACGCCGAAGGCTCAATGACCATCCGGCAACCGACCTTGTTCCTAGACCTGATGCCAGCAACAGCCAGCATGGACATTCCAGACTTGCCCTTGCATGACCGGCAGACCGTGGAAACCTACCTTGTCGGCGAAGCGTTGGAACCCTTGCTCCAAGAAGTGACTGCCCAACGGGAGCATGAGATTCAAACCATCTCCCGGCACATGGAAATCAGCCTGAACGAACTGATCCACCGTCAGAACATGCGCATGGCCGAACTGATAACCCAACAACAAAATGGGGACAGCAGCCCACTGTTAGCCGCCAACCTCAAAACCACGGAAGACAGGATTGACGACCTCAATGGTCGGCTTGACCGCCGACGCACAGAACTTCAACAGGAACGGCATTGTGCGATTGCAGACATTCAGATGTTGGGTAGGGCTTGGGTATTGCCGCATCCAGAGCGAACCAACCCCGGTGTCGCGCCTTTTGTGCGTGACGATGAAATCGAACGGATTGCCGTCGATGCGGTGATTGTCCATGAACGGGCGCAAGGCCGGGAAGTGGAAAGTGTCGAGGCGGATAATCGTGGGTTTGACCTGATTTCCCGCAAACCTCATCCCGAAGACCCCAAGACCGCGCTGGAAGTCCGTTTCATCGAAGTCAAAGGCCGTGCCTCCGTTGGCGAGGTGGCCCTGACCACCAACGAGTACAAGACCGCCAAACGATTAGGTAAGGATTATTGGCTCTATGTCGTCTTCAACTGCGGTTCCACACCCGATTTGCGGATTGTGCAAGACCCCGCTCAACTGGATTGGGAGCCTTTGGTGAAAATCGAGCATTACCACCTGTCACCCAAAGCCATTCTCGACGTGACCACACTATCAAGCTACCCGAAGCCATGACCCCTTTTACTGAACAAACAGCAAAGAAATTTTTGGAAAAGGCAAATGCCCGCTACAGCCTGGCCGGAGCGATACTGTTTGGCAGCCAAGCCCGCGACGATGACCGCCCTGACAGCGATGCCGACTTGGCCATTTTGCTCAAAGGCCCGAAGGGGCGGCGTGTGGAAGTTGCGCTGGTGTTGGCCGACATGGCGTTTGATCTGATGTTGGAAACCGGGGTCATGATAGAACCGCTACCTCTTTGGGAGGAAGAATGGCAACACCCGGAGAACTTTAACAATCCTGCCCTGCTGGAGAACATCCGCCGCGAAGGAATTTGGCTGTGAACGAGGAAAATTATCTACTCAAAGCTACAAGAGCATTGGCATCGGCCAAGCTCTTGTTGGATGCCGGGGATTGTGATGGTGCCTGCAACCGTGCTTATTATGCTATGTTTGACGCAGCCCATGCCGCGTTGTTGATAGCCAATCCAAGCACTAACCCGGCAACGACAAAAACCCATCGCGGACTGATTGCCGCATTCGGTGAACACTTGGTTAAAACTGGTATGTTGGCGGCAGAGCTAGGCCGTTCGTTGAATCAAGTGGAACGTGTGCGTTTATTGGCAGATTACACGGGCGACGAGATTGAGGAATCCGATGCCCGGCAAGCGGTCAGCCAAGCGGAGGCTTTTATCGCCGCTGTCGGGCAACTATACGGTCAGGCCCGTTCAACATCACCTAAAACCGAATTATTTCAGCACGACAAATGACACGACAGGAGCGCAATGCTTATGAACAATGAAGACCCTTTGCGCGTAGAATACCCGGCTGGACTCATTAGGTCAGGGGTGCGTGGAAGATATGCCAATCGTTACCGTGAAGGAACCAATATTGTTTTAGTCGAACCGGATTTACACAAAATATTTCCAGATTCTGAATCGGTCAATCGTGCTTTACGCAGATTTGCCGAAGAACACCAAATGTCAGCTAATTAAATGACCGATTTTTTCATTGCACTGCACAATGACCTACCCCAAACGCCTGATTGAAGTTGACCTTCCCATCCGGCGGATTTCCGATCATGCACGTCGCGAGAAATCCATTCGCCACGGGCATATCTCAACCTTGCATATCTGGTGGGCAAGGCGACCCTTGGCATCTTGTCGGGCGGTGATCTGCGCCGCACTATGGCCGGACCCGGCAGATGAGTGTTGCCCGGAGGCATTCCGCCAAGTGGCCCGTGTTTGGATGAGGAAATGGTCAACGGAATACCTTGGCAAAGTCAGCCCACAGAGCTACACGCGATTCATCGCAATCCAGAAAAACCCAGCCAAGCTCGACGACAACCTAGAACTTCGCGGTGCTTTATTGGATTTCATCGCCGACTTTGCCAATTGGGACAACTCCACGGTCAAAGCCTATTTGGACACTAGGAGTCTGTCTGACTTCCCCGGTGTAAACCTGTTAGGATGATTCCTCGTATCCAGAGGTTCAGCCATGAGCAACCAATTCATTCCCATTGAGCGTGACCAGCCGTTTGTGATTCCTGTACAGGAATGGCTGGAAAAAGATCACTTAGCGCGTTTTGTCGTGGCCATCGTCGACGGTTTGGATGTCAGCACACTGGAAGCCTCGTATGGCGGCG
>QJPH01000512.1 GCA_003242955.1 Candidatus Methylumidiphilus alinenensis
CCTTGGTTGGGGCTTAAGGCAAACAAAAAGCCCGGTGGCTCAGGCCACCGGGCTTTTTTGTTCGCCTTTTTCGGGCTGCCACCTTGGTGCGCTAAAAAAAGCCAATGGTGTCTCTGGCCTGAACCAATATTTTGCTGACGGTCAAAGTTCTTGCGCCCGTCGCACACTAAGATGGCGCAGGTCGATGTAGTCATCGTGCTGATAGCCGGTGTTGATGATGATTCCGCCGACCAGCGCTATGTATTCGCATTCGAATACCTTTTTCTGGCTGCGCAAATAGCGTCCAATTAGTCCATGAATGATATTGTACGCACAGTCGGTGGCAGCTTTAAGCGGATTGTCCGCCGTCAAGATATGTCCTCGGAAGGGTAAAAGCCGCCGTTCCAAGGTCATTAGTTCGGTATCGTCGTCGTCATAGGCAGGCTGATAACCGGGCGAGGATTGAAAGTGCTTAAGGGCCAGTGTTAGCGCACCGCAGGCGGAGGATTCACAGCGCTGTCCTGGGCGTAGCAATTTGCCCGGTTCGCCTTGGTCGGAAATGCCAATGTGAGGGCCATAGGCAATGAGCACGGAACCTTTTTCGGGTATATGGTGACCAATCGTCGACATGCCGGTAAGCCCCGAATAGGGCAACCCGGCTAAGCCGCCCATGGAAAATGGACCCAAAAAATCGTGTTTGAGTTTGGTCTTGTGCGAAGGCACTTCCGGCCCTCGGACCGCGACGATATCATCGGCACATAGGGAAGTGGCCAACAATACCTTGGCTAAGTCGATGGAATGCCCGTTGGCAAGCACATCCCGTATTTTTTCTCTAAAGGTGGACATGGTCACGGCCTTCGGATAATGCTGCCTGACCCTATCCTCAAATGAAACTGTTTCGTTCATTGGTGTTTCCTTGTTGGTAGGTTGATGATTCATGGTCATTAAAAGGACAACGCCACCCCGAGATTGGCATTGTAAGCGGGGGTAAACCGGGTCAGTCCCCAGTTGTAACTGCCAAAGAAAGCGATCTGTTTATTCACCGACCATTGACCGCCCAAGCCAACCGCTTCTTGCTGGGGATAGGAAGGTGCCAAAGATGGCCTAGCTCCCGGCACCCGCGGCAAGGCATCGGCATTGTGGTAGCCTTGGACAAACAAGGCGATGTCATCGGTGATGTTGCGCTGGAAAGCCCATTGGAATGTGGGCAGATAGAGGGTTCTCGTCGGATTGGTTTGGCGGACAAAGCCCAAATTCCATTCGAAGGAAACCCCCCATGGCAAATCGTGGTCTACGAGCAGATTGAACGCATATTGCAAGGGGCTGTACAAAGCCGGCGAAGCCAGCCAGGAGGTGGTTTGGATATAGGCTTCCGCGCCCACCGAGACATTGAACCAATCCCAGTCCGCCGCCCAGAGATGGGCCTTGGTGTCGAAGGCCAGTGGCGAAAAGCCGGTGGCACCCGGCACGGCAGTCAAACCGTTGGAGAACAGGCGGAACTCGAGGTTGTCAGTCAGACCATAGCGCAGCAGATACTCCCAGTTCCACTGGGACGAGGAGATGGCACTAACACCATAAAACCCGACGGGGCTGCTTTCCAAGTAAACGCCGCCCCTAGGGAGGGTATAGGAGCTGTTGGGAAAGTTTGCAAGATCAGGCCCAGGCAGGCTGACATCGGCATTGGACCGCCACAGGAAAACGTTCTCAGACGGCTTGCGCCCCATGAATTTGAGCAAACGGCCCAAGGGTCGCCAAGGGCTCACATCGGTCGCGGCAGCTTGAGCGGCCTGCTGCGGAAGCAGGTCCGATGCGGTTGCATCAGGCTCATCGCCCCGGGGGAAGAGCGTAGCGGGGGGGGCGGATCCGGTTGGGGCGAGAGTTGAAGAGTCTGGAAGTTCCTTCGAACCCATGGTCTTAGCTGGCATCCCCTCTTTTACCCTACTCTCTGCCAAGGGGAGAGTGTCTGCGATCTTTGGGGCGTGCGTCACCACGCCCGTGCAGCCTTGCAGTGCGGGAAGCAGCAAAACGGCCAAGGGCAAGCACTGGCGGCTAGATCCCGGTAGCCGGCGCATAATAGAAACCGACACCCAGCATCAGATAAAGCGCAACCAGAGTAGCACCGGCGGCCCATCTTACAAAACCACTTTGGAGCATCGTGATGACCGCGTAGGTCGTCAAGATGATGGCGATCAACTCGAACTGCGAGAACAACAGGTTCATGGGCTGACCGATGGCAAGCCCGAAAAACACCAGCAAGGGCGCGACCAGCAGTGCCATCTGGGTACTGCCGCCAACCGTAATCCCCAAGGAAAGATCCAATTGGTTTTGGCGGGCGAAACGCACGGAATTGATCAGTTCCGCCGTGTTGCCGACCAGTGCGAGTAAAAACACGCCGGCGAACAGGGGCGTGAACCCCATGGCCTTGGCGGCTGGGTCGAGCGCGTCGGTCATGGTCTCGCTCATCACCGCCAGCCCGATGGTGACGGCTGCCAATATGGCCAATGCCTGGTTGCGGCTCCAGCCTGATTCCTCACCTTCCGATTCGGAATGCTTATGTTCGACTGCGCCTGTATCGGTTTGGGAGTCCGGCGCGGCCATCATCAGGGTGTACGCGACGCTAAGCAGATAAACCAAGAACAGAATGACGGCAATTTCCAGGCTGATCTCACGATCTGTATTCGTGCTGAAGTTGAACACCGCCGGGATGATTAAGCCGAAAGTCGCCATCATCAACAGTCCGGTATGCACGCGGGATGACTCCCCGCCGAAGCCCATCTTTTGCTTCGGTGCTTGCAGCCCGCCTGCGACAATGGAAACCCCTAGACCGAACAGAAGGTTGCCCAGGATTGAGCCTGTGATTGATGCCTTCACCATATCGACCAGCCCGTGCCGCAATGCGAAAAAACCAATGATTATTTCGGGCGCATTGCCCAAGGTGGCATTCAACAAGCCACCCAACGTCGGACCCAAGAAACGCGCCAGCGACTCGGTGGCATCCCCCATCAAACCGGCCAAGGGAATGATAGCCAGCGCCGAAGCAGCAAAAACCAGCAGCGGGTTGGCGTTAAACCAAGCCAAGGTTAGCCCTAAAGGTATGAAAATCAGTAGCCATCTTAGATTCATAGTTGCTCCTCGTGTGTTGTGTCGGTGATTAAAAAATTCTGTTGATGGGTGATTCCGGTTAGCCTGGATTCGTCCTCCACTGTCGGCATCCGCAACACGAAACCGACGCTCAACAATGCAATGGCCAGTGTCAGCGGCAGCGCGGGACCGGAAGGCCTGGCGAGTGCAAAAGTAGCAGAGTAAACGATCACCATGAAAATGAAGAGTCTTTTCTTGGTGGAGATTCGCATTGCCCTGTGCAAATGCCAGTCAGTCAAGATGCGTCCAAATAGGTTTGAACGAAGCAGCCGGCTGTTAAGCTCGGGCGAAGAGCGCAGCGCGAAGTAGCTGCACAAAATGACAAAGGGCGTCGTCGGTAACAAGGGTGTCATTACGCCAACGATGCTCAAACCGAAACACATCAAACCCAACCCACCATACAACAAACGGCGGATACCCGAGACGGTTTCCGGTGCCCTGGAGTAAATGGTGCGACCGTCAGCTTCCTGTTGTAACACAAAGTAGGGACAGCATGAGGACGTGAACACCTGTGTTGGGGTTTCTTCGTACTTTCCGGCCAATCGCATTAGAACCTCCAACACGGCTGCACACCTCGGGTGAAGATGCACCACCGCCGAGCCGGCCAGCCGGTCAACCTCCATCGAAACGACTTCCTGCACTTCAAAGCCGCGAATCAAAAATTCCCTGAATGGCCCATATTCGAGGTCGCTAAATAACCGGGGATAGTCGATCCGAATAGTCCGGTTCTGTTGCATGGCAATCTGCGGATAGGGCATGAATTCGACTCCTGTGAGGAATGGGTCTCTACGGGTGGAAGTAAAACGCGGTGGCCACAATGCCATAAGTCACCAGCAACAGCACGCCCTCCAGCCAGTTGGAGCGACCGTCGCTACTAATGGAATTAATGACCACGACAGCCATCGCGGCGGCCATCAGTTCAAAAGGTTCAAACTCTAGATTCATCGGCTGACCCATCAACTGCCCGGCGAAGACGAGAATGGGCGCGACGAACATGACGATTTGCAAGCTGGAACCCATCGCCACGCTGATGGCGAGGTCCATCTTGTTCTTCCGGGCAAAGGTGATTACTGTGATATATTCCACCACGCCACCGAACAATGGAATCAGAATCACGCCGGTAAACATTTGAGTAAGCCCGAGGGTCTTGATCGCGCTTTCCAAGCTGGCAACCAGCACCTCGGAGACAAACACCAAGACGACGCTGGCACCAAGCAATAGCAGGACTTGCCTGCCAATCCCACCGGGCAGCAAGGTCTCGCCCGTCAGCGTCGCATTGCCATTCCCTGTATCGGAGGGGAGTTCGTATAAATACCGATGCGTCTTCATCGAGAACAGCAGGGACAATACATAAAACCCCAGCAACAAGGTGGCCGCAACCAAGGAAAACCGGTCAATTATCAACGGGTCCAAGCCCTGTGAAGTATAGTGGATGGATGCGGGTGTCAACAACACCACTAACGCCAGAATGAGCGAAGACGCATTGATACGCGCCACCCATGGGCGGAATTCCAACTCGGGGTGCTTGATTCCGCCGACCAACATGCCGGCACCGAGCGCCAGTAGCAGGTTGGCGATGACCGTGCCGACGATGCCGGCCTTGACGACATCCACCAGCCCTGCGGAAAGCGCCACGATGGAAATGACCATCTCGGTGGCGTTACCGAAGGTCGCATTAAGCAACCCTCCGACCACAGAACCCACGACATCGGCAATTTTTTCCGTCGCAGTGGCGATGATCGCCGCCAAAGGGACGATAGCCAAGCCAGAAATGGCGAAAACCAGCAACGGCTCGCAACAAAGCCATTTGACCATAAAAGCGATCGGTACGAACCACAACATCCACAACAATAACGGATGATCTATGCCGAGCAATGAACCAATCTTGGAATTCTTTTTGTGTTTCATTGCGGGATGGCCTTTGGATGGCACTGCTCCTCCTATGTCTCTGATGGACGGTACGATTTATTTCATTGCGTACTTGCGTGGCATCCCAGTTAGGCTCAAGTTCCGCTGCGCGATTATTTAATCCTCGCTAGTCCTTTCGGTTGCTGTATCGCAGAGCCTACGCTATGGCTTGTCGATGTGCGGGTAGCGCTTTTCGAGGTCGTCCAGGAAACGGTTGATCTGCTTCATTGCCCCATGGAACACTTTGGGTGAATGGCCCTTCCGCCAGCGCTCCACTTTGTTGTGGTTGCCCGGCCACAACACCAAGCCCCCCATGATCAGGAAGGGGGTGCCGAGCACACCGGGGACGATCATGCCCACCAAGCCAGCCGAAACCAGCAGCCATCCCACGCTGTGGTTGAGATGCTCCACCCGCTTGATGACCTCTTCGTCCTCGTCCGGCACGGGTTCGTCCAAAAGAGAAACCAAGGCTCGCGATTCCGTGGCCTTGCCAATGAATTCCCCGGTCAAGGCTTCGCCGTCTGTTTCGGGCTGGGCCGACTGCCCCGCCAAACCCATCTCGGCGACGGGTTCATCGGGTAGGCGGCGGACGCTTTTGGTGGCTCGCTTGCGAGGCGTCTGCACTGGTTGTTTGCTTGCTGTCACACGTTACTCCTGTTGATAATGGCTGGGCGTCGGCTGTCGCGCAGTGATTGGGCGGCTTGCCGGTAAACGTTGCTGACGCCGATATTAGCGATCAGGCCGGAAGTAATGCCGTTCAAAACCCCGCCATAGCCGCCGGCGACACAAAGCAGGTTGGGTAGTAAAGACTTGCGGCAGGCCGCACGGATGCGCCCATTGTAGCCCGCTGCCAATTCGGTCACGTCGGTAACAGCATCCAAAGCCTCGCCCAGCATGACGATGTCGGCCATGCTTTCTGCCAGGCTTGCCGCACCGCCCAAGGATACCGACACATGCGCCTCCCGGATCAATTCGGGATGGGCGTCGTCGTTTCCGACATAGGTTACCCGTATGCCGCGGCGGGCCAGTCCCTGTAAAAACCGCAGCTTTTCATCCAAGGAAAAATCGCCGCCGCTGAGTTCTATGCCTAGGCGACGGGCCAATCGGCTATTTTCCGCTTCAGGGTAGCTGGACAGCAGAAACACTTCCACGCCTTGTTGGCGTAGGCGGGCCACGGCGGCGGCGGCGCGGGGGGCAGCGCTGAGGCGGAAGCCCAGCACGGCCACTAAGGTGCCGTCGATCTCCACCGTCAGCGGCGGCGCGGCGCAGTCCTCGCCTGAACCGTTGCGTAGGATCAGCGTGTGCTGGCCTTGGCGGACGGCGACCCGGTCGGCATCCAGCGCAATAAGCGGTGGTTGGCGGACGACCAACCCACGGGCCAGGCATGCGTCTAACAGTGCATCTGAGCGCCCGTCACCCAAGTACAACCCGGCCCCGGCGATATGGCACAGCAGCTTGTCGGCCTCAGACTCTGCCAGCCTATGCTCCATGCGTTCCAGTTCCAAGCCCACGACCGACCAGGCTGGATGGTCGTCCAGCACGAGGAATTGGCTTTCGGCCAGCCGGTGCAGGGCATCTGCGGTACGCACCACCGCGCCGCTGCGCAACGCAAGGTTGACCCCACGCAAGGTTTCCAAGGGTACGGCAAGCTTCGGTCCCGAGGCGTAGTCCGCATGCAGCACCGCGCCGACGGTGAACAGGCCACCCACAGGCCAGCCTATCGCCGCAACGGCCAGGGTCGGCAGCACGGTGCGGTCGGCCAGCGCTTCGGCCTTGCGTTGCAGGGCAGGGTTGCGACTCAGGTCGCGGGCGCACTCGATCACGCTGCCAGCGATTCGTGCAGCCTGCGTCTGTGTGCCGGTGTGCCAGACTTCGAGTTCGATAGCGCCGGCCAGCACTTGGCTTCCAGCGAACACTTTGTCGCCAAAGGATTTACGCACCGGTCGCCTAGACCCGCACACGGCGGCTTCTGCAACCAGCGCACTGCCGGCGACCACCCGTCCATCGGCGGGAACCGCCGCAGGAGCATCAATGCGGACATGGTTTCCAGCTTGCAAGGCCCCAGTGGGGACTTGGGCATCGACCTCGTCAGAGCGAACCAGCCGCGAGTGAGCCGGGATGGGCAGGCTTTCCTCCAACAGGGCCCGGCATTCCTCGGCAATGACTGCATTGGAACGCCGCGCCCAGTAGCGGAACGACCATTCCATCAAGGCATGGGCGACGATCTGTCCTGTGGTTATCGAACAGCCTAGCAACGCGGTATGGAGGGTCGGCAAACCGACCTTGCCCTTGCTTAACTGCCGACCGGCATCGCCGACAGTGCTTAGGTTGGAAACCACTAGCATCCCGATGCACACCGGCAACACCACCGGCAAAGCAAATTCTCCCAGCGCGGCAAGCCCCAAGGTGGCGTTGGCAAACCCCATCTTGACCGGGGTGGGACCCGGTACCGCCAAGGCGGTGCGAGGTGAACCCAGTTGTGTCTCGGCGGTGCGGATTAACTGCATAATATCGACAAGCCCTGGTTCGTAGGACACCCAAAGCTTGCCCACTGTGCCAGTGGTCGTCGCTTGCCTCACGCCGACTAGGGCTCTGACGGCATCCTCCACACGCCGTCCCAAGGCGGGGTCTCGGGCCAGCGCGGCATGGCGTAACTGCAAACGTGCCGGACCCACTTGGGTTATCTCGAAAACCGACACGGCTTCACCGAAACGGTGGAGGGTGGTGGACTCCCCTTGCGCCCACAGAGGCAGAAGAGAGTCGTCCAGCCCTTCCTCCACCCCGCCTAAGACGGCGGCAAGGTGCGAGACAAAGTCCGCCCGTGCGTCCCTGTCGGCTTGGTAATGAACAGTCGCCTTATCAAAGGCCGGCTCCAAATGCATTGCGTGGACCTGCGGGAAAGCAAATACCCGGCGGGCAAAACGGCGGGACTGGCTTTCAGCCCCGAGTCCGAACAATCCGGCAAACTCGATATGCAGCGCACCACCTTCAATCCGAATCCGTGGTACTTGTGACACTTCGCTCACGCCACGGTTTCCCCGGTATAGGGCCGAAGTTCGCCCTGCTGGACCATCTGTTCCAAACCAGCCGCGATGTGCTTGGTCTCGACATCCAGCACATCGTAAACCGCCCGCAGCTTCTGTTGCCGACGCTTGATTTCATACCCTGCCGCCACCATCAAAAAGCTGAAGAACACTAGGGTCACCGCTTCACTCACTTCGCTCATTTTGTTTTCCCCTGTTTAAGTTTAAGCATCAGTCTTTCTTTCAATCATGCCGCTATGCTTTCCCGCATCACCTCAATTGCATTTTCCAAGCCTTTGCGGTGCAGCTTGTCACGGATGTGCTTCTCGATATCTTCGCTACCCCGGTGCTGTTGGACGAAGCGCAGGAACTTTTGCAGGGCGGCCAGCGCCTGCTGGGGATTGTTGATGAGGCCGAGGCACAGGCGAAAACCGTGGTAGCCAGACTCGCCCCTCCCACCCCGTGCATGTAGGTCATGCACCAGCAGGATGGGGTCTTTGCCGATCAGATCGGGGTTGGCGCGGATCAGTGCAATCGACTGTTCGCGGTTCAGTATATACAGCGGGTCGTTGTTCTGGAATAAGCGAATCATATGGAAGTTGTCGCGCAGCACCTTCGATGGTTCGGTTTTCCATCCCGCGTCAATGACGAAAAAGTGGAAGCGCGGCGGATGTCCATTTTCCGGCTCCGCCGCGCCGGGTTCAGACACCGCCGCATCGGGGGAAGAGTCTGCAAACCCGCTGGTTGCTCCCTCGAAAGGGGATTCATCGCCCGTTGCATCGGGTTCCAGGCTTGTTGCAATCAGCGCTTCCACCATTTCGGAAGTCTCAACTGCCGCCTCTGCCACAGCCTTGCCCGCATCTTCCAGCAGTGACGCAGCCGTTGATTTTTGCGGCGGGGTTTTTCGTGTTGCCATATCGGTTATTCTCCTGTTCAGTTTAAGGAAGGTCTTAATCCACACCAGTTGATTAGGCTGCCGAATCAGTCAGCCATAGTCAGGCCGACGCGGTTTTAATAACCGCGTCGGCCTAGCTAGCAACACACATTAGGCGGGTGCAGACGCATCCAAGCGAGTTGATGACGAGTCTATGGCATCGTCCGCCCCGTAGCCAGCAGCTTTGAGCTCCATCTCCAGCCGGTGCCGCCGCTCGGCCTCCAATTGCGCGACCTTGCGCATCGGCCAGACGCCGTTGGCCAAGGCGCCCAGCGCGGCGACATTGTTGGTCAGCACCGAAAAGCCA
>QJPH01000347.1 GCA_003242955.1 Candidatus Methylumidiphilus alinenensis
GTGTGGGCCATTTCGACGGTGTAGCCCCCGACTTTCAGCCCGCGCCGGATAAAACCGGCAATGCGCTTGTCGTCCTCCACCAGCAAAATGCGCTTGTGGTCTTGGTGTGGAGGCTTATGGCCTTGGCTTGAGATGGTTTCTGCGTTGGGTGTTTTCTCGTGTGGGGTCAACCGCATTCTGTTCTATTGTCCTATTGTGGTTCGCTGGAAGCCAACGGCAGGGTTGCCGTGAAAGTCGACCCTGCCCCTTCGACGCTGGCGACCACAATCTGTCCACCGTGCGCCTGCAAGATCGCCCTGGCCATGGGCAGGCCAAGCCCCGCGCCGTCGTGCCTGGAATGGCGGGCGTTGGCACTGCGGAAGTGGCGGTCAAAGACCAGTCCCAAATCCGTGGCGGGTATGCCGATGCCTTGGTCGGTGAGGCTGAATGTCGCCGAGTTTTCGCCAGTGTGAAGGGTGACGGCGATGTGGCCGCCCGGATTGGAATAGCGGATGGCATTGTCGCCAAGGATGAATAAAACTTGCCGCAGCCGCAGCAGTTCGCCGTTCAGCCGGTGTAGTTCCACGGTGCGCTCGGCCACCCGCTGCTCAAGGGCGGCCTTCCCTTCTTTCAGCCTTGCTTGCTGGCGTTCCAGTTCGCATGCCATGTGGTTAAAATGAGTGGCGAGGTAGCCGAATTCGTCCTGCCTAGGCAGTTCTATGCGATGGGCTAGGTTGCCCGAGGCGATGGCGTCGGTGCCTTGCATCAAGGCTTCGACGGGGTTCCTGAACCCGCGCAGCAGAAACATCCCGGAAGTGATGGCAAACAGGGCGGCGATTGCCGAGGCGGCAACGGCGATCCAGCGGGAGCGGTCCATCAATACTTCCAGCCTTTCCTTGGCTGCACGGGCATTGTCGCGCTCGGTGCCAATGGCGGCATCAACCAGCGGCTGGAAGGTACCGTCGATCTCCTGTTCCGAGAAGGCCGACAGGGTTTGCGCGGCCCGCCCGTGCTGCCCTTGTTGGCGCAGGCGTTCGACTTCGTCGAAGCGGTATTCGCTGGTTTCCAGGAAGGCGGTCAAACGGGCCACCCGTTCCAGACTGACCGGGCGTGCCCGCCATTCCCCGGCATCGGCCTCCTTGACGGCGGCATCCCTCCTCCGCGATGGCCTGGCCGAGCCGCTGCCTTGACGGGGTCGCACCGGCCTCCGCCGCCTCGGTGTTGGTGACCAGGCTGTCCATGCGTTGCTTGAAATAGCGGTAGGCTTCGTGGGACACTCGCTCGTAGCGGTCAAACGCCTCGTAGGCCGACTGGCTGCGCTGGAAATCCAAGGCAACCTGGCTTGAACCCCAATAGATCAGGCCGCCCAACCCCAGGACAAAACAGAACGAGACGGCGATCACCGCCGCATTGGGGTGTCGTGCCGTTGTGGATTCTTTTCCCTTCATCATCTTGATGCATGAAAGCACACAAGCGTAGAATAGCCAACATGAAGCCTATTAACTGGAACACCACGAAAAACATTGGTTCTTTGGGAATTTGAGTGGAAAGCGGCTTTGGTGAACTAGCTGTATACTTTGAAAACAATGGCTTGCTTGTAGGTTGTAACAGGTCACCATTCAAATTCCCAAAGAACCAAAAACATTCGCCTCAAGGCGGAACGGGGCGTATCCTTTGAAGAAGTATTGTCGGCCATCTCGCATGGCGCAGTCCTTGATGTACTTGACCATCCTAATACCGAATTATATCCGAATCAACGTGTGTTTATAGTTCGCATTCGCGGTTACGCATATTTGGTTCCGTTTATTGAAACGGATGACGAGATATTCTTGAAAACGATTATTCCGAGCCGGAAGGCTACACGGAAATACTTGGCAAAAGGCAAATGATATGGATGATGAAAACAAACTTGAAGAAGAAATCCTAGCCTCTTTTAAAAGGGACGAATGGCGATCTGTGCCGAATCTCCAGATGGAACTTGAACGCTATGCCAATTATGCCGAGGCATCGCTAACCAAGGATAAGCGGGTCAATATCCGCATTTCATCCCGCGACCTCGAAGACATTCGAGCCAAAGCCACTGAGGAGGGCATCCCTTATCAAACGCTAATGGCAAGCGTACTCCACAAGTTCGTCACGGGGCGTCTTGTCGAGCCATCCCCCCCGCCAACCGCAAAACCAACACAAGCCATTCACAAACAAACGACCATCTAGGTTCTTTCAATGTTTGCCGGACAACAGACCAATGCTAGGGGCATTTATCTCTATTTTCTTTTCATCACGCGGCGCGTGGTGAAAAGAAAATATACCGCTGATCTTGTGGACGAAAGGCAATGCAGTGCATTGTTGTTGGGTGAATCGAAATGAAGGCAATGGTTTTGTCTTTCCTGCTATCAACACCGAGCCAAACACCACCGACACCACCCCGCTAACCGCCCCGGCACCAGCGCAGTGTGGAAATACAAAGCCATCTATAGCTTACACGATGAGCAATTCGGGCAGTGGAGTGATGTGGTGAGTGTTACTGTGGGGGGTTAGATTAGTAGTCTTTTGGATACTCAATTTTGTATCCGATATTCCTTTTGATTGTCGGGCAATGATAAATCTGTTGCCCGGTTCGGCTACTATTTTATTTAATATCTTCGCGTAATTGCCATTTTTAACGATTCAATACGAAATAAAATAAATGTATGGAAAATAATTATTCAAGTACTCCGCGAATATATTTAGGTGTCATGGTTTCCAGTACTTTTACTGATTTGAAAGAACATCGTGCTGCCCTTATCAAAGCCATAAAAAGTCAAGGGCTAACCGATGTAGCTATGGAAAATGATTCGGCCAAGCCAGATGGGGATGTACTCGATTCTTCACTACAGAAGGTCCAGGATGCGGCAGCCTATGTATGTGTAATCAGCCAAAAGTACGGTCAGATACCAGAATGTGCTAAGCGTAACCCCAATAGGCTTTCCCTAACTGAACTGGAATTCAACTTGGCCCGTGAATTGGACCGACCTGTATTGCTCTTCATCATGGGAAGGCTCCACCCCATCACAGTTGACGATGTAGAAATAGACCCAAAGAAGATCGAAAAGCTGAATGCCTTCAAGGAAAATGCTAAGAACAAGAAATCTGGTTCCTCCGTCCACCGCGTTTACACAATTTTCAATAATTTGGACGAATTCAAGGTAGCGGCAATGCAAGCCATCAGCGGGCTTGCCGCCTATCTCAAAGATCATCCTCCTATCCAAACCGGATTGGTTGTCAACACCAAGCCTGAGGCAATGCGAACCCAGTCCGATCCTATCCCTGCTCCCCCAGCTTTCTATGCTGAACCACCATATATTGGTTCGCATCAATTCCTAGTCCGTCGAGCACAATTAGACATATTGGCTGACTGGGCAACACCAGCCAATGCTTATCCTGTGTTACTGTTTGAGGCCATTGGTGGAACAGGTAAAAGCATCTTGACTTGGCATTGGACAAACAAAGAAGCGGCAACACTGCGAAATGATTGGGCGGGACGCTTCTGGTACTCATTTTATGAGAAAGGGGCAGTTATGGCCGATTTCTGTCAACGTGCCTTGGCTTATATGACTGGTCGATCCCTGAACGACTTCCGCAAGCAGAAAACCACAGAACTGATTGAGCCACTACTCCATCACTTGCGAAACCGTTCTTGGTTGATCGTCCTTGATGGGCTGGAGCGCATCTTGGTTCAATATCATCGCTATGATGCCGCCCAACTTGCCGATGATGAAGCAGGTACCAGTGATGTCATCGCCCGCCGCGATCCCCGTGCCGCTATCCGCCCCGAGGATGACGATCTGCTACTTCGACTAGCCGCTGCCGCCCCATCTAAGCTGCTAATCACCACCCGACTGACACCTAAGGTGTTACTCAATCCCACTGACCAGCCTGTTTCTGGTGTATTCCGTGAGCGTTTACCTGGCCTACGCCCACAGGATGCCGAGGCATTATTTCGGGCTTGCGGCATCAGTGGTGATGGTTTAGCCATGCGTGCATATCTGCAAGAACATTGCGACTGTCATCCTTTAGTAATCGGTGTATTGGCTGGCCTAATTCTCTATTACCTTCCTGATCGGGGTAACTTCGACGCTTGGGCTAAAGATCCCCAAGGTGGTGGCTTACTCAACCTCGCTGATTTGAATTTGGTACAGAAACACAACCATATCCTCCATTTCGCTCTTGATGTCTTGCCGGAGAAGAGCGGACAACTTCTTTCCACATTGGCATTGCTATCCGAAGCTGTGGATTATCCTACTCTCAGCGCCCTCAATCCTTTTCTGCCTCGGGAGCCGGAGAAAGTTGAGAAACCTCGAAAACCTGAGCAGGATAGGTATTGGGATGAAATGTCCGATATAGAAAAAGAACAGGCACATAAACACTATCAAGCAGAATGTCAAATTCGTCTGAATTATGAAAAGGTTATGCAAGTCTGGCAAAAATCTGCGATTGTCGCATTGAAGGAACTGTCAAATATAGTTAACGATCTAGAACGTCGTGGCTTGCTGCAATACGATGAACAATCCAAACGTCATGACCTACATCCTGTAGTTCGAAGCATCGCCGCTGGGAAGTTGGGGCAAGAGGAAAGGGAGCGCTATGGTCAGCGTGTAGTGGATCATTTCTCACGCCAGTCTCACAACCCTTATAAAAATGCAAAAACTCTGGAAGATTTGCAAGGCGGTCTGCATGTAGTCCGTACTTTGCTACGAATGGGCCACTATAAGCGGGCTTGCCAAGCCTATCGCGGGGATATAGCCCTCGCCCTCATGTATAACTTGGAAGCTCACTCGGAAATTCTTTCCTTGCTGCGTCCCTTCTTTTCGCAAGGCTGGGGACGATTACCCGGAGAATTAGATGAAATTGATGGTGCTTATCTTACAAATGCTGTTGGCATTGCTCTGGATGGTATTGGCGAATTTGAGGAAGCCCTTTCGGCCTATGCTGCATCTTTGTTGATAGACCTGAGAGAAGAAAATTGGAAAGATGTGTGTGTGAGTTTATACAATATTGCTGAAACTCTATTCAATAAAAATCAACCAGCTCAGACTAAGCACTGCATCCTGCTCGCTTTGGCGCTAGCTGAATTAACGAAGAATTGGGAGCGACTCTTCAAGGCTCATCTGCAACTCTTTCGGCAACTGGCTATGATGGGTTTATGTACGGAAGCCAAAGGTGTATGGTGGAAACACCTCCTAGGCCGAAATTGGGATCGACGTGCATATCGTCTTGGAGATGCGGAATTTGAGTATGCCCGTCAATCCTATTGGTGCGGTAATTTGCAGGAATCAGATATTATCGAGGCTGAGAAAGAGGCTAAAAAAGGCAATAACCGCACTGTCATCCGACAACTCCATTTACTTCGCGGACAATGGCATCTGGAGCAATGCCAATGTAAAGAATCCGCCTATAGTCTGCATGAGGCTGTTCGAATGGTCCGCGCCTCTGGAATGATTGATGCCACAGCGGAAACCCAACTGGCCTTAGTCAAGTTCCATCTAGATCAACTCCCCAATCCTTATCAAGAGGCAGAGCAACTAGCGAAGACTAGAAAACCTGCCCATTGCCCGCTCGCTGAGCTATGGCTCGCCATAGGCAACCAAAAACTTGCAACAAGCCATGCTTTAGCCGCGTACCGCTGGGCTTGGGCTGATGGTGAGCCTTTTGTCCATCGCTTTGAACTCAACAAGGTATGCAATCTGCTGAAAAGACTCGGTGAGGCTATCCCCAATTTGCCGCCTTACGATCCAACAAAATATGAAAAATTTCTTTTGGAAGACGAAGTCGCCGCCGCCATTGAGCAATTGCGAAGACATGAGGCTCCTGGTAGCCGGTGAGCAACAGGCGGCGCAGCATCATCGCCCACTCCACGTTGGCGGTGGTGGCTTGTTCGGGGATCGTCTCAGCAACATCCCTATTCAGTTTGCCGAGGGCCGACACCTTGGCCAGTTCGTCCGGACTGGGCGTGGTGTTGCCGTTCACCAACTTGGACAACGCAATTATGGGGCGGTGAGAAACAAACCGCACCATTTGCATTTTTCGATTGATGCGCCTTCTTCAATGGCACAGCCATCATCCACCTTTCAAGTATTTTTGGAAACAATATGAAGTACCTAAATAGAATCACAGTCAATCCGCTGCAATGCGGCGGTAGGCCCTGTATACGCGGCATGAGGATTCGGGTCAAAGATGTCCTTGATTTACTCGCTGCGGGAGCATTGAGGACGGAAATCCTTGAGGATTATCCTTATCTTGAAGATGAGGATATTACGGCGGTGTTGGAATATGCGGCCAGCCAATTCGACCATCCAGTCCTCAAGGTTGCCTGATGCGATTTTTGGTGGACGCGCAATTACCGCCTGCATTGGCGAGAATGCTTTCAACCAAAGGGTTCAAGGCGGAACATGTCTATGACGTAGAACTTGGTGAAGCAGAAGATAATAGGATTTGGGCTTATGCCAAACAATCCAATGCAACCATCATCACCAAGGATGAGGATTTTATCGTGCTTGCCAGTTTTGATTTCAATGGCCCGCCAATTGTCTGGGTTCGTCTGGGTAATACTACGAAACAAGCTTTGCTCGCTTGGTTTGAACCGCTATTGCCCACCATCATATCTTCGCTCGAAGAAGGCAATAAGCTGGTGGAGCTTATTGATCGCTAGGTCGCCCTGGCAGGGCGTTACCGAACCGCCCTGGCCGTCAATCTTGCCGCCGAGTTCCAACACCGTCCCGGCGGTGTTGGCGAACAACTCCCTGCGGACGCGGGTCTCGTAAAGCACTTGGTCGATCTCCCTGTCGATGACCGCCACCATGCGCTGGATTTCGGGTCCGGCGGCGGAGGCGAAGACATGCGGTTCCTGGTAGCCTGCGAGCAATAGGCGGCGCAGCATCATCGCCCGTTCCACGTTGGCGGCGGTGGCCTGTTCGGCGGACAGCTTGCCGCCTGCGCCGCCCGCGCCACGCGGCACCGGTGACCCGCTTGTCGACGAACAGACCCTCGGGGCGGCAGATATCGCCCAAGTGTTCCCGCAGCACCGCCAGCCAAACCTCGCTGAAGCGACTGCCTTTGGCGGACTCGCGGACATAGGCGGCCACATCATCGACCAGCGATTCCAGGCGAGGCTCGTCCTGGACGAAGAACTGCACCACCCATGGCGGTTCGGACTCGATTTTATGTTATATTAATAACATTTAAATCATAACGGTTCATCAAGCTGGTTGACTCTTGGTCGAAGCGCGAATTTTGGCTATTGCCATTGAGCTTGGCCTTTCGCCATTGGAACCTAGCAGCATGTCAATCTAATTGGAATGACCAAATATCGAAGTATTTAGCAAAAACTGCTAGATTACAGTCTATGCTGTTCAAATTTGATTTTTAATTCGCGCATCCGGCTTATTTTTGGCAAATAGCAGGTAAAAATAATAGTCAGGTTGATTAACCTATGGCTGGAATAAAATTAAGTAATATTTTATTATTTTCTATAATAGAATTCAGCAGATAAATAGGTAAGTATTTGAATGACATAGGTGCTAAACCATGAACGTAAACCACGACCCGATTAAAGACACGCTCTTTAGCCCAGACTTACAGAGACAGTACGAGTCTTCCGATAAGTACCGTGATCATTTGCTAGAACAATATAAGGCTTATGCAGAGTCTGCACAGAAAATTTCGGATAGGCGAAATACGGCAAATACCTTCTTCCTGACAATAAACACAGCATTAATCACTATCCTAGGTTATTTTAAAGTCCAACAGACAACGAGCTTTGAAATTGGCTCGCATGTGATCATCGCCTTGGCAGGAATTGCCATTTCCTATATGTGGTATCTGCTAATCCGTTCCTATAAAGACATCAATACCGCAAAATTACAAGTCATTCATGAAATAGAAAAACAACTGCCGATCCGACCATTCGATGCCGAATGGGAAGCAGTAGGCCGTGGAGCGGATTCCAAGCGATATTTACCATTCACTCACATCGAACTATACATACCTTTTGTATTTATTTTTCTTCATGTGGTTGTGATCGTTATTGCCCTCTGGGGTATGCCATCGACACATGCTGCGGACAAGACCAGTTATCGGATTGGACTAGGCCCTTGGATAGGGTTTGGTCCGTTATATCTTGCGAAAGAAAACGGATACTTTGACGAGGCAGGCATTAATGTCGATTTGGTGGTTCTTACCGGTCTTGCCGAGCGGAACAGCGCCCTCAAATCGGGGAAAGTGGCTGCTCTTGCAGCTCCTGTGGATTATTTCGTACTTGCTGCGGGAAACAACCTCGTAACCACCATCGTGATGGCCATAGACGAATCGGTGGGGGGCGACGGCATTGTCGCCAAGAAAGATATAAAAACCGTCGAAGAACTGAAGGGTAAGAAAGTAGCGTTCCAGCGTGGTCTCCCCGGCGAGTTTTTCCTACGTTCACTGTTAAGGAATCACAAGGTTTCGATTAACGATATGGAAACCCTAGATATGGAAACCTCCCAGGCCGGTGCGGCCTTCCTTGCTGGCCGGGTTGACGCTGCCGTGGTATGGGAACCGTGGTTGACCAAGGCGAAAGAGGGAGGCGGTGGACATGTCCTTGTCTCGACACGTGAGTATCCGGATTTAATCGTCGATGTGCTTTCTTTCAATAAAAGTGTGGTTTCCCAACATCCAGAGGATGTACAAAAAATTGTCGATGCAGTGTTTAAGGCCATTGAATTTTGCAAACAAAATCCTGAGAAGGCGAACCAAATTATGGCACCGCATTTTCAGGTGAGTACCGAGAAGTTTGCAGCTATTCTCGGTGGCATAAGCTTTACCGATCAGCGAAGAAATCAGGTTTTTTTCGATCCTTCCCATAAAGAGGGGACAATTTTTGCGGTCACGGAGATGGCATCGGTGATTTGGCAAGAGGCTGGCGCAATTAGACAGCCGATATCGCCTAAATCAATAATATCTAGCGACTTTATCCAATAATAATTAAGGGATATCACTATGAACGAGAAAGATCGGGTTCAAATATTTATTGCATGTAGTGGAAAAGCGACTGTGGAGGCTCAATTTTTAGCCACAAAGCTACAAGAGCAAGAGCTACAAAACATAGAAATTAAACCCGTCAAATGGTGGAGTACCGCAAAGAAGTTTACTACCATCATTGAGAAATTAGTAAATCATACCAAAGAATGCGATTTTGCTGCCATTCTCCTTACTGGAGATGATTTACTTTTCAAGGCAAACAATGGCGGCGAATTCGCTCCACGCGATAACTGCGTCTTTGAGGCGGGTTTGTTT
>QJPH01000198.1 GCA_003242955.1 Candidatus Methylumidiphilus alinenensis
AAAGTGCTGGGAATGTCGGCGTAACTCACATGCCATTGAGCAATATTACCACTGCTCAAAATACTGCCCACACCAAAGCTGTCTTTAGTCGGATCGGCGGAGTACACCAACCACTGTGCCCCTGCGTTCACGGAGACGGCTCCCGAACCGGAGTTGTTGACGAAAAGCTGGTCGGCGGACAAGGTGACTGCGGTGCCGCCTAGAGTAGCATTGTAACCAGTGACCGTGCTGCCAGTGGCTAGGGTGATGCCTTCAGTTGTTGCGGCAGACGAGTCGTACAAATTCACGGTGTTGAATTGGGAAGCCACGCCACCCGATCCGATGGTCAGCATGCCCGTGGTGTTGCCCACTTTGATAGCACCACTGCTTGCACCGAAGGTGGTTGCCAAGGCGGTTAGCGTGGTCGTCTGGTTATTTAATAGGTATATTCCACCCAAACTGGCCGTACCGCCGAGCGCGGCATCGCTGCTAATGGCGTTGATCACCGCCGCCGCCGTTTGGATTGGGGCGGTGCCGGTGACGGTTCCTCCACCTGCGTCGGTTCCCCCAATGGCCCCACCTGCTTGTAGGGTCAACGTGTTGGCCGTGACCGTGAACGGACCCGAACCGCTGGGGTTGACAATATTGCTATTGGGTGCATTTAGTGTCAAATCAACAGAGGCAGTACCGATGGGTCCATCAACTATGAACGTATTGCCGGCCAAAGTACCTAGCGTGACGAGGATTCTATTACTAGCTGCGCTTGTACCATTGATGCCAAGATTAATCCGGCTGGTGTTCAGCGTATGGTCTTCGACCAAGCTGATGTTGCCTGCTGTTCCGGTGCCGTTGGTAATGAGGTTTAACGGGGTTCCCGTCGAGCCAGTGCCGGCTGTCGTGTTGGTATACACCGGCGCGGCTATGCCGATGCCCCCGGCTGCATCGAGTGTCACACTGCCGTTGGCGGTGATCCTGGCACTCGTTACCCCCTTGCCATCGCCATTAATATCGCCCGTCGTGGTCTTTAGAATCACCGCACCCGTTCCACTCGTAGTGACGCCCGACGGCGACACACCCCACGTTAAATTTCCCGCCGTAACGGAGAACGAACCGACGACCAGACTACGGCTATCAATAAACTTGATGTCGCCAACACCCTTGGAAAGGGCCGAGAATAAGGGAACGGAATTTGTCGGGTTATTGCTGTAAAGATCAAATGCGCTTCCATACAATAGCAGCCCCGTATTTGCCCCGGTTCCTGTCGTGATGCTGGCCAACGCCCCCTCTGTAATTACGCCGTTGGCACTAAGGCCCACACTGCCCGTGCCGCTATTCACCGCGCCGGAGACGTTCAGTCCCGTGGTGTCATTCAATAAGAAACCACCGTGGGTAGTGAAAGCATCGAGGTTGGCAATTTGATTGTTTGCTGAATATAGCTGCGCCGAAGTCGTCCCCGTGCTGCCGGTGCCACCGGTTAAAGTCAGGGCGGTGATTGTACCGCTCGAGTTCTGGCTAATATTGCCTGCCGAGGCCAGCGTCACCGTGCCAGCGGTGGCATCAGCAGAGACTGCACCATTCAAGGTGATATCGCCCGACGTTTTAGTCGTCAAGCTGACATTGGTGCCTGACACGGAACCCGTGCCCCCGACTGTTAAAGCACCCGTGTTGGTGATGCTGGCATCGCCGAGTTTATTAGTCGTCACCGCCCCGGTGACGTTCAGACCTGTGCTGACATTGTCAACTAAGGTGAAATATGCACCAGTGCCTTGTGTGCTGAATGCACCAAGGTTGGCAATGGCGTTGGCATTGCCCAAGTTCACCAACCCATGGGTGCTGCCCGTCAAGGCATTGGTCGTGATGACCGTGTCCGCATTCTGCGTCACCCCGGATTGAAAGTCGCTGACATTCGCCCAGCCGATCAGCACCCCGCCATTGCTGGCGGTAAGCGTGCCGAGTTCCGCCTGCCTGCCGTTGTAGACATAGACCGCCTGGGAAGAACTGCTGGTCGTTTGCAACGTACCGGCCAAGTTGATATCGCCACTGCCGCCGCCGTTGACCACGACTAGCCCTGTGCCGCCATCGACAGTGCTGCCGCCTGCACTGCTCACGCCGATGCCATTCAGCGTGACCCCGGTCGTCCCCGTGCTGCTGGCACTCCCACTGGTGACCGTGTACCCGCCCAGGGCCAATGCACCCGTCGAGTTCACGATGGCGACCGTGCCGCTGCCATTGCTGGCATGGCTGACGACATTGCCCGCCAAGCTCAGCCCGGCTGCGTTTGTATCCGTCAGGCTAAAATTGCCATCGGTGGTGAACGGGCCGAGTTGGGCGATGGCGTTGGTTGTGCTGTTAAAGATAGCCTGCCCGGTGGTCGCGCCCGTGCCAGCCGTTGCACTACCCGTCAACAGGCCGGCGGTAATCGTACCGGAGCTTTGCGAAATGTCGCCATTCCCCGCAATCAGGTTCACCGTACCGTTATTGTTGGCCGTGACGTTGCCGTTCGAAGTGATGCCGTTGTTGCTGCCGTTGGTCTCCAGGTCAACACTTAAGCCAATCACTATGCCAGTCACGGACAGCGAGGCTCCGTCGTAGAGAGTGAACGCTCCAGAGCTATTGAACCTGCCGAGTGTGGCAATGGCATTGCCGGTTTGGTTTAGTTTGACGCTGCCGCCGATTCTGCCGGGAAAAGCGCCCCCGGCGAGGGAATTGGCTAGGATGGCAGTGCCCGAAGCCTGCGACACGCCACCAGCGAAGTCGTCGTTGTTACCATTCCCGCCGATGACCACGCCGCCGCCGGTGGCGATGATCTTGCCCAGTACCGCCGAACTGCCGTTTTGCACGATGACTGCCGATGCATCGGCACTCGTGGTGGTCAGTTTACCAGCGAGGTTAATTTGAGAAGAGTTGCCGTCCACCAGAATGTCCCCGCCGCCCGCGTTGACGGTGCTGGTGCTTGAACTGCTCACGCCGTTGCCATAGAGGCTCACCGCCCCGCCGTTGCTGTTGACCGCGCCGGCAATGTTCAAGTTGACCGAGTCGTTTAGCGTGAACGTGCCTTGCGTGGTGGTCGTACCAAGCTTGGCAATGGTGTTGGAAGGATTATTCAGATTGACCGAGGTCGCGCTGCCGGACAGAGTGCCATCGACTTCGAGCAACTGGCTCTGGGTGAGTCCGCCGGTAATAGTCAGCGTGACATCGCCACTGCTATTCAATCCGTTGGTTGATACGCCGCCATGCGACAGTGATCCAATAGACAGTGTATGGCTATCGGTGAATATTACCGTGCCGGTTCCGGTGACATCGCCTGCCGAACCAGCACCAGCCAAGAAGCTGACCTGATTGCCCGTGTTAGTCAGCGTGTGGCTGCCGCTACCCAGCAATATTAGGCCATTCGCAACTATCGCGGCAACTGAACCGCTGCCTTGGGTGCTGCCGTTATTGGTCTCGCCCCCCACACCACTGGCATCCAACACGATGTTGCCGCCGCCTGAGTTCAACTCAGCATTGATGGAGATGTAACCGTCTGTGCTAGTCGCACCCTTATGCAGATCGATATCGCCTGCCGTCGTAATAATTCCGGTGGTGCTGATCGGATTCACCTTGCCATTGGTCACTGTAGTGACCGCGTAGCCTTGGTTGTTGGTGAAATCCACGCTGCCCATGTCACCGGCCAAGGTGCTGATTTGGTTGTAGGGGCTGCCAAGCTCATAGCTACCCCCGCTGCCAAGCAGTTGCAGCCCGCTGGCGATGATGCCGCCGCTGGTAGTGTCTTCCGTGCCACTGCCAGTGGTTTGCAGCAGCAGGTTTTTGTATGCGCCCACTGAACCCAGCGTTAGCGCGGCATTGATTGAGATAGCCCCCGAAGCCTGCACCAGCCGCAAATCATCGTTGACGGTAGTCGAAGCATTGACGGTAATGCCGCCAGTGCCACTGGCATTGCCGATTTGGATAGTGTCAAAACCTGTCTTGAAGACTTGGTTCGTTCCATTAAATAATGATGCAGCAAGGTTCAGCGTCCCGCCCGAACCGCCGACAGCTATGGGCGCGTTCGGTGCCTCAGGTTGAAGCAACAGAAAGCCGGAAGATGAAATGCTGGGGCTGTTAGGTGTAGGGAAGTTCAGTGTGTCGGCGGTCAGCGTGAGGTTGCCGCCGCCCGCGGATTGTACGGTCCCTAACAAACTGATGATGGAATTGGTGCCTCCCAGTGAGTGATAGGCTTCCAGGCTGATGTTGCCCATGTTGGTGTTCATAGCACTGTGAGCGTCGGCGCTAATGCCAAAACTGGTGATATTGCTGGAGTTTGACTCATTACCTGCCTTGCCAGTCAAACTTAAACTGCCAGTACCGCTGGAACTGATGTTAATGGAACCGATACCCGCTGTTGCCAGCAGAATCCCGGTGTTAGAGTTAGAAGCATTACCCGTCCCTCCACCAGAGCCTAATAAGCTGATTCCGTTGTTAACCGTGCTGATCGTGATAGTTCCGCCCTGACTCGCATCGAGTTCGATGCCATTGTTATTGCTAGCCGTGCTACTAGTATCGCCTGTTCCGACAATGAAAATGTACCCGCTGCCGGAGGTTTTTAGATTCACATCCATACCAGCGGAGCCGGCAACGAGTTGGATGCCATCGGCATAAGCTGTTCCGTCACTTTGTTTACCCGTGCCCGTCAGAATGATATTGCCACCGCCAGTGGTACTCCTGGCATCCAGCGAACTCGCGCCTAGGCTAATGCCGATATTGCCCTGATTGCCGCCGGCGATAGAGTTGTTGACGGTGGACAAGCCGCCCGCAGGGCCGGTCCCTGAGGCATCGCCGCCGCCTAACGTGATGTTGCCGCCATGGCTGGCTAGGCTCGCACCGAACAGGCTAATGCCGCCGATCTGGTTGCCGTCTACATCGGATGCCAGCAAGATATTGCCGCCTACAGTGCTCAGTTGGGGTCCGCTGGAAACCCCGGATTGACCGACCAGGATGTCGTTGTCGGATTGTAGCGTGATTGGCGCGATGGCCACGGTGGCTAGTATGTTTTGGCGCACAAACAGGTTACCGCCCACACCAGTCGCGTAAAGGGTCACGCCGCCCACATCATTGGCTGTGATGCCGCCGATTTGATCGACAGACAGACTAGTACCGTTGTTGAAATTCACACTGCCGATATCAGGTGCGGACAAATGGTTGACCAAGTTGGTCGCCGTACCCAGCGCGTAGTCGGCTGAGATGCCTTGCAGCACTAGGGTGTCAGCGGTGATGATGCCGGTCGTGTTTTGCGTGGCACCGGCGGTGGCGTTCAGGGTGACAATACCCACTCCACCGTTCACCGCGCCGTTCAGGGTGATGGCGCTGCTTGCGCCGCTGGCGGTCAAGCTAACGCCGTTGCCAGACACGGAACCCGTCCCGGCCACGGTCAGGCCGCCAGTATTTGTAATTGAGACCAGCCCCGCCGTGCTTTGCACCTTGCCAGTGACGGTCAGCCCGCTGGCCACCGCGTCGTTCACGGTCAAACCGCCCCCGGCAGTCAATCCCAAGCTCCCGCCAAGATTGGCGATGGCGTTGGCTAGTCCCAGAGTCACCGTGCCGCCGGTATTACCAAGCAGTGTGTCGGCAGTAATCAGGCCGTTATTAGTCTGGCTGATCCCGCCGCTTGCCCCCAGTATCGCCCCACCCGTGCCGGTGTTCAAGTTCTCCGCAATGGAAATATCCCCACCTGCATCAATCTCCAAATTCTGATCATGCGTGTTGACCCCTTGCGTGGCACCCACAGTGCCAATAGTAAGGCTACCTTGATTCCCAAAGCCTATCCAACTGCCGCTAGTGTCGATGGCCAGCTTACCCACATTATTTGCGGCAAACAGGCCGAAGTTGCCCGTCCCAAGCAATTGCAGCCCTGCCCCGACAATGCCTGCCTTGGGAATGCCTACCCCATAGTTCTCGCCGACCCCGCCATTGAGGTTGAGGGTCACGTTGCCCGTGCTGCCGCTATCTACTATGCCGGTGATGATCAGCCGGTTGCCGTTAGTCAGGCTGAAATCGCCATGAGTGGTAAATGCTCCCAGATTGGCGATGGCGTTGGACTGCCCCAGCGTCGCCGAGGAAGCCGCGCTGCCGGTCAAGGCGCCTGCTGTGATGATGCCGCCGGTTTGGCTGATGGCACCCGCCGAGACGAGGGACACGTTCCCCGCGCCACCGTTCACCGGGCCGTTCAAGATAATGTCATTGCTTGTCGATACAACTTGACTATTCAGGCTGTTGGCGAGGCTGACTGTAGAGTTTATGACCGCTGTTTCGGTGGTCAGGCTGATGCCATTGCCAGTCACAGAACCCGTGGTTGGAACTGTCAGGTTGCCGCCGATGTTGACCACGTTCACCGAGCCACCAGTCGCGCTGGCTGTCAGGTTGGCTGCTCCGGTGTTCGACAGCCAGATATCGCCGTTACTGGATTGGGCGTTCAGGTTCGCGACCACCGTGGCAACCGGCACACCGCTGGACCCGATGGCTGTGGTTGTCCCGGCACTGCCGATGTTGACGGTGGAAGCGGTCAGGATGCCGGCGGTATAGGTCAATGCACCCGAGGCATCCAGTTTAATGGTTCCCGTGCCAGCGCTCAAGTTATTGCCCAGTGCGATGGGGCTGGTGGATTGTAGCGTCAGGTTGGCATTTTGCGTGGTGATGTCACCATTAAGGATAAAATTCGTATGGTTGGCGGTAGTGAAGGCGACCACCGGATTCACGGTGATGTTGTTACCGCTGACACTATAGGGGATGTCCGTGCTGATCAAGCCGCCCTTGGCGGCGGCGACAGTGCTGTTGGACACCGCCGCCGTGCTGTTGCTGCCGACGGTCAATGTGTTGAAGGACAAATCCACCCCGACCAGGCTGTTACCGTCGGAGAGCCGCACCGTCGCGGCAGGGCTGCCTGCACTATTGCTCAGGTAAGACAACAAGGTATTCCCGCTGGGGATGGTGTTGGCTGGCAGGGGGATATAATAGAAACCGCCCGCATCGGTATCGGCGGTGTTTAACGAGTTGCCATTCTGCGCCATTTGAATGACATCACCCGCAGCACCCCCAATCAAGGTGCCGGAGACGAGTTGCGTCAACGCCTGTAGGTAAGGATAAGTATGGCCGTCAACCATGACCCAGGTATTGGTGAAATCCCAATGGGGGTTGACATTGCCGTTGGCGTTGGTGGCTGAGGTGAAATTGGCTTGCGTCTGCATATCGGCGGTGGACATGCCGGTTCCGGCCGCGCTAGTCGCTAGCCCCGAGGTTGTGGTGTCCCAGAAAGTGCCGTTTACGGTACTATAGTTTTTACCGACCAGCCCGCCACTGCTGTCCACTCCGCTAACTAGGCCGGTACTGTAAGCGTGGGTGATGCTGCCATAGTTAGCACCGACCAACCCGCCGACAACGTTGGCACTACCACTGGCGGTAACCGCACCGGTGCTGTAGGCGTTGATGATGGTGCCACTGTTTTCGCCGACCAGCCCGCCACTGTAGCCACCACCACTGTCGGTGACCGCAGCAGTGCTGTATGCATTGCTGATAGTACCCCTATAGTTGAAGCCAACCAACCCACCGTTATAGCTTGAATTACCGCTACCGTTGACAGTACCGGTGCTATAAGCGTTGGTAATGATGCCCGTGTTATAGCCCACCAACCCGCCGAGATTGCCTGAAGGATTGTCTGCTACCGTGCCAGAGCTGTAGGCGTTGGTTATCGTGCCAGAGTTGGAACCAGCCAGCCCGCCGACATCGTTTTGACCCGTCACATTGCCGCCCACCAGCCCGACATTGCTGAGAGTCCCGCCCGAAAAGCCAAACAAGCCAATTTCACTTGCCGAAGGCCGGTTGATGGTCAGCCCGCTGATGGTGTATCCGTTGCCGTTGAAGTTACCAGTGAAGTTTATCGTTGCATTGCCGACCGGCACAAATCCGGTGGCGGTGTTCCATAGCCCCGAGGCGGATTGCAGTTCGCCCAGGTTAATGTTATTGGCGAGGGTGTAATTGGCGTTCAGGTTGACCGCCATCAACTGCAATTGGTGCGCGTTGGTAATGGTGGTCGAGTATTCGGACAGCAGGAACGGACGGGTGTTACCGTTGCTCATCCACCAAGTGCCGGTGAGGTCCCAGTTCGGGTTGACATTGCCATTCGCCGAAGTCGCCGAGGTGAAATTGGCCAGATTCATCATATCGGCGGTTGCCATGCCGATCCCGCAGGTGCCGGGTGTTGTACAAGTACTGGCGGCTATCCCTGAAGTGGTGGTGTCCCAGAAACTGCCGGTGACAGTGCCGCCGACGCTTAAGCCGACCAAACCACCGAGTTGGCTTGCGCCGATGCCATTGACCAAGCCGGTGCTATAAGCATTGGTAATGCTGCCATAGTTCAAGCCGACCAGCCCACCGGCCCGGACTGCGCCGTTGCCATTGACTATGCCGGTGCTATAAGCGTTGGCGATGCTGCCATGGTTAACCCCAACCAGCCCGCCGACATTGCCGGTGCCGCTGACTGTGCCTGTATTATAGGCGTTGCTGATGCTGCCGCCATAATCGTTCCAACCGACCAGACCGCCTTCTCCGCTAACCGTGCCAGTGTTGTAAGCGTTGGTGATGCTGCCACTATTGAAGCCAACCAGCCCGCCAACATAAGCGTTGCTACTCACCGTGCCAGCGCTGTAGGCGTTGGTGATGCTGCCGATGTTATAGCCGACCAAGCCACCGACCGATGAGTAGATATCACCGTTGCCATTGACCGTGCTGGTGCTATAGGCGTTGGTGATGCTGCCATAGTTCAAGCCGACCAGCCCAGCGGCCCTCAAGTTTGTCCCGATGACAGTGATCGTGCCAGTGTTGTAGGCGTTGATGATGCTGCCGTAGTTGACGCCAGCCAGCCCACCCACATTGTATTGACCGCTCACGCTGCCGCCCACCAGCCCGACATTGCTGATAGTGCCGCTAGCCTCGCCAAACAAGCCGACATCCGCGATATTAGGCTGGTTAATCGTCAAGCCGCTGATGACATAGCCGCCGCCGTTAAAGAGTCCTGTGAAGTTGACTACCGGCACGAATCCGGTAGTGGTGTTCCACAGCCCCGACGCGGATTGCAGTTCGCCCATATTGATATTATTGACCATGAGGTAACTGGCGGAGGGGTTGACCGCCATCAACTGCAATTGGTGGGCATTGGTGATGGTGGTCGAGTATTCGGACAGCAGGAACGG
>QJPH01000315.1 GCA_003242955.1 Candidatus Methylumidiphilus alinenensis
AAGCGTCCGGGCATGTACACCGACACGACCCGCCCCAACCATCTTGCGCAAGAAGTCATCGACAACAGCGTGGACGAGGCACTGGCCGGGTTCGCCAAATCCATCGAGGTCCGGCTCCTCGCGGACGGGGGGGTTGAAGTGCGTGACGACGG
Organism: Candidatus Methylumidiphilus alinenensis; assembly: GCA_003242955.1. Classification (GTDB taxonomy): domain Bacteria; phylum Pseudomonadota; class Gammaproteobacteria; order Methylococcales; family Methylococcaceae; genus Methylumidiphilus; species Methylumidiphilus alinenensis. Next base: position 153 of record QJPH01000315.1, read on the forward strand.
TCGAGGAATGCCGGTGGATATCCACCCAGAGGAAGGCATCTCCGGTGTCGAAGTCATCCTGACCAAACTCCATGCCGGCGGCAAGTTTTCCCATAAGAATTATCGTTTTTCCGGCGGTCTGCACGGTGTCGGCGTGTCGGTGGTCAATGCTTTGTCGGCTCGTTTGGAAGTGGAAATCCGCCGGGGCGGGAAAATTTATGCAATGAGCTATGCTCAAGGCGACAAAACTTCCGAACTTGGCGAAGTCGGGGCATGCAAAGTCCGCGATACGGGTTCCGCCGTGCGCTTCTGGCCTGAGCCACGCTATTTCGACACGCCGAAGCTGTCCATTTCGCGGCTAAAGCATTTACTGCGAGCCAAGGCTGTGCTGTGTCCGGGCTTGCGTATCAGCCTCAAAGAAGATGCCACGAGCGAGGAAACCGTTTGGCATTATGAAAACGGCTTGCCCGAATACCTGTTGGATCAGATCGGCCATGTCGAATGCACACCCTTGCAGCCTTTCACGGGTGCCATGGAGTCCGCCGGGGAAGCCGCAGACTGGGCTTTGGTTTGGGCGGATGAAGCCAAGGAAGCCGTCGCGGAAAGCTATGTAAACTTAGTGCCGACCCCGCAAGGCGGCACCCATGTCAACGGCCTACGTGCAGGACTGACGGACGCCATCCGCGAATTCTGCGATTTTCGTAATCTGTTGCCGCGAGGGGTCAAAATTGCACCGGAAGACGTTTGGGAAAAATGCCAGTTTGTGCTTTCGGTGAAATTGCAGGAGCCGCAATTTTCCGGCCAAACCAAGGAACGCTTGAGTTCACGCGAATGCGTGGCGTTTGTCTCCGGCGTGGTCAAGGATGCGTTCAGCCTGTGGTTGAACCAGCACCCGGCAACGGGCGAGAGCATTGCCGCGTTGATTATCGAAAGCGCCCAGAAACGCTTGAAGGCCAGCCGCCAAGTGGTGCGCAAGAAAGTCACCTCCGGCCCTGCATTGCCCGGCAAGTTGGCCGACTGTGCCTCGCAGGATACCCGCTTGACCGAACTGTTCCTAGTGGAAGGCGATTCTGCCGGTGGCTCCGCCAAGCAGGCGCGGGAGCGGGAATTCCAAGCCATCATGCCATTGCGCGGCAAAATCCTGAACACCTGGGAGGTGGAGTCCGGCAGCGTCCTGGCTTCGCAAGAGGTCCACGATATCGCGCTGGCCTTGGGCGTGGACCCCGGTTCGGCGGACATTGGCAACATCCGCTATGGTAAAATTTGCATACTTGCCGATGCCGACTCGGATGGCAACCATATCGCCACGCTGCTCTGTGCGCTGTTCGTGCGCCATTTCAGGCCACTTGTCAGTGCGGGCCATGTCTTCGTGGCGATGCCGCCCTTGTATCGCATTGATGTCGGCAAAGCGGTTTATTACGCCCTTGACGATGCCGAGAAAAAGGGTGTGCTGGATCGTATCGAGGCGGAAAAGATAAAAGGCAAGGTCAATGTCCAGCGCTTCAAAGGCTTGGGCGAAATGAACCCGTCGCAATTAAGGGAAACCACGATGAACCCCGATACCCGCCGTCTGATTCAACTCAGCTTGGAAGACGGAGTTGGAACCGACCAGCATCTGGACATGCTGCTGGCTAAGAAAAGGGCAGGGGACCGCAAGATATGGTTGGAGGACAAGGGGAATTTGGCGGAAGTGCTGTAATACAGCGTTTTCAATATCAAATAGTTACTTGATTGATCGCATGATTTTGCGAAACATTCCATTTAATTTATGGTTGTTTGATGTCTTCTTTATTTTTGAGTACTGTTAAAAGATGAAAACGCTGTATGAATTTTCATTTCTTCCTACCTGATTGCCTTATTAACCATAATTCCACAGCATTGTGGCCCACTTCCCACCAAACCCGGATTGCACCGCAAGCGGTTCCATCCGGGCTACTTATTGTAAATTAATTAGGAGAGAATGCTTGTCATTGCCTAAGAATAATATTATTAGTAAGTTTTTCCTTGATCACGCACCAAACGGCATTGATGTCGCAGCCGCTTTATTCATCCAATTTGTATTTTGGATTGGGATAATGCGATACATTGAATTGCCGGGCTTGCATCATGATGCGATAAACCCAGATTACATTGCCGCCCACACCATTAACCCTCAATTAACCAATCCAGGCGGGGCTTTGTACACCGCATGGTTTCCATTGCTAGGCAATCTTTATCACGGTGTGCAAAACTATTATTTTGAGTTGCCAGTTTTTTGGTTTTTTGGCTTAAACATAGTTTCGGCTAGGATAGGGCAGGCATTATTCGGGGCAGTCATCGTTTTGCTGGTTTATGTTGTGTCTGTGCGCTCCACCGGAAACCGGCTTATTTCTTTCATTGCAGCAGTCGGGCTTGCCAGTGACATAGCCTTTTTGGCATCGTTCCGAACCCAGTTTTATATAGTCCTTAGTGGCGAAGTATGGCTGTTCGCCGCACTGTGCTTTCTGCCATTTAGAAGCATTCCACAGAAAACCTTTAGATTAAATTGCATCCTTTCTGGCGTATGCTGTGGCCTTGCAGCCTATGGGTTTTTTGTCTTTCTGTTTTTCCTGCCGGGCTTCTTGTGGCTGATTCTGTGCCACCGAGATATTGATAAACGGTTGGCTGTGAAGTATTGGATAATAGGGATTGTCATTGGGCTGTTTCCTTATGCCCTAGGCTATGTGTCACTCTTTGTGAGATTTGGCGGGATCAAGCCTGGTTTCGCATGGTTAAACCAGACATTTTTCACTATGCGCATCTTGGAGTCCACGTTGCCGCTATGGGGTAGGTTCGCCAATGCCTTTGATCTTGTCAATCAGACATTGAACAACATAGGCAATGTAGCCATGATCTTTAGTGAAACCAAGGCTTTCGATGATCTCGTGCAAATTGGCTTTGCCGTGAAAGCCAAGGTAATTTTCATGTATTCCGCTTTAGTGCTAGGGATCATTTTTGTCTTGATGCACTACAAAAAGCGGGAGCCTGATGCCCATGCCGTCGGTAGGCAGATGGTTGCCTTGCCGCTGTCTTATTTCTTCTTTGCGGCTCTGCTAGGTACCCGGTTGTGGGTGCATCATTTCTCGGTGTTTGTCCCGCTGTTTTATTTAGTGTGCGCAATCGTCGCCAATGAGGTGTATCAATTGGCCAAACCACGGCTGGCCAGTGTCATGGCGGTTCAAAATGAAATTCCAATCAGCATTATCGTTTCCATTTTGCTATTCTTTAATTTACAGCAACAGCAGGTGTTTTTTGAAAATTTGGACAAAACTGGCGGGGGCGGAAAGGCGACGAACGCTTTGAGTCGGTTGGCCGAGGAGGCTTTTACGGCCCAAGGCAAGGAAGTCTATTTTTTTCCCGAATGGGGTTTCTTCCCTTCGTTCAATTTGTTGACGGGCAATCGGATACCCTACGAGATGGAGTTTGATGCCATAGAAATTCAGAAATTTGCCCAATCGGGACGTGAAATTCGAGTGCCATTTTGGAAAGAAATTGACAAAGACAAGTATCTGTCCATACTCAAACATGAGCGTATCGACAATGGGTCTATGCGCACTTTTTATAGGCGCGACGGAGAACCGGCATTCTATATGATTTCCGCCTCTTATCCGCAGCGTCGCTAGTGATTCAGGCGTGGAAATGAGATTGGGACAGCCCCCTGTCAAGTTCGTATTTGAAATGAATAAAGACTCAACAAATCCGTGGCAAAGGGTCATCTTCCAGTTCTTCCAGCACTCTCTCCCCACCCAATCGGGTTTCCAAAACCACCCGTGCAGGCCCTGCTATCACTTCGCCAATGACCGCAGCATCCTTGTTGCCATTTTCACGAAGCAAAGATATTGCAGCAGCGGAGGATTCCGGTGCTATTATCGCAACCACCCGGCCCTCGCAGGCCAAATAATAAGGGTCGTACCCGAGCATCTCGCAAACCGCCCTCACCGGCCCTTTGACGGGTATGGCAGATTCATACAGCCGTATCGTTGAACTTGAGACACGGGCTATCTCATGGGCCACCGTCGCAATGCCTCCGCGCGTGGGGTCGCGCATGAAGCGTAGCCCCGGTATTGTCAATAGGGCTTGGGTGATTGGCAATACGCTGGCCGCGTCGGATTGTAAATCGCCTTTCAAACCAAATTGTTCCCGTGCCAACATCACTGCCGTGCCATGGTCGCCGACTGAACCACTGACCAGGATTTTGTCGCCCGGTTGCGCCAGTTCCAAGCCTAGCCTGAGTTTGCTTGAACGTACGCCTATGCCAGTGGTGGCTAAGTAAACCCCTCCGCCTTGCCCACGCCGTAAGACTTTGGTGTCACCGGCGGCGACCCGTACCCCGCATTCGCTGCACGCTTCGGCCATTGCCGCCACTATTCGCTCTAGCAACGAGACTTCAAGCCCTTCCTCGATAAAGGTGTTCAAGGTGAGATAAAGCGGCATCGCGCCTGAAACCGCCAAGTCGTTGACGGTTCCATGGACCGCTAGGCTGCCAATGTTGCCGCCGGGGAATTCCAAGGGCTCCACCGTGAAGCCATCGGTAGTCACCATCAATTCCAACTCCCCGCCGAGTAAATCCACAGGCAACCGGGCCGCATCAACGGTCGTGTCTAGGCTTGGGTTCTGCAAATAATGTGAGAATAAATGGTCTATCAACTCGCGCATAGGGCGACCGCCATTGCCATGGGCTAAGGTGATGAAATCATCCTGCAATTTTCGCCGGTTGGGCATGGTTGTCTTTTATACTGTGTAATGACGGAAGTTTTAAGGATAGCATGTTTCGTCATGATAGAATCACGCTATATGCAGCAATTTTCTCAATGCTAAAACGCCGTCATACCGGCAGGGATTGCCGGTATCCAGAACACAGGGAGGTGAAACTTTAGGCTGGCAAATTGCTTGAACGAAACACTCGAAATGAGAATTACTTTACTGACTATCTTCAATCTGGAGAACATCCCATGTGTCTTGCTGTGCCTATGCAGATAACCAATATCAATGGATTTGAAGCATCTTGCTCAGCGCGTGGCGTTGAGCGCGACGTTAGTCTTTTCCTGTTACAAGGCGAAAGCGTCAGCGTCGGGGATTATGTATTGATTCATGTGGGCTATGCGATACAGAAGCTATCAGCGGAGCAGGCGCAATCGACTTGGGAATTGTTCGACCAGATATTGGACGAAGAACCCCAACTCCATGCATGAACTTTCCCTCTGCCAAAATTTGATAGATCAAGTCACCGATCTTGCCCACAAGCACCAAGCACGATCCGTTGCCTGTGTCAGAGTCCAGATTGGTCAGTTGGCTGGGGTCGAACCCTTATTGTTGGAGAGTGCATTCACTATCGCCCGTGTTGGCACTGTGGCCGAACTGGCGGAAATGGTCACCGAAGTGGTCGCCCCCTGTGTCGTTTGTAATGCTTGTGGCAGCGAGTCGGAGGTGACTCCCTCTAGCTTGCTTTGTTTGGCGTGTGGAGGGAATGACACGCGGTTGATCAGAGGGGATGAACTGATTCTTGCGCGGGTTGAGTTGGTGGTGGATGAACAGCGTTCTAGTCGGGTAGCGCAGTAGAGTGCGGGAGGAACGTACCGCACCGTTCGCGTTCTTCGTTATTGATGCGGTTCGCTTGCGCTCACCACATCCTAGGTGCTAAAATCATCCGACCGAAACGCCTTAGCAAAGTGCCAAATGTTTGTTATAAAAAAATCGCAATTTGATGTTTTTGCAAGTGAGCGGGTAAAAGCCTTTTCGAGGAAATTACGACAATTCTTGGCCGATCAGTTTCCCGAGCATGTGCGGAGAATGGGGGGTGAGTCGCTCGATTCATTTATTAGCCTAGTGTTGGAAAGGGCAAAGTTATACGGTTTTAGCACTGAGCGTGAACTGCAAATCTTCGCAGTCTATATGATTCTTCTGGGCGTCTTTTTCGATGACGATCCCCAATATCCCTGGGCGAAGGATCGTCTTTCGCGGCCTGGGCTGAGCCCACGGCAACGCATTGATCTATTCCGTTCGCGGGCGGAGTCCGCCGTTGTCGAGTTGACGCGGGAGAATGGCTCTAGCGTTCAGCGTTTGTTTGACCAGTTTCTCAAACTCGATCCGCCGAGGATTGTCTTGGCGGCAAGTTCTGGTTCCTATCCATCGCTGATCGCTTGGCACACTGTGCTTTTCCCTGAAAAGGCAGCCTGGATGAGAATGTGCGACAAAGAAGCACTTGCCGGGCGCGCCCAGTCTCTGGCGGCAATGGCTGGGTTGGCGGGGGTGGGCGAGAGGCTGATCGTGGTGGCCATGGGTATGCTTGGCGCAGGTTTCGCGGATGATCCGCAGTTTCCGGCGCTGGGCAAGGCGTTACGGGCCAATCTGCCAGCAGATGAGAAAACGCTTGAATTCGCCAAGGCAGGTCATACCCTCGCCATAGACTGGGCCGCACGGCTCGAAGGTAACGCCTAATGTGTCTGTCAGGCTGCACTCCACAACAATCCTCTTCAGCAAGCGGTGCCGCCGCCAGTGGTTCTTCCGCCTCTGCGACATCGCCGACCCAGCCTTGCCCCAGTTGCGGCATTTCCTCAAGCAGCGGCACAGTGTCGGCTTCCGACAGCGTCGTACAGGTCAGCCACGGGGTTACCGTTAAACAAGGCAGCACCACGCTTTCCCCCGATGCGATCCAAATTACCACGACCTGCCCGAACAATCCCCATGTGTTGCAATTTATCAACAGGGAAATCTTGGACAGCAGCGGCAAACCCATAGCGCGGCAAATGCGCACCACCGGCGGCAGTTACCAGACAACAACGGACCCCGCAAATCCGGTATGGAATACGGACAGTGCAGCGAAGCCGGTTCCTTACTACGAAGCCGTTGGCGCTGCTTGCAACTGCCCAGGCAAGCTAACGACATGGGATGCACCCACGGTGAGCCCCGGCTCGGGCGAGACCTGGCGGGCAAACTTCCGGGCTTTCATCATTTGCGATGGCAAAGTCGTCCGCGAAGTCCAGTGGAGCCGAAGCCAGACAGACGGCAGCTCCCCTTCCTACACTTCAAGCATACTTAATACGTCGTCTTTGCCTGACTGGGCGACTCAGACCCTATCCAGCCAGGGGTACACCTACCCATGAGTTTGCGCCAAGCAGCCGATATGGCATGGCATGCGGGTTTGCTCATTTTGGTTAATTTTATCCACTCGGTGAGTGCAGAGGAAAATACAATGTCTAGTGTTGCGAAGTTAGAACTTGTTTGGACTTTCCAGTATATGGCAAGGGATAGCAGCTATATTTTCTCTTTTGACCCCGTTTTTGGGCTGAAAGACATAGACGGCCACCAAATCGGCGTGGACGGCTGGAAATATCTATCCGCTCCGGATTCGGTCACGCCCGCTGTCTTAGTCGTCGATTATGGAATCACGCTGGAGCAACTCAATCGGGCGATAGAAAGGTTGAAGGTGGAGGGCGGCTTCCACTCGGTCGTCATCTCCGTCGATCTGCCCGTGAAGGGCGGATCACCGCGCTGAGATGGCTCCTCAACATCCCGTGGCGCGAGTGCGTGGAGCCACCCTCAAAGACTTGGACGCGGTGCTGGCATTAAGCGCCGAAATGCACGCCGAGTCGCGCTATGCCGTCTATCCGTTTGACAGTGAGGTCGCTCGCGAGCTTGCCGTGACCTATCTTAGGGATGGCGAAAAGCGCTGTTGTATCATTGCCGAAGCAGGCGGGTCGCCAACAGGGCTCATCGCGGGCGAAGTGGCGCCGCTGGTCTTCTCTCGCATTGAGGTGGCATACGATACACTGTTTTACGTCAAACCCTCTCGTCGAGGCCGGTGGGACTCGCTTCGCTTGCTACGCGCATTCGATGGATGGGCAAGGTCGCGAGGTGCAATGGAACTCACTCTCTCCACTTCTTCCGCCGTCAGCGCAGACCGGACTGATGCCTTGTTATCCCGACTCGGCTATGCCCATGTCGGTTCGGTGTGCACCAAGAGTTTCAAGCTTTAATGAAAAGGGATGTCCAGACGAGTGCAGTAATTTTATAATGTCAACATGGCATTATCTATCGAAAAATCATATCCGCATGGAGGAAAGGATTACCCTAAAAACTTTGCATAATTCCCAGCATGGTTTCCTGATGATAGGGCCATTTCGCTTGTAAACAAGTAGAAACATTAAATCTGGTGAAACAAATCCATGTGCGACACCTGCGGATGCAATATCACTGACGGCAACCGGCATTTACTAACCCCCCCCAAGGGCAAGGCCAGTCTCGGCCAAACGCCGGAAAAAATACTCAATAACCTGCTGCTGTATAATGACCAGCAAGCAATGCTTAACCGAGAACGGCTCGACAGCCATGGTGTGTTGACCATCAACCTGATGTCCTCACCTGGTTCGGGCAAAACCGCTTTGCTGGAAGCGACCATTCGCAAACTGGACGGGTCTTTGCGGATTGGTGTCATTGAAGGCGATCTGGAAACAGAGAATGATGCCGACCGAATTCGTGCTCTAGGGGTGCCGGCCCATCAAATCACCACGGGGACTGCTTGCCATTTGGATGCCCATCTGGTGGAAAAGGCATTAGACCATTTGAACCTAAGCGATTTGGATGTTCTGTTCATTGAAAACGTCGGCAACTTGGTTTGTCCTGCGAGTTTCGACTTAGGCCACCATCGCAATGTCGCCCTTCTATCTGTTACTGAGGGAGACGACAAGCCGGCCAAATACCCGGTGATGTTCCGTGCCGCCGACCTGATGTTGATCAGCAAGACCGATATTCTGCCTTATATTCCCGAGTTTTCGCCGGAACGGGCGGAAGGCTGCCTGCGCAATTTAGCCACCAAAGCCTCAGCCCTGCGCCTGTCATCCAAATCAGGGGAAGGGATGGACGCGTGGATAACCTGGCTGCATGCGGAATTGAAGCGTTATCATGAAGTCCGGCAAGTTAAACAAACGCTAAGGCCGAATGTGCAATCGGAAGGCCGGATGTTGCACCGCACCCAACCCGAAATTCGCTTTGTGCCAGT
>QJPH01000395.1 GCA_003242955.1 Candidatus Methylumidiphilus alinenensis
CCGTAGTGGTCAGGCTGACCTATTGCCGCGCTTGTTCAAACGGATTATTGTGCCTGATGCTGTCTGGTCGGAGGTTGTGAATGAGCGAAGAGATGCAGCCGCCCGTGGATTGTTGAGCCAAACCTGGCCAATTCGGGAGAAAGTAACGATTTCGCCGCGTGTACAAGCTTGGAATCTGGGTAGCGGAGAAACGGCGGTATTGAGCTATGCCTTGATGAATCCAGCAATACGGGCTGTGATCGACGATATGGATGCCCGCCGTTGCGCCCAAGCATTAGGGATTGCCCTGTTTGGCACGGGTGGCATATTGCTGCTCGCCAAACGCCGTGGTCTGCTGGAGTCTGTCAATGATGGTTTGATCAGGTTGCGAAATGCTGGCCTGTGGTTGTCCGATGACATCATTCAATTGATCAAGACGCAGGCGGGCGAATGATATGCCGAAGTGGGCCGGGATTTGCATTCCCGGCCCGGACGTTTCGTGCATGGTTCGCCATTCCTATCATCCTTAAACTTGCAATTTGATACCGCTAACGAGTCCATGTCGAGTGCATTGATGTAATGTCAGCTTTACCACGTTTTTCAGCCGTTCAAAGGATACCGTTTTTTGAAATGCGCTGGACAACTCCCATGCTCGGTATCTTGACCGTTCTCATCGGACTGACGGTGACACTATACCTTGTCCAACGCCAGTTTATCTATTTCCCGACCCGGCAAAACCTGCCCCAAGCGGAGCGTGAAGCCACGCAGCGGGGCTTGGAGCCTTGGCTGCATGAGGGTCAATTCATCGGCTGGCAGGCACCCTACCCGGATGGGAACGCCACCGGGTCTATACTGATTTTGCATGGCAACGCAGGCGCGGCAATCCACCGGACCTATTTCCGCGACCTGTTCCAAAGCTCAGCACTGGATACCCGTTTTGACTTGTACTTGCTGGAATATCCTGGGTTCGGGCCGCGCCCCGGTTCCCCGTCCGAGGCCAGCCTGTTGCAGGCGGCGGACGAGGCGATCACCCAATTGCAACAGGACTCACACAAGCCAATCTTGCTGGTCGGCGAGTCGCTGGGTACGGTGGTGTCCGCCATCGCCGGTTCCCGACAGCCCGATGCCGTGCGGGGAATGCTCCTGGTCACGCCTTTCCCCAACTTAGCCGTATTGGCACAGCAACATTACCCATGGCTGCCGGCTTGGTTCCTGCGCGACAGATTTAGTGCCGATGAGGCGCTTGCGAATTTCCCTGGCCCTGTCGCGTTCTTGATTGCGGGCCAAGACGTTATCGCACCCCCCGGTTTGGGACTAGCGTTTTTTAACGGCTATCCGGGGATAAAGCGGCTATGGGTTGAGGCGAACGCCGGCCACAACAGCATAGCCTACAGCCCAAACCGTGCCTTCTGGCGTGAGATTCTGGCGTTCCTGACGCATTATCCGTCACGGAGGGCTGAGTTATCGAGAATTTGCACACCGGGGACATTGGCGTGAGCGGCTCTGAGCAGTGCCGAAGCCACCTGTGATGCCTGTACCGGCTTCCATTTGGGGGGAAATAGCCAAGCCAGTCGTTTGGCGATTTCCTCCCCAATGCGCGGTGGCGAACGCTCCCCCAACAGCAGGGAGGGGCGGGCGATGGTGAGTGACGGATAGCCGAGTTGGCTCACTGCCTCTTCCAACTCGCCTTTGACGCGATTGTAGAAAACCCTAGAGCGGGCATCCGCACCCACGGCGCTGACTAGCAGGAAATGCCGGGCACCTGCCGCCCGTGCTGTCCTGGCAACGGACAGGGGGTAGTCAAAATCGACACGTCGGAAAGCGTCTTGGGAACCGGCTTGTCGCATTGTGGTGCCGAGGGCGCAAAAGACCCAATCCACCTCAAACCAGTCGGCATGTTCTTCCAAGCGATCGAAATCGACCCTGCACTCGCGGATGCCAAACGCTTGGGTTTCCGCCGACAAAGGTTTGCGCACCAATGCGCGGACTTCTTCCACATTGGCATCCCCCGCCAATCGGCGCAGGCATTCCCGGCCTACGAGTCCGGTGGCACCTGCCACCAAAGCGATGCGCTTTGCCATCAGAAAACCCTCCTTCGGGTTGGTTGTTAAAACAGGCTGGTTTGGGTTGGCACTGTAGGCGGCGACACAGGAAGAATCAATGCTTCAGAATCGTTGCGCACACTGTTGACCGCCGTCCCCACCGGGTAGGCTTGCATACACTCGGTAGGGCAAGGCTTGAGCAACGCTTGAATGCCCACAATATCGTTTCTGTCGGCATCCAGCCAGAGATTGTAATCTTCCGCTGCCAAGATGACTGGCATCCGGTCGTGTATATTTTTCATTAACGCATTGGGTTCAGTCACTATAATAGTGCAGCTTTCCACAATTTGACCCTCCTGTTCCCAGCGTTCCCAAAGACCGGCAAAGGCGAAAGGCCCGGGTTCTTTCAGGCTGATGAAATAGGGGGTCTTGCTGTTTTCGGTGCGGGACCATTCGAAAAACCCGTCTGTCGGAATCAGGCAGCGGCGTTGGCGGAAAGCCTCGCGAAAGGCGGGCTTGACGGCGACGCTCTCGGCGCGGGCGTTGAAGGTGCTGTATTCCGTCTTGGGTTCCTTCGACCAGGCGGGTATCAATCCCCATCGCGCCAGCGAGCATTCGCGGGTTCCATCGGGTGCGCGGATGATCGGAATGCGCTGGGTCGGCGCGATGTTGTAGCGCGGGGACCATTCCGGCATTTCCTCTAAGGTGATTTCCAATAATGAATCCACCAAAACCGAAATGAATTGTCCACGAAAATCACCAACAATTCCTCCACAAATCACCTTGCCAAGCTGGAGCTTGGCGTTCCTTCTGGGAGCGCCAAGCCCCAGCTTGGCCTTTGGATGGGATGTTCTTTATTGGATATCACCTAACTCAAACCGGTCGGCAATCTCCGCCGGTGTGCTGCTCAGGACAAATCGACCGCACATGGCCCAATCTCCCTAGAATCGGTTGCATGCCAAGCTTGCGCTGGTCATGGAAAACAGTTGCTTATGCATGGCTTCAAGTCCGTTGCAATGATTTTGATTTTTTCTGCTTTATGGCCTGCCCGAATTGCTGCTATAAAGTGTAATCCATCAGCCAAGCATTTTTTGTCTATCGAACATGAACGCCTCCCTGTCCTTTATCCGCAAGTCCGAACGCGCCGCGACACTCGCCAATGTGGTCGTGTTGGGGCAGGCCAACCCGACGGCCAAACGGCATCATTTGCCGCTGTTCCTAAGCCGCATTTCCGCCGGTTTCCCATCACCTGCCGACGATTATGTGGAAAGCCGCTTGTCGTTGGACGAGCATTTCGTCCCGCGCCCCGAGGCCACCTTCTTCTTGCGCGTACAGGGCGATTCCATGATCGGTGCGGGCATCCATGACGGCGATCTGCTGATTGTCGATAAATCGCTGGAACCCCGCCACGGCAGCATCGTCATTGCCGAGGTCCACGGCGAACTGACGGTCAAAAGACTATACCGCAAAAACGGCGAAATTGCCCTGTTGGCGGAAAACCCCGCCTACCGGGCTATCCCCATCTGCGAAGAAAGCCAGTTGGCCGTCTGGGGGGTGGTGACCGAAGTCGTTCATACGCTGCGTTGAGGACAAGCCCATGTTCGCCTTGGTCGATGCGAATAATTTCTACGTGTCTTGCCATCGGGTGTTTAATCCATCACTGAAGGGCAGGCCCGTGGTGGTTTTATCGAACAACGATGGTTGCTGCGTCGCCCGTTCCAACGAGGTGAAAGCCTTGGGTGTGAAGATGGGGACGCCGTGGTTCCAACTCTACGATTTGGCAAAACAGCATGGCATTATCGCCTTGTCCAGCAATTATTGCTTGTACGGCGACGTTTCCCTGCGTTTTATGCGGATATTAGCCGAATTCAGCCCGGCGCAGGAAGTTTATTCCATCGACGAATGCTTTTTGGAAGAAGTCGCACAAGCGAAAAAAGAAATCGTCTCGTCGCGCTCGTTCGGCAAACTGGTCGTCAAACTGGACGACCTGCAACAAGCCGTGGCAAGCTACACCGCTCGTGCCGCTGAAAAGCTGCGGCGGCAGCATAGTGTCGCTGGCGCATTGCAGGTGTTCCTGCAAACCAATCCGCACAAGACCAATGAGCCGCAATACCATCCAAGCATCGTGATACCCCTGGTCGAACCCACCGCCGACACCGGCCTGCTGGTCAGTCACGCGATGCGGGGACTCAAGCGTATCTACAAACCCGGCTACCGCTACCAAAAAGCCGGGGTGATGCTGATGGAGTTGAGCGACCCCAAAACCTGCCAGCCCGACTTGTTTAGCCACGTTTCCACGCAGGATCGCCAGAAATCGCAGCGGCGGATGGAAACCCTAGACCACATCAACCGAAAAATGGGGCGGGGAACCCTGCGGCTGGCGGCGGAGGGGTTCCAGCACACTTGGAAGGTCCGCACCGATTACCCTTCGCCCCGCTACACCACGCGCTGGGCGGAGTTGCCCGTCGCCTATGCAAAATGATGGCCTTGCGGTGTCTTCGCCCAACGCGTTCTGTGCCAAGGGATAATGGGCTGAGACGCACCCTATCCAATGAATACCTCTTCCGCCGTCGCGGCGGTCAAAATCCGCTCACCCCAGCGCAGCAGGGTGTCGGCATCCGCCGCCCGCACTTTGGCACGGTTGCCTTCGCTCAAGGGGCCAAAGCGGAGTTCCAACATGCGTGACAGCAAGGTGGCTTCACCCTTCTGCAAACCTTCCTCTAGCCCTTCTTGTCGGCCTTCTTGTCGGCCTTCCTGACGGCCTTTTTCCGCGCCCTGCCGCTTCCATTCTTCCGTCCACTCAATAACCCGCTCAGCCAACATGCTCTGTACCTCTTGCAAATCGTTCAGGTTGCTAAATTCCACGCCCGGCACCCGGCCCGGCAGAAACACCCGCTTCAGCCAGACCGTGAACGCCCGCCGCAGCGATGCCTGCTCCGGCGATTTGAGCCATTCGATCAAGGCTGCCAGCACACGCTCCACATCCTGTGGTGTACGGCTGCCTTCCAGCCGGAACAAGGCCGCCGCCAGATTCTTTAGCGGGGCCAGTTCGGTGTCGGAAAACCGCCCCTCGTCCAGCAGGAAATAACACAGTTGCGGGCGGTAGCGTTCCATGCCCGGCGGCGGTTCGACGATCAGTTCCCCGATCTCTTGCGCCGCGTCCCAAGCCTTGTTGCCGTTGTACAGCACCACCGGCAGCACCGGGGGCAAGCGCCCGTCGGCGGTCAGTTGCCCTGCGCGGATCAGGTCTTGATAGAGCAGCCCCAAGTACACCAGCATGCGCACCGCCATGAAGCGGTCGATGGTGGACTGGAATTCTAGTAGAATATACACATACATCCATTCGCTACCCCAGCGCACCCGCCAGATGATGTCGTCCTCGCGGGCGCGGAGGTCGTCGGTGACATAACTGCCACTGACTTTTTCCAAGCTGGCGAAGTCCAGCCCGTCGACCCACGGCTCATGCACGAAGCCGCGCAACAGGTCGGCGACCATCTGCGGATGTGAAAACAAATTTTTGTAGCTATGGTCGTAATCCATGGCGACAGTCTACCGCAAACAAGGCGTGTTGCCCATCCTTGGGCAATCGGCTGGCTTTTCCATCAGCGAAAGCGGTGATAAGCTGTGCGTCATTCTGAGCTTCCACTCCAATCCAATCGACTCCAAACCCTATTGCATATCACCACGATGAATAAAGCCGAACTGATTACCGCCATCGCCGACCAAACCGGCCAAACTAAAGTCGATGTCACCGAAACCCTGGATGCCTTGTTGGACATCATAGGTGCCACTCTTGCCCAAGGCGACAAGCTGCAACTGACGGGGTTCGGGATATTCGAGACCCAGCACCGGGCGGCAAGGGTCGGCCGCAACCCGCAAACGGGCGAGGCCATCGAGATCGCGGAATCGACTTCGCCTAAATTCACCCCCGGCAAGGCATTGAAGGAGCGGGTGGCCGAGGCCCACAAGCCCAAGTAACCCCTGAACTAGCCCCGTTCGGAATCCATGCCCGACACCCTGAACCGCTCGGAACTGATCGCCCGGCTTGCCCAAGCCATGCCCTCCATTCCTGCTGCGCAAGTGGAAGCGGCGTTGAAAACCCTGCTCGATGCATTGGCGGAATCCCTGGCAAGCGGACAGCGGATCGAGATACGGGGCTTCGGCAGCTTTTCCCTGCACAGCCTCCCGCCAAGACTCGCCCGCAACCCCAAAACCGGCGAGGCAGTGGCGATTGGACAGCGGTGCAAACTCCACTTCAAACCCGGCCAAGAATTGAGAGAACGGGTGAATCATGCCTGAAATCTTGTAAGTTGTTCGATTGACCGAAACCTATAATTATTCCTTATATATGGTTAACATAGACTTTTCTAAGATTGCAGCCCGCTGTGGAAGTCAACCAAATGCATTTGAAGAACTATGTACTCAGCTAGCACGGCGAGTCAGTCCCGTCGATGCCACCTTTGAACGGTTTCGCGGTGCAGGTGGAGATGGCGGTGTCGAATGCATTACACACCTTTCCGATGGTTCGATAATAGGATGGCAAGCCAAATTTGTATTTGATGTGGAAGCATTAATCAAACAGGCTTCCGATTCACTTCAGACCGCACTATCTATACACAATGAACTCAACAAATATGTCGTTTGCTTTCCATTTGACCGAACAGGTAAAACAGCGCGAACTACAAGGCAGGGAAGGCCAGCAAAAAGTGATGCCGAAAAGCTGACAGCATGGATCAACCGTGAGGTAAATAAAGCAAAACTTGATTATGATAAGGACTTGAAGATTGAGCTTTGGAGTTCAAGTGAGCTTATATCTTTATTATTTAAATATGATGAGTCAGGTGGAATTAGGCAATATTTTTTTGATGAGCAGGTTCTTTCAACTGATTGGTTTAAAAATCATATTACCTCGGCTATAATAACTGCTGGACCACGTTATACTCCAAAATTAAATATCACAACTGAACTGTGGTGTTGCTTTTCGGCATTTGAGAGAAGTTCCGAATGGCAGAATCAACTGAAATCACTTTTAGCAAAATGCCATAAGGTAACAAAAACCCTTAATTCTCGTGTTAAAATCAATGGCAACGGGGGACTCGACCCAGAATGGCCTGAGACTGAATTAGAAAATGGCACTCGTGTAATAAAGGAATGCGAAGAATTAATAATCTTTGCTGAGCAATTAGTCGATAAACCAAAGATAGATAACTTTCACCAGTTTTGTTCACAATTAAAAAATATTCCGTCGGATTTGAGCCAGCTTGAATGTAATCTGGCCAAAGAACTTGACACGAAGCATGGAAATGGAATTTCTAATTCTAAAAAGTTCCGCACATTCATGGCCGAATACAATGTGAGTTTTCCTGCTGCCAACCTTGATACAGTTAGAGAAGTTCTAAAGGAATTTACTGATTTGGCTCAATGGGCAAACTCGCCAAAGGGCTATCTTGCTTTTAAACAAGTATTTATTCTTTCAGGTGTTGGTGGGTCAGGTAAAACCCACGGCATTTGTGATATGGCGCTTAATCGCCTTGATAACAATGGCTACACATGCGTACTCTTTGGTCACCAGTTTGGGGGTCAACCAGCCGAATGGACAAGGCTCATTGAATCTTTAGGTTTGTCCGCAAACATCAAAAAGGAAAGCATTTTAGATGCCCTTAACGCGGCTGGAGAAGCTTCTGGCAAGCCATTGATATTTTGCATTGATGCCGTGAATGAAACACGACCCAGGGATTATTGGATTTGTAGATTTCTGTCACTCGCTCACGAATTTGAACAACGCCCATTCCTAAAATTATGCATTTCATGTAGAACCTCTTATTTATCGACTTGTTTGCCGGAAATAGAGGCTTATCCAATTGTAGAGCATCAAGGATTTTCAGGAATTGAAAGGAAAGCTTGCAACACATTTTTTCAATATTTCGATTTAGAACCTCCACTGGTTCCAATTTTACAACCAGAGCTTTCTAACCCGCTATACCTCAAGCTTGTCTGTCAAACCCTGAAGCAAAAAGGTCTCAAACAATTGCCAACAGGATGGTTTGGGCTATTACCGGTGATTGATGCATTCCTTTTAGAGAAAGAAAAGCAATTTGCTAGGGATGAGGAAGCCCCAATTGGAGCGAACATCGTTACAGGAAGCCTTCTTGCCATCGCAAAGGCAATCGCGCAAAGTGGTGAAGCTGTGTTGCCATGGTCAGAGGCACAGCGTGTAGTAATAGAGAAGCGACCGCAATCAGCAACATTACCAGTTTTAGATTGGCTGGTAAAGGCGGAACTTTTAATCGAAGATGGTCCAACTAATACGGAATATCTTGGTGGAGAAAATGTTCTCCGTCCCGCGTTTGAGCGCTTCGGTGAGTTTTTAATTGCAACCGAAATTCTCCAAAACCATACACCTGGGCGATTTCCCGAAACATTTTTAACTGACTCCAATTTTCAACGATTATTCGCTACTGAAGCATCTATGGAAGAAAATGCAGGGTTAATCCAAGCACTTTCAATTATACTGCCAGAAAAATTCCACCATGAGCTTCCAAACCTCGTAGAAGACCCATTGGTTCAAAGGAGTGTATTGAAACACAGCATACGCGCACTACCTTGGCGTTCTCCATATTCATTTTTCAATGCCACAGCAGACTTAGTGCGAAAAGCTCTTTTTGAGCACGATGCATGGTTAACAATGGACTCCTTGCTTGGAATATGTGCCTACCCATCGGCGATTGATGCCTTTTGGTTGAGTGATTTTTTGATTTCGTTGTCTATCGCAGGGCGTGATGGTTTCTGGTGTGGCTATTTACATAAACGATACGAAGAAAATGGCATCGTAAATCGGTTGATTGATGCAACGACAGATATTGAATTGCGCAAGCTCGATTCCGAGACGGCTTCCCGTTGGGCATTGATACTACTTTGGTTCACTGCTGCGGCGGATCGACGAATCAAAGATCACGCTACTCGCGGAGTAGTGGCAATTTTTCGGGCTAGGCCAGAAATTATTCATGAGATGGTTTTACGGCTATTGTATGTGGATGATGACGAAATCCGAGAACGGATTTTGCTTTCAGCATATGGCGCATTAATTGTGACACGCGAT
>QJPH01000484.1 GCA_003242955.1 Candidatus Methylumidiphilus alinenensis
ATAAAATCCATGCGGGTGCGCGGTGCGCCGGCCATCGGCATTGCGGCTGCCTATGGCATCGTGCTGGCCGCACAGGCCCACCATGTTGAAAACCCCGGCGAATGGCAAGAATTGATCTTGCAGGATTTTCAAGTTTTAGCGGCCTCCCGCCCGACGGCCGTAAACTTATTTTGGGCCTTGGACAAAATGCGTGTAGCGATTGCCACTGGTGGAAACCATCCTGATTCGTTACTGTCCGTTGCTCAATCCATACACGAAGACGATATTGCCGCCAACCGCCGGATGGGTGAGTTAGGTGCGGTCTTGCTAAAGGGGGCAAGCGGCGTTCTGACTCACTGTAACACCGGCTCGCTTGCCACTGGGGGCTACGGCACTGCTTTGGGGGTTATCCGTAGTGCCTACCTATTAGGCACTCAGAAAATTTATGCCTGCGAAACACGTCCTTGGTTGCAAGGTGCGCGCTTGACCGTTTGGGAGTTGGACCAAGATAGAATCCCCGCCACCTTGATAGCCGATTCTGCTGCCGCTTGGCTGATGAAGTCGGGTGCCGTGCAATGGGTAATTGTTGGGGCGGACCGCATCACTGCCAACGGCGATGCCGCCAACAAAATTGGCACCTACTCCCATGCTGTCAACGCCCGCCATCATGGGGTTAAATTCATGGTGGTTGCGCCGACCTCCACCATCGACTGGAATACCGCCACAGGCGAACACATCAATATTGAGGAGCGAGACAGCAAAGAACTGTTGAGCGATTATTTTCATCACGCTGACAGCGTCATTGATGCTTGGAATCCGGTGTTCGACGTGACTCCGGCAAACCTGATTGATGCCATTGTCACTGAACAGGGGATCGTCCTAAACCCGACGACTGAAAAAATGATGGCACTCAAAGACATTTCCATTTCACCGTGAACCAGATTATCGCCATTGTTGCCGGTGGCTCGGTTGGCGCATTAGCCCGCTTCTGGATTGCCAACCTAGTTTACGACTGGTTGGGTCGTGGGTTCCCCCATGGCACCCTGTTAGTCAACGTGTCCGGTTGTTTTCTGATGGGCTTGCTGACCGAATTGATGCTGCAACGCTTCGCCATGACGGCGGAATTTCGCGCCGCCGTGCTGGTGGGGTTCCTTGGTGCGTATACCACGTTTTCCACCTTCGCCATTGAAACGCTTTATCTTTTCGAGCAAGGCGAATCGCTTAAGGCGCTGCTCAACATATTTTTGAGTGTCGCATTGTGCCTGGCCGCCGTCTGGTTTGGCCTAGTGTGGGGACGTAAGGTTTTCGGCAGTGGTTTAATGCCTTGGTTGGGCGATGGGATGCCTTGGGGTTTAGTCTTTTTGGGTTTTGTCGCCGCCATGGCCTTGGGTTGTGGTTCCAATTGGGTGCTGCGTCGCTTGGATTGGAGTGAACAGGCGCAACTTCAATCGCTGATTGTTGTGTTAGGCGTGGTCGCCACTGCCACGACGCTGATTTTAGCCCAGAAAATGGCCTCCGTCGGACTCGGCTGGCGCGGTGGTTTGCCGGGGCTGTTCGCATTCAACGCCCTAGGCACGGCGTTGGCTGTGTGGGTTGGGATGTTGTTGGGGAGAAGTTTATAAACATTTGGATTCGATGAAAACCATAGACTTACCGGGAACTTGAGGCCATGGGCTACAAGGTCAAACATAAAATCCTGTTCGCTGGGCATTACGGCATTCCACAAATGCGCTTTCGGACGGTGTTTATTGGCATCAAAGACTATACCGGAGAAATTACTTTCCCTGAACCCGTGTACGATGCCAAGGCTGTTGCAAATTTCACCGGAGCACAAGAACTGTGTATTCCAACACCGCCGTTGTTTTATCAACATCTCAAACCGCAAACAACCGTCTGGAATGCCCTATCTGATCTGCCCTTCATTGCCAAAGGAGGAGGCAACAAATCCGAACTTGCAAAATGGGTGGATAGTTTTCTGGGTGAGAAAGGATGGATTGAGAAACAATTTTCCACTGCTGTTATTGTTGATGAATCCAAACTTGAATCGCCAACCCATAAGGTCGATTGTTATAAAAACAGAATAGCCTTAGTGCTTGAGTGGAATAACAAAGACCCATTTTTTGACAGAGACTTGAATAACTTTCGCCTACTCTTCGATCTTAGGGCTATCAGTGTTGGGATAATTTTCACTAGGTGTGACGAATTGCAGGAAATATTTAATTCTTTAGGTCGAGGTTCTTCTTATGGGAATTCCACTACACACATGTCTAAGCTATTACCTAGAATTGAGGGTGGCAGTGGCGCGGGTTGTCCGTTGATTGTGATTGGGATCACAAAAAAACTTTACATTGAGAATATATAATGACGAATGGGAATTTTCTTGAAAATTTTGGAAACAAAAAGTTCACAACCATTTTGGCCGACCCGCCTTGGCAATTTACCAACCGGACGGGGAAAATGGCACCGGAACACAAACGGTTGAATCGTTACGCAACCCTGCCACAGTCGGAAATTTGCGCAATCCCCGTTCAATCAATCGCCGATAATCCCGCACATTTGTACTTATGGGTTCCCAATGCCATGCTTCCACAGGGATTGGAGGTCATGCGGACTTGGGGTTTTGATTATAAGAGTAATATTATCTGGCATAAAGTACGGAAGGATGGTGGGCCAGACGGGCGAGGAGTGGGGTTTTATTTCCGCAATACCACGGAAATCATTTTATTTGGCATTCGCGGTAAGATGCGTACACTTGCCCCTGGCCGGAAACAAGTTAATATCATCCGGTCACAGAAGCAGGAACACAGTCGCAAGCCTGATGAATTGTACGAAATCATTGAAGCATGTAGCCCTGGGCCATATCTGGAGTTGTTTGCCCGTGGAACTCGTCCTGGTTGGCAGGGATGGGGCAATCAGGCCGACGAATATTCTATTTCTTGGGAAACCTATCGCAATAATAGCGGAGGCAATGTAATACAAACTCAAAATGACCATTTTTAGTAAGATGGGCATTATAGACACAGGCATTGAAATTGTCCCAGTGAAGAGATTTGCCGACGAAATGAGTACCGGCGTATCCTACTTTGAACAGTTTGCCTGGGATTTGCACCACCGGGGAGAGTCGAATATTGATATCCCGGTTTTAATTCTTGGTGTTGATGCCTAGACACCATCATTCCGGCAGGGATCGTCGGAATCTAGGCTCCATGGACGGAGGGGAAGGGGCATCCCTGCAATCTGGTCTTCGGTATCTGCCAGAATGACGGAACAGATGTCACTTCTTTCCAATCAACAAACATTTTGCTCGTTCCCAAGCTCCAGCTTGGGAACGCGGTCTTTGAAGCTCCTGCTTCTTTAGGCAATTTAAACTGGAGCTAAGACAGCGGTTCCCAAGCTAGAGCTTGGGAACCAGCAGAATCCTTTTTTCAAATGTTTAAACTTTATTTTCTATTTACGGTAATGACATGCTAGACCCCCGTTTATTCCGCACTAATCTGGACGAAGTCGCAACGCAATTGGCCCGTCGAGGCTTGACCGTCGACAAACCCGCCTTTGCCGCACTGGAAAACCGCCGCAAAGACATCCAAGTGTTGACCCAGACGCTGCAAAACCAGCGCAACACACGGTCCAAATCCATAGGCCAGGCCAAGGCGCGTGGCGATGACATCCAGCCTCTGCTGGACGAGGTGGCGCATCTTGGCGACGATCTGAAAAACAACGAACAGGAATTGGAGGCCATTCAAGCCAGTTTAGAAGAACTGTTGCTGGACATCCCCAACATTCTCGACGCCGACGTGCCGGATGGTAAGAGCGAAGAGGCCAATGTCGAAATCAAGCGCTGGGGCGAGCCGCCCCGGTTCGATTTTCAACCAAAGGACCACACTGAACTTGGCGCAAGCTTAGGGATGGATTTCGAGGCCGCCGCGAAGCTGACCGGTGCGCGTTTCGTCGTGCTACAAGGCCCATTGGCGCGGCTGCAACGGGCGATCACCCAGTTGATGCTGGATGTCCATAC
Source organism: Candidatus Methylumidiphilus alinenensis (assembly GCA_003242955.1). Classification (GTDB taxonomy): domain Bacteria; phylum Pseudomonadota; class Gammaproteobacteria; order Methylococcales; family Methylococcaceae; genus Methylumidiphilus; species Methylumidiphilus alinenensis. The sequence goes on from QJPH01000484.1 coordinate 3,995, forward strand.
CGACGAGCATGGCTACACCGAAACGTATGTGCCGTTCATGGTAAACGCCGATAGCATGAGGGGCACGGGCCAATTGCCCAAGTTCGAAGAAGATTTGTTCAAGATCGTCCGCGAACCGCCGTTCTATTTGATCCCCACCGCCGAAGTGCCGGTCACCAATCTGGTGCGGGATGAAATCCAAGAAAGCCTGCCATTGAAATATGTCTGCCACACACCCTGTTTCCGCAGTGAGGCGGGTTCGGCGGGCAAGGATACCAAGGGCATGATCCGCCAACACCAGTTCGAGAAAGTTGAGCTTGTACGCATCGAAAAGCCCGAGGATTCCGTCTCCGCCCACGAGGAACTGACCCGCCATGCCGAAACCATTCTGGAAAAATTGGGGCTTCCCTACCGCCGCATGGTACTTTGCGCAGGCGATACGGGGTTTTCATCTGCCAAAACCTACGATCTGGAGGTTTGGCTCCCAGGGCAGGACACTTACCGCGAGATTTCCTCATGCAGCAATTTCCGTGACTTCCAAGCACGCCGCCTTCGTGCCCGCTGGCGCAATCCAGCCACCAACAAACCGGAATTAGTCCATACCCTGAACGGATCGGGACTCGCCGTGGGACGGACCATGATCGCGGTAATGGAAAACTATCAGGACGAACAAGGCCGCATCCGAGTGCCGGAAGCTTTGCTGCCTTATATGGGTGGGATGACAATAATTGGCTGAGGTTTTATGACCGCCAAGCAATCAATCGCGGATGTTGATAAACCTGTATTACAACCCTTGGTTTTCAAACAGAATCACTTTATCCGCAGCCAGCCGTATCGTGATGGTTTTCGGGCCTTTCCCCCAAGTGCAGCTTTTAAACGCCAGCAAGGTTTCGCATTGGTCGGGTTCGCCAAGCAGTGCAGTGGCTTCGTCATAGCCCATGCCTATTTTCAACTTGTCATAATTTTCCTTATTGACTTTGCTACAAGCCAGCAAACCGAATAAAGCGATGGCGAATATTACCATCAGGAAAAGACGTGAAGTTTTGAATGTGTTCATTGTCATTGTCTCCGATTTAAAAAATTAGGGGTGGGTTCAATTAAAAATCATGCGGTAGCCCCATCATTCATCATCATGCCATGCAACCAAGCCCCATGAAAACCCCCTACTCCCTTTTGGCAAAGGGGGGGCTGATGGTTGCATGGCTTTTAATCGCATCCACCTACACTTCCGCATACCTTGTTCCATCCGCCAACCAGCGGCTTAGCAATGGCACCACTGCTTCCGGGTGGTGCTTCAGCAATGCCTCGGCGGTCGATTTGACTTGATCCAGCATTCCTCCGTCGCGGGCAAAATCAGCGATGCGGAACTGGACTTGGCCGGTTTGTCGGATGCCCAACAATTCGCCCGGACCCCGCAATTGCAAATCCTTTTCAGCAATCACAAAGCCATCGCTAGTTTCACGCAATATCCCCAGACGCTCTTTGGCGGACTGCGTCAATGGCGGCTGGTACATCAACACACAAAAGCTGTCGCCCGGCCCTCGCCCAACCCTCCCCCGCAACTGGTGTATCTGCGCCAGCCCAAGGCGTTCCGGGTTCTCGATGACCATCAAACCGGCATTGGGCACGTCCACCCCGACTTCAATAACGGTGGTGGCTACCAACAAATCGACCGATCCTGACTTGAACCGGGCCATGACTTCTTCCTTCTCGCCTTGTTTCATGCGCCCATGGACCAGGCCGACCCGCACTTCCAGCAACGCCCCCGTCAAGGCGGCTGCGGTGTTCTCCGCCGCCTCGCACTCCATTGCCTCAGACTCTTCAATGAGGGTGCAGACCCAATAAACCTGACTTCCTCTCTTCACCCAGTCGCTAATGCGGGCGATGACTTCTTCCCTGCGTGTCGAGGGAATCACGGAAGTTTTGACCGGGCTGCGCCCGGGCGGCAATTCGTCGATCACCGACACGTCCAAGTCTGCGTAGCCCAACATCGCCAAAGTGCGGGGAATTGGGGTGGCGGTCATAATCAACTGGTGGGGGTAGAGTCCGTCGCGTGCCCCTTTTTCCCGCAACGCCAAGCGTTGATGGACGCCGAAACGGTGTTGCTCGTCGATGACGACCAGCCCTAGGCGTTGGAATTTTACTTCCTCCTGAAACAACGCATGGGTGCCCAGCACTGCACCGGCGCGGCCTTCGGCTATGGATTCCAATGTATCCCGGCGAACCTGGCCCTTGTGCTTGCCGGCCAAGTAGGCAACCTGCACACCAAGTGGCTCCAGCCATTGGCTGAAGCTGCGGAAGTGTTGCTCCGCCAGTAACTCAGTCGGAGCCATGAAAGCGACTTGGCAGTCGGAAGACAAAGCCGCAAGCGCAGCCCAAGCCGCGACGACGGTTTTGCCAGAGCCGACGTCGCCCTGCACTAGGCGCATCATCGGTTTTGCAGTGCCTATGTCGTCTGCAATTTCATGGATTACCCGGTTTTGTGCTGCTGTCAAAGCGAACGGAAGGGAAGCTAGGAATTGCCTGGAAACAGTTTCGCCTAGACGCAGGATGGGGGCAGGCTGCTGCCTCATATGTTCACGAAAGCGGCTCACACTGAGGTGATGGGCCAACAATTCCTCAAACGCCAGACGCTGCTTTGCCAGTTCTAAACGTTTAAGCCCAGCCTCAACGGGAGGCCCATGCAACAATCGCACAGCCTCTGACAGTGGGGGGATGGCCAATGTGGACAACAGTTCGCCAGGAAGCCATTCGTGCAATATACCCTCGTCCTCATTGCATAACTCCAAAGCCCGGCCCACCAATGAGCGTAGGGATTTCTGGTGCAAACCCTCCGTTGACGGGTAAACCGGTGTCAGGCATTGATTGGCGCTGCCTACTTCCCCGCCACTAATGTGCTCGTAGTCGGGATGGACCATTTCCGTACCGTAATAGCCTTCCCTTGCTTCGCCATAACATCGCAAGATAGCACCAGGCTTCAGGCGGGATAGTTGATCGCCGGTAAAATGGAAAAACCGCAAGTACAAAACACCGGTTCCATCGCTGATCCGGCAAACCAATGAACGCCGACCTTTGGCAATAACATCCGCCACCTCCACATGGCCTTCAACCAATGCATGATCGCCTTGTTTTATTCTTCCTATGGGTACTAGGGATGTCCGGTCTTCATAGCGGGCTGGGAGATGGAAAAGCAGATCTTGGATTTTATGCAAACCCAGCTTGCCAAGGCGTTCCAGAGTCTTTGCCCCTACACCTTTCAAGGAAGCGATCTTCATGTTGCCCGGAGGCTCGGAAAGGGACATACAAAGAGCCTGTCTAGGCTAACCCAATACCATCACAGCATCTATTTCAACGCTTGCGCCACGCGGAAGGGAGGCAACGCCAATGACCGCACGGGCGGGGAAGGGATCGTTAAAATAACCAGCCATGATTTCATTGACCAATGCGAAATGGGACAAGTCGGTCAAGAATACATTTAATTTGACGATATCGTTCAAGGAACCGTCGGCAGCTTCGGCGACGGCACTTAAATTGTCGAATACGCGGCGGATTTGCGCATCCATGGATCCTTCGACAAGGGTCATGGTTGCCGCATCAAGGGGGATTTGACCGGAAAGATAAACGGTGTTACCGACTTTAACCGCTTGCGAGTAGGCACCAATGGCAACCGGAGCATGATGGGAATGGATGATTTGTTTGCTCATGTTCTCTTGTTTTTAGTTTCGGATTTGACACGGGAAATATTCAAGACCACGGAGAGCTTCCGTAATTCGCGCATGACATTGGCTAAGTGTAGGCGATCCTTAACCCTCAAGGTGATGACATCGGTGGAAAGCTCGCTGTCTTGATTGGTAATCTGCACGTTCTCGATGTTGGCTTTCATCTTGGATATGGCGGAGGCGACTTTGGCTAGTGTGCCCAGTTTGTTGAGCAATTCCAGGCGAATTTCCACGGGAAAGTCGCCGCTCACCTGCCGGTCCCATTCCACGTCCAACCCGGTGAACTGCTTCTTACGCAAATCGATGACGTTTTTGCATTCGCTGGAATGCACCACTATACCCTTGCCGGGATTGAAGAAACCGGCAATTTCATCCCCCGGTATTGGGCGGCAGCACTTAGCCAGGCTCACCACCATGCCTTCCGAACCTTTGATGATGAGCGGGTTGCGCACTGCTTTGTCGCCGCCCTCCTGCCGAGGCGTATGAGGGCCGATTTCTTCTTGCATCAAAAGCCGCACCATCAAGAACGGCAAACGGTTGCCGAGACCGATATCCTCATGCAATGATTCGGGTGTAGGCAAATCCAGCGTTTTCAGCAATTCTTTGATACGCGCATCAGGTATGTCGTCAAGCCTCATGCCACGGGCAGCGAGTTCCTTTTCCAATAGCTTGAGCCCCAAATTGATAGCTTCCTGTTTCTTGAAATTGCGTAAGTAGCCGCGAATGGCCGATCTGGCCTTGGCAGTTACAACAAAATTAAGCCATACTGGATTTGGCCTAGCCCAAGGCGCGGTGATGACCTCCACCGTCTGGCCGTTCACCAATTGGGTTTGCAAGGGTGAGAGCACTCGATCAACACGGGCGGATACACAGGCATTGCCGACATCGGTATGCACCGCATAGGCGAAATCGACAATGGTCGACCCTCTTGGCAATTTAATGATTTTGCCCTTCGGGGTCAGCACATAAACCTCATGCTGGAACAACTCGACCTTGAGATTATCTAGAAACTCCATCGAATCGCCGGCGTGTTTCTGGATTTCCACCAAGTCGCGTAGCCATTCGTTGGCGCGGGTTTGCGAATTGGAAACTTGCCCGCTTTCAGATTTGTAAAGCCAGTGGGCGGCGATGCCGCATTCGGCCAAGTGGTGCATGGCTTTGGTGCGAATCTGCATTTCCAATGGCTGTCCGCGAGGGCCGACCAGCACGGTGTGCAGGGATTGGTAGCCGTTGGCCTTGGGTACCGCGATGTAGTCCTTGAAGCGGCCTGGCACAGGTTTAAACAGGTTGTGGGCCACGCCCAGCGCCCGGTAACACTCGTCCACGCTACTGGTGATGATCCGAAAAGCATAAACATCGAACACTTCGTCAAACGGCAAGCGTTTCAGACGCATCTTTTCGTAAA
>QJPH01000144.1 GCA_003242955.1 Candidatus Methylumidiphilus alinenensis
ATTCGAGAGACTAGTCGAGATACCCTGGGTGTTCGCCTAGTAAACCTTGATGAAGGCACCTCTGTTGTCTCTATTACTCAGGTGAAAGATGTAGTTATCGAGGAGATTTTGGGCTAATCCCTGAAGTCGGGTAGCCTCAGGCACTCGCACGAAACCCATAAAATGGGCCTGTAGCTCAGCTTGGTTAGAGCGCTTCCCTGATAAGGAAGAGGTCGGAGGTTCAAGTCCTCCCAGGCCCACCAGGATGTCATAACCTTTGGGTCAGTGACATCAAGACAAATGCTTACCGCGGACTCTTTTTAGAGCTCCTGGGTAGGCATTTTTCTATTTGATGGTGGTTTGAGAGTGGTTAGTTCGCGCCGGGGTGTTGGTTTGCGGCGCTAATGCAAAAATGGCCGCCCTTTTGGGCAGCCTCAATCAAGCTCTTGGTTCTTCTTCTTCTTCTTTAACCTCTACAACTTCTAGATCAAGGTAAAGGTGTGGGCGGAGATGAGCTTTCTAAAATCTCACCGGTCCCAAGATTGACAACTGCGCCTAACTCTTCGAGTAGCACTCTGGCGGCACGCGCCCTCGCGGCCTCTTCACGCTTATTAGCTGCAACGATTCTGGCGCGGGTGTGGTGCCGTGGGGTTCTAGCCACCTTCTCGCGCATAGCATCGAGTGAGCGGACTCCAGCCTTACGAAGTCGCCAACGCTGGACCTCAACTAAGTTGGAAGCCATTGCATTGAAGAGCACCGCCATCGAAACCTTAGCTCTTCCCATAACTCTAAAAGTTCCTCGACGTACGCTTTGGGTGGCTTCGTCTTTGATTTTGGAGAAGGTCGATTCAATCAAATTGCGGCGGTTGATACTCCACTGGTGCTCTGGCGTTCCTGGGATGTGAGGCTGCCAAAAAGGAACTTCATCAAAGGGTACGGTCACAGATGATTGAGCGCAGATGGCAGGCATAGGTGAGTTCACGATCACTGGCATAGCGGTGCCAATCTGGATGCGGGTGGTGCTTCCTCGCTTACTACTTGGTTTGTTCGCACAGTTGATTGAAGCCTTGGCTAAGTTGGATGCGGGGCAGTAGAACTTCAAGGAGCCATCATCTTGGCGTGAGTTCCCATAGGCACGAATGCGGTAAGGCTTTCTATGTAGGTTATGGGCCGCCTTAACTGAGCGATCATCTCTGGTCGCAAAGAGGGCTGGACCCATAGACAGGCGCAAGACTTCCGGCATTCCAGGTGAGTACGGGATTCCATCAACAATGATTGGCCCAGTGGCAAGAGTGCGAGTGTGACCGGTCTGGTCTTTATGGAGCATAAAGTGCGGGGTAAGCCCTACGGCGTGCATTGATTTTAACCAGGCTACGGTATTTGAGTATTCCCGATCAGCAAGAATGTCCCCGCGAACCCTGTCACACTTTTTAGCCGCTGCATCTTCTCGCTCGTGATGAGAGATCATTGACTCGATAACTCGCGATCCCTCTCGGTGGCCGATTGTGTTGGCGGTCTTCACTGAGAGGTGATCAATCAAGTATGGAATGTCTGCGCCCCTTTTGTTTGGTCCGAAATCTTTCTCAACCCAGGTAACGGCGGTAATGAGGTAACCAAGTCCTGAGTCATTTGATCCGGCAAGCCGACCACGGCTTGCGATAGGACCACTTTTCTTTGACCACCAGGTTGCATCCGGGTCACTCATCTCTTCTGGATTGACAGAGCGCCTTTGTTTCTCACCGTTCTTATCAATGTAGGTGGTACGGCGTCTTGAACGATTGGGCGCTTCCCAAGAGGAGATGTAAGAGCCATCGAGCGCGTAGTCACCTTCGTGCTCTGCGTCAGTTGGGTGGGTAGCGCGAAGGCCTCCACGGATAAAGGCATCGAGGCGAATCTCATTCTCACCCAACACCTGGTCAATAAAGTTCTGATGATCCTCCCCGGTGAGTAGGTCATCAGGATCTAGCCCAAGCAGTTTCTTTACGTTCTCTGGATCAAAAAGCGGAGCATTAGATTCTGCGTGGATACTTGAGTTGATAGTCGCAGCTACTAACCCAAAGGCGCGTGAGACCATTCGCTCTATTATCTCACGCTTGGGATTTAGCCCTAGGTGTTTGCGTGAACCAGCATCTATTCCAAAGGCGAGCAAGCGCCAAACATCCTTGATCAGAATAGGCCGCTCCATAATCGCAAGTAGCAAACAACCTGTGAGCAGTGCTTTGAGAGTCATCTCTGGCTTACGCCCACCAAGATGTTTACCTCTTGCTCTTCTAAGAGCGTGGGGCATTAGTGGTTCTAACATTTCAAGCCAACCGGTCTGTGCAATCACGGCAGAGGCTTCGGTTAACTGCGCGCTCGTTGGCTTTGCAACATCAGCGCTAGGTGCGATAACTCGAACTCTTGGCGCCCGCACCGGAGCTAATAAGTTATGAGTGGGGCTAATGGGATAGGAGGAGATAGCGGCCATTTTTACTGACCTTTTGCATACTGAAATAGATGCGGGTGTTTGCTTTGATCAAATGTAGTGTTCCCACCTCTAACGGTGGTGATGTACTCCTGGAAATCAACGGTTAGATCCTTACTCAACTTGCTGAGATAGCCTTCATTAGCTACTGCCACACCGGCCTCGCGCAAGCAGATGAAAGTCGCGCCGTTTTCTAGCAAAGACCTTGTCCAGTTGCTTCGGGCACGGTTGGCTTTAAAGCGTGGAAGATTACGCCGCTTAGCCTGCATTGAACTTGGCTCTTGTGGTTTACCACTTCCATCTACTCCTAGAAATAGATCATCGCCGATCTCTTTGGCGAGTTCACTTAACTCGTCCTCGTACTGCTCCAAGATTGGCACTTGTCTTGCTCCTCGGTTTCCACCGAATGAGAGCCCTTGCGTGTCGATAAACAATCCCCACGGTGTAGCAACTAAGTCACTTCCACGTGCAAGTGATAACTCAAAACCTGTTAACCCTGCTCCAAGAGATAAAAGTAAAGCCGCGTGTAGATGTAGAGCTACGGGATTGGAACGTTGTCTTGCATAGGCCATTAATTGAGCAATCTCTGAAGGTGAGTAGGCCTCAACAAATCCCTTCCGGCCTACAACTAGGTCGGGAGATTTCTCGTAAACCTCTGGCAGAAGGCGCGCTCTTAAACGCCTGATTTGGCCGAGCTCTAAGGCCCTCGAAGACTTCATCTGTTTGGTGGGGGCTTTTGAGCCAAAGGTTGAGATCAATGCATCATCACCGAGCAACTCCTCGGCATCATCGATGCGGTGGCCGGCGTTTTTTCTAGTAGCGGTGTGCCTGGCCAGGGCAACTAAGTACTTGCGGGCTGGGTCAACGCCCGCCACCCCCGTGCCTGATACGTGAGCTCGAACGATCGGGGCGATCTCCTCCCAGACCAGGGCAATCTCTGGGAGGCGTCGACCAGGCTTCCAGTTATTGATGACCTCTGACACTGGGTCGTTGGACTTGGAGGTTGGTTGGATTGGAACAACTTTAGGAGTGGCTGTGGCACGCTTCTTGTGGCGCTTGGCGGTTGTGGCTCTACTACTTCTCACTGGTGCACCCACATTGCTCTCCCATAAGGCTGCGGCCTCTATCCGAACATCTGTTCGATTACTGCCCTTTGTGTACTCCACTTAGTCTCCTCTGTCAATCTTTTTGTTCGCTCTACCGCACATACCCCGAGTTATGCCGCTGATTGACGGTTTGGACTATGCCCGGACCCTCGGAAACGGGGGGCGCTATGGCAGACAGAGTGGTCGGAGAAACAGGCGACTTTCTTGGTGTGGCGAGTAGTTTTCAATCGAGACGAGGAGGAATCTTTGCCAATGGCAATCAGTGAGAGCGCAGTAGGTCCGGCATCGCTGCTCAAAGAGGGCAGCAGTTGGCTAGACACGAAGGCTGTATTTGATGAAAAGGACAAGGCGCTGGCTGATGCCGCCGCCTCGCTGTGGAGTGTCACTAGGCAGCTGCGCGCTCGCCAAGGCGAACGCGGAATGTCGAATTCGTTGGTTGGGGCCTTGGCCACGGTCCGCCGGCAGACGGTCTCAGATGTCTTGATGGGTGTGGTCTGGCCCGACACCCGGACCCTGGGGCGGCTCTGTTCAGTGCTTGGACTTGAGCTGACTACCGTGGAGAAGGCTTAACGAAGCGGCGATGATCGACGAGGATCCAACCGCACTAACTCACGGTGAAGTTTTGTTTATTGTAAATAGGTACATTGGTGTTGCCGGTGGTTTCCTCGGGATAGATGATGGTTACCTCGGTCAATTTAGCTATAGGACGTTCCGCGAGTTCTTTCCAGAGTATTGCAACATTGATTTTCCCGGTTGGCCTGAGGGTGCTACTACTCGCGAGGCTTTTATCGAGATCGTTAAAGCCCTCCCTTCGCAGGCTCAGGTGAAGGTACTTCGCGGAGTTCTTCAACGTTTTCCCGTAACTCCAAAAGCTGCGTTCCGCCAAGAGCAGGTGGCTCAGATCAACGCGCTGATTGCAAGAATCGAAGGAGTAAAACTAATAGGAGGCGGAGATCTGAAAGGGGCAAGTGAGGTGGTTCGCGCCGCCCTTCAAGATGCACAGGCTTTAATGGAAAGTGGGGGTTCTGCCAGAGCAGTCGATCGCGTACATACGGCGCTACACGGCTACCTAAAATTTATCTGCCAAGAGGAAGAGATCGAAGTCCCCGATCAACCGACGATCGGAGCTCTACTAAGAGCAATCAAACTCAACCATCCGAAACTAGCAAACTTAGGTGAGCGATCAGGTGAGGTCAGAATCATCTTAAACTCATTTGGAACCATTGCTGGTGTACTAAATCCAATCAGAAATAATGCAAGCCCAGCACACCCAAACAAAGCATTACTGGAGGAGCCAGAGGCTTGGTTGGTGATTAACGCTTGCACATCTATCTACACCTACTTAGATAAGAAGCTATCTGCCTAGCGCGCTAAATGGAAAAGGTAGTGGAGCAGGAGAATCACTCCAACAGATATAACCCCGATACGGATTTTGTAGAGTACCGACTTTGGCTTATCTAGCGGGTAGTTCTGGAATCTGTACATCATCAGGACAGTGTTTAAGATGTAGCCGATAAGCAGGAAACCAAAATTCCAACTTTGAAAATTGGATGCTGAGGAGGGAAGATCGGTGGCTATGAGAATGAAGTAGAGAACTATTCCGACACCGAAAGACATCACAAAAGCATCCGTATCGGGCTCGTACGAGGTGTAAAGCGACACTGGTTCACTCGTTCTGATTCCCCTGGTGTCATCCTTGCTCTCAGGCTCAATAACTTCTCCGTATTGGTGGAGAGATGTCCGCACTCTGCTGGTCCAGTACTCCCCATCCCAATACCTTTCAGGAAGTGGATTTTTTGGATCTGGGTACCATCCTGGTGGTGTTTTCATTATCATCCTTTCCACGGGCTCTAAGGGGATCAACTACGATCCCGACGATTGCTCTATGTTCTTGGCGGCTTTTTCACTGACATCGGGGACATCAAACCCCTGGCACGTACAGAGAGGATTTCTGGCTTACTAACAGTTGATAAGTAAGCATCAAAATCTCGAGTGAGTAAATCAAACCAATCTGCATACCTTTCATAGGCTTTGATACTTCGCTCAGAGATACTCCAGGCGAGGGGAACTTGATCCCATTTGCTTGGATCGCCGGTAAAGATTCGCGCCTGCGTGGGGTGCTCTACTGCGTCTCGGATGCTAAGCATCTCAGCAAATCCTTGATACCCATCAGTTGATGAGTAATCATCTAGCCCAAGATCTCTGCACGCTTCTCTGATTCTCTCGGTGGCAGTTGTCTCTACAAGTGGTGTTTTTATTTGTCGTGCCATAGCTTCAACTAGATGTTGCACAGATCGGGTGGCGTGACTAACAAGCCCTGTTCCTGCTTCATAGAGTGCTTTGAGGAGTTCTTTATCGTGGATAGACCTGATTCCATTTGCGTGGGGCTCAATAACAAGAACCGCTTGGTGGAGAGCTTTGAGTTTCTCATAAGAGTCTTGTGCGAGCTCGGCCTCGTAGATCCAAAACTCAGACCACGAGTAACCAATAGCGCCAAATGTTTCGTGGGTAAGGGTTTGGAACGGCACGATGGTGGCACCGGCTGCGTGCGGCAGCGCAAACGCAGGGCTGCCCTGTAGTTTGGTCTTCTTCCCCATCTCGCCTCCTTGGTAACGCAAAGCCTAAGGCAGGTGGTGGCTTGAGGAAATGTGCTGACTAGAGCTAGGAGGGTTTTGGGGGTTGTAGCTCGCACCTAAGTGGAATAAAGATTGGTGGGAAGTTATGGAAAATAACTGATGTGGTAGGTCAGAGCTTACATATGTCAGATTCAACCTACCAGGTTGGCTACTTCCTCTCGCTCCTTCGCTTTTCTAGGAGCACTCGCCGCCAAATAGTTTGCAAGTCAATCTCCGCAGCTTCGATCGTCTCGGTATAGCCACCCCGAGCCATCTCCCTCTTGCTCAGGTACGGAGGTAGCCCCCAATCATTTCTAATCCAAGAAAGAACCGCGAACTCAACCGCCTCAGCTTCGATGGCACTAGCTACTGGGATTGACCGGTAGCTCTCCCACCCTGCGCGCTCGTGGGAGCGGATCCGGTTATCAACGGTCTTATCTGTTCCAATGCCGATCTTGTGCGCGCCGTGCTTCTTATGAGTCATCAGGTAGATAAAGGCCGGGGCTTGGTAATCGATTCCACTAGTGGCACAGAACTTGCAACCACCCTGTCCCCGGAAGACCGAGATGTACGTCGGCGTCACTACGTTCTTACACTTCTTGCATCTACATTTCCAAGGTCCATCAGATCGCGAGTAGGGCTCGAGCGGGATCAACCCCTTTGAGATCATAAACTTCTTAGCACTTACCGGATCGACTGCTTTTCTTGAACAGTACTTACACGGTCCTTGGCCACTCGTAGCTATTGCACTGTATTGAGGGGCAACGATCCGTCCGCACTTGGTGCACCTGCACTTCCACGCTGCTCTTGCTCCCGGGTAGGCAACTAACGGCTCGAGGTTGTTCTTACGCATAAAGTCCTCAGCCTCGCTTGGAACTACTAAAAGCTTCTTGCAATAAATACAACCAGTCTTGCCCCACTTCACCCAGGTGTAGGCCGGGAAGGACTCTCGCTTGCAAACTTTGCACTTGCTGCGCCAGCCCGTAGTAGCCCCGGGGTATGGAACTTGCGGAATGAACCCAGCGGCTCGCATAACTCCAACTGCCTCTTTTGGATCCACAGCTTTCTTCTGGCAGTAGCCACATCTAGCTCCTCGGTGCAGGACATCGGAGTAGTAGGTATGAACAATGTGACCGCATTCCAAGCACTTACATTTCCAAGCAGTCTTAGTTCCGGCGTAAGGCACCAGTGGTTCTAGAAAAGCCTTGCGCATCACCTCAATCGCCAACTCCGGAATAACTACCTTGCCAGAGCAAACTCCACATCTGCGACCAGCTTTGATGGATGAGAAGTGAGGGGAGACGACCTGCTTGCAGTTTTTGCACTTAGATTTCCAGGGCTTGCTCTGCCCTGGGTAAGGCTCCAGTGGGGTGAGGCCCTTAGAGATGAAGAAGGCTCTGGCCTCTTCTTCACTGCGCTTGGCTGGCATTGGACAAGGCTAAACCTCGAACCCGACAGCGCGTAGGTAGGAACTCGTGGCTCTGAAAAGAAAAACCAAGTTCATCCTCTTTGGAAGAAATGGGGCTCATCTGCTCCCCACCGAAGTTCTACTCGCTACAAGTTCACAAAGGATGTCCTCCAGGTTTGAGGTCAGTTATGGCGCGCTGGGTCCCTGTTTAGAGCTGAGCCAGTCGTGCCAGATTTTTACGGCGTCAGCTTGAGTTAGCCCCACCAAATCTTTTTCAGCCATCCCCACCTTGTTAACTAAGTTTCGAGCAAGTTTTGCATCTATCCCCACGCGCTCCTCAATGGATTCTGGCATAGGTCTCTTTGGTTTCACACCATTATCAACGGCATTCCAAAACTGCTCCTCATCAATACAGAGTTGATCTTTTAGAATGGTTGCGAAAAGTTTAGGCGAGCGAATCTCATCCTTCCCGTGGGAAATTCTGGTGTATAGCCGCTCACCGGCTGGGGTAGTGAATACGTAGCGGTGATGATCACCTTTTGACTTGCCCGATTTAGCGTCCTTGTCTTCCCATCCTTCTACTTCAACAAAACGTCGGAGTTCTTTTAGAGTGGGCTGCCTCATCACTCATTGCCAAAAACCAGTTGGTGCAGTTGCTCATCATCTTTAACCAGCCGGACGAGTGCTGGTAGGACCCAGTTATCACGATGGTTTGGGTACTCACGAAGATCCTCTACCCAGATTTCGGCAAAGTCTCGCAATGACTGTACGAGTTCTGACTCCGCCTCCCCCAAAGACTCACCTTGAGCACTAACGGGAAGCCCTTCAAGCCAAATGCTCACGCTTCCATCATCAGAAAAGTGGGCTTTGGGCTCAAAAACACATTGGGCGGAGAGAAGAGGTATCAAGGAATCCATCTTGAGAACCACCACAGGTGGATCATCTTCTCGGGTGATGTCAACAACAAGGTTGCGACCAGCGTTGTCATAGATGTCCGCCATCGCGGATCGCGCGTCGGTGATTTTCGAGTAACTCAGGATTTGGCTCATAGAAGGGATAGTACAGAGTGTACGTCAAGTACGCAAGGTACCGGGGGTGGGTATCTGGGGTGTCAGGGGTGGTGGGTATCTGGGGTGTCAGGGGTGGTGGGTGTTTGGGGTGTCAGGGGTGGTGGGTGTTTGGGGGCTGAGAGTCAGACATCGATGCCGAACGCTGAATGGACCGCTCCAAAAGGGGTTTAGTGCCAGCCATCACCAAACCTGGAACATATGGAAGTATCGAAAATAGGTTTGAGTTTTTCTCACTTTAGGTTTGAGAACTCCAACTTTTAATCCGATTTAGGCTGGTCAGAGCATTTGTTAACTAGCCACCAGATTTCCTAGCCCAAGCCACTTCGGATAGGGTACGGATTCTGAAATAAAGATGGGGCCTTAGCTCAATTGGTAGAGCGCCTGCTTT
>QJPH01000148.1 GCA_003242955.1 Candidatus Methylumidiphilus alinenensis
GAAGTGCTGGGAATGTCGGCGTAACTCACATGCCATTGAGCAATATTACCACTGCTCAAAATACTACCCACACCAAAGGTGTCTTTAGTCGGATCGGCGGAGTACACCAACCACTGTGCCCCTGCGTTCACGGAGACGGCTCCCGAACCAGAATTATTGACGAAAAGCTGGTCGGCGGACAAGGTGACTGCAGTGCCGCCTAGAGTAGCATTGTAACCAGTGACCGTACTGCCAGAGGCCAAGGTGATGCCGTCAGTCGTTGCGGTAGACGAGTCGTACAAATTCACGGTGTTGTACTGGGAAGCCACGCCACCCGATCCGATGGTCAGCATGCCCGTGGTGTTGCCCACTTTGATTGCACCACTGCTTGCACCGAAGGTGGTTGCCAAGGCGGTTAGCGTGGTCGTCTGGTTATTTAATAGGTATATTCCACCCAAACTGGCCGTACCGCCGAGCGCGGCATCGCTGCTAATGGCGTTGATCACCGCCGCCGCCGTTTGGATTGGGGCGGTGCCGGTGACGGTTCCTCCACCTGCGTCGGTTCCCCCAATGGTCCCACCTGCTTGTAGGGTCAACGTGTTGGCCGTGACCGTGAACGGACCAGAACCGCTGGGGTTGACAATATTGCTATTGGGTGAATTCAGTGTCAAATCAACGTTAGAAAAGCCTATTTTGCTATCAACAATGAACGTATTGTTGGCCAAAGTACCCAGCGTGACGAGGATTCTTTTACTGGTACCGTCTGTGTTTGTACCGGCTGTGCTTGTACCATTGATACCAAGATTAATCCGGCTGGTATTCAGCGTGTTGTCTTCAATCAAGCTGATGTTGCCCTTGGCTCCATCTCCGTTGGAGGTGAGTTTTAATAGGGTTCCTGTCGAGGCGTTGCCGGCTGTTGTGGTGGTATACACCGGGGCGACGATGCCGATGCCTCCCGCCGCATTGAGTATCACGCCGCCAGCCGCAGTGGTGTCCGTGGTGGTGATCCTGGCACTATTCAGATTGGGAGTGGCAACGCCATCGCCGTTAATATCGCCCAAGGTGGTTACTAGTCTCACCAAGCCCGAGGTGGAGATGCCCTTATTCTGGGGTGCCGTTGTCCCTGACAGTGTGTCATTGACCGTACCCACGACTAAACCTGAACTATAGCTATCCTTGAATTGGATGCTGCTAGTGCCCGTGGTGTAGGCTGCCAGAATGGGGACAGAATTCGACGAACCATTGGTATACAGGTCGAAGATGCCCGTGCCTAGCAATAGCAAGCCTGTGTTTGCGCCCGTTCCGGTGGTAATGCTTCCCCCTGAGTTCTCGGTGATGCCGCCCGAGGTGCTGTTGAGGACCACACTACCCGTGCCGCTGTTCACCGTGCCCGTGATATTAAGCCCAGCATTGTTCGTGTCTTTTAAGGCAAAATCGCCGCCCGTGGTGAAAGTGCCGAGATTGGTAATTACATTGTTTGCCGAGTATAGTTCCGCCGTGGTGCCGATGTTGCCGACTAGGTTGATCGCCGTAATAATGCCAGTGGAACTCTGGCTTATATTGCCTGCCGAGTTCAGCGTCACTGTGCTGGCAAGCGCATCGGTCACGGCTCCGTTCAAGGTTATGTTGCTACCGGTTGTTGTCGTCGCCAAGGTGATGTTGCTGCCTATTACAGAACCCGTGCTAGCGACGGTTAAAGCCCCCGTGTTGGTGATTTTGGCATCGCCAGCCTTATTGGTCGTCACGGTTCCGGTCACCGTCAACCCAGGACTAGCCGTGTAATTGTCATTTAAGGTGAATGCACCTTGTGTGCTGAACGCACCGAGGTTGGCGATAGCGTTGGTGTTGTTGTTGAGCGTCGCCGCGTTGCCCGCGCCGGTGGTGTAGCCGGTCAAGGTGCCGGTCGTGGTGATTGCGCCGGAATTCTGTTGAATGGCCGCGCCGGAGTCCAGCGTCACGGTGCCGCCTGCGTTGCCGGTGACGTTGCCCGCCAAGGTCAGCCCGTTACTTGCTGTCGTGGTCAGGGTCACGCTGCTGCCCGACACCGGGCCGCTGACGCTCAGGGCGGTGTTGTCGGTGAGGGCGAACGCGCCGGTCGCGGCGAAGCTTCCCAGTGTGCCGACGGCATTGGTGTTGCTGTTGAGCGTCGCCGCGTTGCCCGTGCCGGTGGTGTAGCCGGTCAAGATGCCGGTCGTGGTGATCGCGCCGGAATTCTGTAGAATGGCCGCGCCGGAGTCCAGTGTCACGGTGCCGCCGGCATTGCCGGTGACGTTACCTGCCAGGGTCAGCCCGTTACCGGTGGTCGTGGTCAGGGCCACGCTGCTGCCCGACACCGGGCCGCTGACGCTCAGGGCGGAGTTGTCGGTGAGGGCGAACGCGCCAGTGGCGGCGAAACTGCCGAGGGTGCCGACGGCATTGGTGTTGCTGTTGAGCGTCGCCGCGTTGCCCGCGCCGGTGGTGTAGCCGGTCAAGGTGCCGGTCGTGGTGATCGCGCCGGAATTCTGTTGAATGGCCGCGCCGGAGTCCAGTGTCACGGTGCCACCCGCGTTGCCGGTGACGTTGCCTGCCAAGGTCAACCCGTTACCTGTGGTCGTGGTCAGGGTCACGCTGCTGCCCGACACCGGGCCGCTGACGCTCAGGGCGGTGTTGTCGGTGAGGGCGAACGCGCCAGTGGCGGCGAAGCTTCCCAGTGTGCCGACGGCATTGGTGTTGCTGTTGAGCGTCGCCGCGTTGCCCGCGCCGGTGGTGTAGCCGGTCAAGGTGCCGGTCGTGGTGATCGCGCCGGAATTCTGTTGAATGGCCGCGCCGGAGTCCAGCGTCACTGTGCCGCCCGCGTTGCCGATGACGTTGCCTGCCAAGGTCAACCCGTTACCTGTGGTCGTGGTCAGGGTCACGCTGCTGCCCGACACCGGGCCGCTGACGCTCAGCGCGGTGTTGTCGGTCAGGGCGAACGCGCCGGTGGCGGTGAAGCTGCCTAAGGTGGAAACGGTATTGGAGGTATTATTAAGATTAACCGAGGCCGCGCTGCCGGACAGCGTCCCTGCAACCCCGAGCAACTGGCTCTGGGTTAGGCCACCGGTGATATTCAGCGTGATATCGCCGCTAGTTCTCAGTCCGTTGGTTGTCACGCTGGCATGGGACAGTGACCCAATCGACAGGGCTTGACTGTCGGTGAATTGAATCGTGCCGGTTCCGGTAGTTCCGCCCGCCGTGCCAGCACCCGCCAAGACACTGACGGCATTGCTAGAATTTAAGGTGTGACTGCCAGTGCCAAGTAAAGTTAGGCCATTCGCAGTAATCGCCACCGTTTGGGTGCTGCCACTGCCTACTCCGGCATTTATACCGCTAACATCCAGTACGACGTTGCTGCTGCCTGAGTTCACCGCAGCATTGATGGCGATGTTGCCAACCGCGCTCGTCGCACCTTTGTGCAGAGCAATATCGCCAGCGGTGGTGGTGATGCCGGTAGTGCTGATTTGGGTCGCCACCAGCGTTCCGTTGGTCACTGTGCCAACTGCGTAGCCTTGATCGTTGGTGAAGTCCACGGAACCCGTGCTACCCGCCAAGGTGGTGATTTGGTTGCTGGTGCTTCCCAGCACATAGTTTGCGCCAGAGCCTAACAGCTGTAGTCCACTGGCGATGATGGAGCCGCCAGTTTCCGTGCCGCCGCCTGTGGTTTGCAATAATAAAGTTTTGGGGTTAGCCAGCGTCAGTCCCGAGTTGATGGCAATAGAACCCGAACCTTCGACAAGCCTCAAATCGTCATTGACCGTGGTTACGGCACTGACAGTGATGCCGCCCGCATCAGAGGTGTTGCCGATTTGGATATAGTTGAAGCCGGTTTTAAAGACTTGGTTCGCACCACTGAACAAACCAGGGGCGAGGTTCAGCGTACCGCCGCCGATGCCGATGTCAGTGTTGTTCGCGGTAGGTTGGAGCAACAGCCAACCGGCCGATGAAACGGTAGGGCTGTTCGGCGTTCCGAAGGCCATCGTGTCGGCAGTCAGCGTGATGTTGCCGCCGCCAGTGGATTGCATGATGCCTTGGAAGCTCGCCGTGGCCGGTCCGACCACAGTCGGCGTGACCGCGCTTAGGTTGATGGCACCGGTGTTGGTGCTGATGACACTGCCGGTTTGGTGATTGATGCCCAAAGAGGCGGCATTGTTGCCCGCTTTGCCAGATAAATTAATGCTGCCGGAACCAGTGGCTTGCAGTGTGACTGATCCCGCATCATAAATGCCTGTGTTATCGGTGGAATTACCAGTGCCACCGCCCTTGCCGGTGACGTTAATGTCACCGTTGACCGTCGTGACGATCACATTCGACGATGAGCCGTTAAAATACACCCCAGAATTAGAGCCCCCCGTCGCATTGCTGGCACCGTTGCCCAGCAGGGTGATGCTGCCGGTACCGCTGGTGCTAATTGTGAGAGGGGCACTGGCTGTGTATGAAATCAGTTGAATGCCTTTGTTGAGGGAGCTTGCGTCACTGCTATTGGCTTGTCCGCGTAGCACGATGTTTCCACCGCCCGCGCTCAGCGTAGAGCCAGCACCAATGCTGATGCCCATATTGGCAGCAGTGGAACCGGCTATGTAGTTGGCACTGGTTGACAAGCCGCCCGCGAAAGTGGGGGTACCGAGCTTGCCCAAGGGGTCGGTGCCGCCACCTAAGGTGATATTGCCGCCGTTGCTGACTAGGCTTGCACCAAACATGCTGATGCCGCCCGTGCCAGTGCCACCCGTGTCGGATGCCAATAGAATGGCTTTGCCTTGGGTGGTCAGGCTGGCACTGCTTAGCGTGGCTGCCTTGCCGACGACGATGTCTGTGGCGGCTTTTAAGGTGATGGTGCCAGAGGTGGGGTCGGTATTAGTGCCCCCGGCATTGACGGTAGCTTTGCCCGCAGGGCCATTTAGGAAAAGACTTCCTGCGCCTGCGTCTACAGTGATATTGCCAACATTTGGCGTCGAACCCGCACCCGTGGTGGCGATTGAGAGCGCTGTGGTCGGTGTCAGGCTGACACCCCCTTTGCCGATGGCGGTGATGTCGATGTTGCCGCTGGTGGTGGTGGTTCCGTTAGTGCCGATATTCACTGTGCCAGTGACCAAGCGGATGCCTGGCCCGGTTGCCGTGCCAGCGGTGTTGCCTGTCAAGCTGATGCCGCCGGTGGAGGAAACCAAGGTTAGCGCTTGGGTGTTGCCGACATTGGAAATACCACCTAAGTTGGTCGCATCGGACTTGCCAGTCAGTTTGATCAGGCCGTTAACGGTGCTGATGATGTTAGTGCCGTTAAACAATGAAATACCCGTGCCAGCTTGGTTCCAACCGTCTAATGTGACCGTACCGGCGCCCTTGGTGATTATTGTCTCTGTGTTGCCCGAGCTATTCCCTAGCTGCACACCGCCATAGGTCCCGCCTTGGCTGTTTTCGCCGCGTAAGACGATATCGCCACCGCCGGCATCAAGCGTGACGGTACCGGTCGGCACCGCCGCATTCACCTTGATGCCCGAATAAGTGCCGCTGGCGACGGCATAGCCGGAGCCGTTGACATCGCCGCCACCTAGGGTGATATTTCCGCCACTGGTACTCATATTGCCAGTGACCCAGATCGCGCCAGCCCCCGTGATTCCGCCACTTGTCACTGAGGTCAGGACAACATTTCCGCCAGTGGTGGTGATCGGCGCATTGCTGATGATGCGAGCCTCGCCCGTCGGGTTGTTGGTTGCAATGGTGATATTGCCAGTGCCACTGTCGACTGTGCTCAGCGAGTCGGTGGTGATGTTGGCATTGGATATTCCGCTCGTATTAGTGGTCAAGCTGATATTTCCGCTGCCGGTTTTAAACCCCGAACCGCTATAGGTGACGATTGAGGCGTTTGAACCATCCTTCGCATGGGTCGTCACGGAAATCCCACCGTTTCCAGCCGAGGTGTCAATCAATGAACTCAAGTAAACGCTGCCCTCCGTGCTGCCGGTTCCAGTGCTAATCGAGACACTGCCACCGCCGGTGGCAATGTTACCGTTTAAATTGATGGTCGCAGTGGTGCCTCCTGCAACGCTAGATTGGTTGAGACCAGATTGTAAATTCAACGACAGTGGGTTGGCGACAGTGCCGGTTACCGATGCGCCGACAGTGATTTGGCTGTCAGCTAACAAGTTCAGGGTTGCGCCACCCGTATTGCCGGTCGTGTCCAGAGCAGATTGTATCGTAATACTCCCAACCTGATTACCGATGTCAGTGGGCGTTTGAGTAGTGCTGACGGTCACCGTGGCACCACCTTTGAGCATACCCACCAGAGTCGTCGTGTCAATGATGGAGTCAGTGCCAGACGGGTTCCAAACATTGCTACCGAAGGATCCAGGACCGGAAGTTCCTCCGTTATCTTCGATATAGACATTCCACGGGTCAAGCAGCCATACCCCGGCTTTGCCCTGCGCGGCGGACGTGTCCACCTTGACACCCGTCACATCCAACCAATGCCCGGAAGTTTCCACGGTTCCACCGTTGCCGCCGTTTGGCCCACCTGTGGCATTCAATGTACCATAGGCGCGGCTGGCAGATTCGCCCCAGGCGACGATGGTTCCACCGTTGCCAGTGTTAGTGGACGATGCGTCGAGGGTTGCGCCTTGTTCGACGCGGGTGTAGGTGGCGTTAGCGATACTCAACCCCTGCCCTTGGGCGTTCAGTTCAAGCCCCACGCCTAGCGGAATTTGCGCCCCGTGCTGGCCACCACCGGCGTAAATAGCCCCGCCGCCGATCGCGCCGGTGGCGGTGGTCAAGCTGCCATTATCGAGTTGCAGGTATTCGCCGGCCAACACAACTTGGCCGCCAACGCCGTACAAGGAATCGGCATGGATGGTGCCGCCTTGGTGGACGATTGGGCCGGGGGCCGCATTCAAGACCGGGTTGGCTGCCACAACCGGGTCGGACTGTGGCGTTGTCTGAGTAGTCGCGGGAGTGAGGGCCACGGTGACGTTGCCACCCGCTGTCGCGCCAGAGGCATCTATTGTGCCGCTGTTGTCGATGCCACTGGTGGCGGTCAATGTGACGCTGCCGCCATTACCCGAACTGGAAGCCGCCGTGACCGTGCCGGACTGGCTGATCGCATCGACCGCCTGAATGGCCACCGAGCCACCCGCCGTCGCGCCGGACGCATCAATAGTGCCGCTGTTGGCGATGCCGCTGGCGGCGGTCAGGGTGACATTGCCGCCGCTACCCGTGCTGGAACTGGCTTTGATGATGCCGGATTGGTTAATTGTCCCCTCACCCCCCGAGGGGAGGGGGGTATTTGTGGCGGCGGCGAGGGTGACCGAACCGCCCACCGCCGCACCGGATGCGTCGATAGTGCCGGATTGGTTGATGGTGGATGCGGCGGCAAGCTGCACCGTGCCGCCCGTGGTCTTGCCGGAGGCATCCAGCGTACCGCTGTTGTCGATCTCATTGGCCCCAGTCAACCGGATCACGCCGCCGCTACTGGTGATAGAGTTGGCCTCCACTGTACCCGAGTTGTTGATCACCGCGCCTTGCAGTGCGCTGGCCGCGGCGGCGGTCATCAGCACTTGCCCGTCAGGCGCCTGGATCAGTTGGTTGTTTTGGATCAGGGTCTTGACGGTTCCAGGGTCAACCTGGATGTTGACCAAGTTGCCGCCGTTGAACTGGAGCGTCGCCCCGTCACCCGCCGCCAGTGCCACCGTGCCATGGTTGGCGGTGATCGTGCCATTGTTGACCACCGTCGCGCCGATGAGGGCGACATAACCGCCATTGGCTGCGGTGATCTGGCCATTATTGACCACAGCCGCCGCCGATCCATCGCGGGTGAAGTGGTAGTTGCCGTTGGCAAAGTCCTTGTCGGAGATATTCATCGTCGTGGCGACCAACCCGCCGACATCGACCTGTGCGGTCTTGCCGAAGATTACGCCGCCCGGATTGACCAGAAAGACCTGGCCGTTGGCGGTCAGCTTGCCCTCGATCACCGAGGCATCGCTTTGCAACACCCTGTTGAGCGCCACGGAACTGGCGTTGGGCTGCTGGAAGTTGACCTGCGCCGCCGAGCCTATGTTGAAGGTCTGCCAGTTCAACGTGGCCTGCTGGGTGGCTTGGTTGATTTGCAGTTGCGCCGCACCCGGCTGCGAGATCGTCGCCTGACCGGAGACGACCTGCCCACCGGTGGGCAGCGCGGTCGGCGCTGGCCCGGCCATGGCCGCACCGGTTATGACCAGTTGCAAGCCTAAAACGATAGGATGAAGACGGTAGCTAAACTCGGTGTTGCGGTTCGTCGCCATGGCGGCTCTCTCCAGATGCTATAAAGTTGATTGATTTCTCATATCCCTCGCTCCAGCGTGGGAATGCGGGTTACGGCACTCAAGTGCCGAACTCCCGCAGAATACTTGTCTGGTTCCAAAGCTCCAGTTCTCATTGTTATACACAAGCACAGCCAAACCGGAAAATCCGTCATTTCGGCAGGGATGCCGAAATCCAAGCCATGGACGGTAACCAGTCGGTTGTGCAAGTGCTTGATTTAATCGACTTGCCAAGCCTTAGTTTCGGTCCGTGGATACTATAGGGCATCTGTTGTGTCCCACAGTTTGCCATCCTTGGACGCTGGATTTCGGCATCCCTGCCGAAATGACGGGTCTCTAACACTTGTGTATAACGGCGAGAGGCCCAGCTTGGTAACCTTGCCTTACAAGCCCTAACTTTCCGTGACCCAGGGAAGCTGGAGCTTCAACGTTTGGAGCTTCAACGTTCCCAAACTGGAGCTTGGGAACGAACAAAAACTTAGAAATACTTGCTCAATTGCGCCCAGAATTGCGGGGTGTTGTGGGT
>QJPH01000409.1 GCA_003242955.1 Candidatus Methylumidiphilus alinenensis
CATTCCTACTCCGAGGAGTACCCTTGGACGCGAAGGCAGCACGAAGGATTCTTAGATGCATTGACTGCCGACCCTGCTGTGCTGCCGATCTACGAGGTGGAGCACTTGGACACCAAGCGCAGGGAATATGACGACCACTATGGCAATCAGTTCGCGGACTACCTGCGCTTTAAATATAGCGGTTATCGGCCTGCCTTGATTTATGTCACCGATGATGACGCATTGGTGTTCGCCTTGAAATTTTTCAACGAACTTTTCCCCGGCGTCCCTATCTTCTTCTCCGGCATCAACGACTATAGTGTCCGGGACAAACTGGACCCGGCGCGACAAACCGGGGTATTCGAGAAAAAAGACATCTCCACCAACTTGGCAGTTCTATTGCGTATGGACCCCAAGCTCCGCAGCATCATCTTGGTTGGTGACGGCAGCAGCACCTATCAAGCCATTGAGCAAGAGGCCCATGCCGATTTGGAAAATAGCTCCAGCATCAAAACGATTTTCATCGCGGAAAAGCGTTTTGACCGAGTGCTGGAAAAACTTCAAGCGCAACCGCCGGGTACTTACCTGTTCCTCACCACCGTAGGCGGCTGGACCGATGTGGACGGCAAAAACCTGCTGTTGTCGCAAATCATCCCCAAAATTGTCGAGCTTAACCGGTTTGTGGTCTTGAGCATGGAAGATGTCTATCTATTCAAGGGCGTACTTGGGGGTTTTGTCACTAGCGGTTGGCGGCAGGGGCAGCGTGCGGGTCAACTGGCCTTGTCCTATTTGCATGGCACGCCCATGGTACAACTGCCGCCGTTGATGGAAAGCCCCAATGAATATATCTTCGCAGAGGACGTATTGGAGCGACACCGGCTGAAGTTGCCCGGTGAAATTTTGTCAGTTTCTAAGATGCTGAACCAAAAACCTAGTTTCTACCAACGCAACAGAACCCTTGTCGTCGCTACCCTCGATGGGCTTGCCCTTTTGCTGTTCTTTGTGGTGTTGTGGACCTTGGCCGTCATCTCGCGGAAAAACCGCACAATCCGGCAAAGCGAGATGCAATTTCGGGAAGCCCAGCGGGTGGGGCGCGTGGGTAGCTATGTGTTTAACATCATGGCGGACTATTGGAAGGGTTCCGACGTTCTCTATGAAATCTTAGGGATTGGGCGAGACTATCCGCGCACCTTGGAGGGTTGGCTTTCACTCGTCCATGAAAGCCAACGATCTGACATAAAGGCTTATTTGCTAGGCATCGTTGAACGGCATGAGCGTTTCGACAAGGAATACCGCCTCGTCAATGGCGGCGACGGAGGCCAACGCTGGGTATTGGGAATGGGGGAAGTGGAATACGATAGCGAAGGCAAGCCCGCGCGCTTGTTTGGGACGATCCAAGACATCACCGAACGTAAACAGGTTGCTGATGCACTGCAACAGATCAATGATACGCTAGAACAGCGTGTGCAGCAGGAGTTGGCCGAAAATCGCGAGAAAGACCACTTGATCATCCAGCAATCCCGTTTTGCGGCAATGGGCGAGATGATAGGCAATATTGCGCATCAATGGCGGCAACCGCTCAATACCTTGATATTGACCCTGGCCAACATTGAGGATGCCTTCCATTACAATGAGTTGACGGGCGAATACCTCGCCACGCAGGTTGCAGACGGCAAGCTACTCATCCAAAAAATGTCATCCACCATTGATGACTTCCGCAACTT
Organism: Candidatus Methylumidiphilus alinenensis; assembly: GCA_003242955.1. Lineage (GTDB taxonomy): Bacteria > Pseudomonadota > Gammaproteobacteria > Methylococcales > Methylococcaceae > Methylumidiphilus > Methylumidiphilus alinenensis. The sequence goes on from QJPH01000409.1 coordinate 1,704, forward strand.
TTTCCGCCCCCACAAGCAAACCAAGCCGTTTAGTGTGACCGGGGCCATCAGGGAGTCCATCTCCCTAGTATCCGCCAGTTTTCGCAGTCATACTATCGATATCGGACTGGAAGCGGACGAGGATGCTGTTATTGAGGGCTTCCCCAATGAATTTTCCCAGGTCTTGATAAATTTATTGATCAATGCCAAGGAGGCGATACTCGCAAACCAAGTGACGAATGGCAGGGTCAGCGTCCGTTTGACCGTTGGCGGTCAGTCTGCCATAGTGTCCATCGCCGATAATGGTGGAGGCATACCCGTGGGCTTGTTGGGAAAAGTATTTGAACCTTATTTTTCAACTAAGGAAATGGGTACGGGGATTGGCTTGTACATGTCAAAAATGATTATTGAAAAAAGCATGCACGGGCATCTCAACGTACATAATCAAAATAACGGAGCGGTGTTCACCATTCAATGCCCGCTTTCCGACAATCAGTCAGGGCGAACATATGACAACACAATTGACCGAAACTGATGATGATACCGAGTGGCTGAAGGAATTACGCATACTCTATGTCGAGGACGAAGAAGGCATCCGGTTGCAACTGGGGCAATTTCTAAAACGCCGCGTCCAGGATGTCATTATCGCCCACGATGGACGGGAAGGTTTGGCCTTGTTTGCCGAACATAAGCCAGATATTGTCATCACCGATTTGTTGATGCCGAACATGAACGGGCTGGAGATGACGGAAGCCATTTTGAAAATCAATCCGCGCACCCCGGTAATCATCACCACCGCGTTCAACGAGATCGATTACCCGCTCAAGGCGATTGACTTAGGTGTGGAAGCCTATGTGATCAAACCCATTCAAACCGAGCGCCTGACTCGGTGCCTGCTCAAGTGTGCGCGTAACCTCAGTTTTGAAGCGGCGTACCGAAAAGGCAACCAATTGTTGCGGCTGATACTGTCTAGCCTGAACGAGGCGGTATTCATCATCAATGCCGAAACCAAGCAACTGACTTATTGCAACCAGATGGCAGAAACCTTGTTTGGCTATACGCAACCTGAATTGATAGGCCAGATGGCGGGAATATTATATATCGACCAAGGCCATCTCCAACGTTCGTTCGCCGATATCCTGAAAACCTGCGTCGATTCTGGCAGTTACGAATGTCAGGGCCGTTTGCGGCGTAAGAATGGCGAGATTTTCCCTTGCGAGCATTCGGTGCGTCCGATTATTGGTGCTTCTGCAACAGAACCACTGCAACTCGTTTACGTTGTCAGGGATATCACGCTGCAAAAACGCGCTGAGAATGTATTCCTAGAACACCAAGCTCAGTTGGACTTTCTTGCCAATCACGATCCGCTGACCGGCTTGAGCAACCGCCGATGCTTTCAAGACCGGCTAAAGAATGCGTTGGCAAGGTCGCGGCGGCTTAAAACCCATCTTGCCGTGTTGTTTATAGATTTGGACAAATTTAAACCGGTCAATGATCGCTTTGGGCATGAGGTAGGCGATGATTTGCTGAGAACCGTGGCCGGACGTTTGTCATTAATCGTGCGCGAACAAGATACCTTGGGGCGTTTTGGCGGTGACGAGTTTGTGTTGATTATTGAGGATGTGCGGGATGTGTCAGCCGTCACGCAGGTGGCCGAAAAGCTGATCCGCGCACTGGATGATCCTTTCGAGATAAGTGGGCATCAATTATGCGTTGGTGCCAGTGTTGGCATTAGCCTGTTTCCGAGTTTCACCCAAACAGCCACCGAGGATGGCGAGTCTTTGATCCACCGTGCCGACCAAGCCATGTATCGGGCCAAATTGCACGGAGGCGACGGCTTCTGCCTGTATGAAGGAGACACGGAGGAATTCACCTGCCAAAGCCAACAGGGTTAAGCGGAAATGAATTGTCCACGAAAATCACGAACAATTCCTCCGCAAATCACCTTGCCAAGCTGGGGCTTGGCGTTCCTTCTAGAAGCGCCAAGCCCCAGCTTGGCCTTTGGATGGGATGTTCTTTATTGGATATCACCTTAGTACCATGAAACGTTTGCGGACCATCCTTCTGGTGACAATTGCCTATTGGGTGTCGGCGCGTCTGGGTTTGCTGCTGGCAATTCCGCCCGGCTATGCCACCGCTGTTTGGCCACCTTCGGGGGTGGGGCTGGGCGCAGTCTTGATTTGCGGGTATTGGGTGTTGCCTGGCATCTGGCTGGGTTCTTTCTTGGCCAATGTCCAAACAGCTTTAGACGGACACGCTTTTCTTCCATCTTTGCTGTTGCCTACGGGAATATCTTTAGGTGCCGCCGCCCAAGCAGCCGTATCTACCTATCTGGTCCGGCGTTTTGTAGACCATTGCTGTGCATTGGTCGAAGATCGCGATATCTTCAAGTTTTTTTTATTGGGTGGTCCCGTTGGATGTTGCATCAATTCGTCCATCAGCGTCACCCTGTTGTTATTGCTCGGCAAAACCAGTCTAACGGGTTATGCCCTCAACTGGCTTACCTGGTGGGTGGGCGATACCATCGGCGTGATGATTTTCACACCCCTGATGTTGGTGCTGTTTGGCAAGCCTGGAGCCATCTGGAAAATGCGCCGGCGTACAGTGGCATTGCCCCTGTGCCTCACTTTTGCATTGGTCACAGCCGTCTTTTTCAATGTTCGCGAAGATGGGCAACAACGGCGGCAGCAAGAATTCCACCGACTTGCCGATTTAGCCATCCATAACATTGAAGACGAGTTTCAACGTTACCAGATTGCCTTGGATTCTTTACGGGGCATGTTCGATAGCTCGCAAAGCATTACTCAGGAGGCGTTCCATATTTTTGCCAAGCAGTTGACCAGCCATGTCAACGGCTTGCAGGCAGTGGAATGGGCGCTGCATGTCCCCAACAGCCAGCGTGGCCTATTCGAGAGCGAACAAAAAAATGCCGCCGATAGGGTTTTCTCGATTCGTGAACGAAATGCCGCTGGCCAATTGCAGACGGCGGCAGACCGGGACGAGTATGTGGTGGTGACTTATATCGAACCCATGGATGCCAACCGCCCGGCCTTGGGTTATGACCTGGCATCGGAGCCGAAGCGCCGCATGGCACTGGAACGCGCCCGCGACACCAACCAGTTATCCGCCACCGCCCCCATCGAACTCGTCCAGGAAACCCGGCACCAGTCCGGGGCTTTATTGTTTCTGCCAGTGTATGACCCCCAAGCGCCGTCTGCTACCGTCGAACAACGCCAGTTGGCTTTGAAAGGCTACGTCCTAGGCGTATTGAGGGTTGGCGATGTGATGGACACCGCTTTGTCATTCTTAGGCGGAGAGCGCAAAAAACTGCGCTTGCGCTTGTCCGACGAAGATGCCGACGTGGCAGTCCAAGCTTTTTTTGCCGACCTTGGTTTCTCCCACCAATCGGAATTACTGGTACAACAAACCCTAAACTTGGGGGGGCGTGACTGGCTATTGAAAATTTCCGGTCGATCCGAGGATTTCGGCCAGACTTTGGCCGCTTGGTATGTTCTGCTCGGTGGCATGTTGTTCTGCGGAATGTTAAGCGGTTTTTTGCTGATCTTGACCGGGCGGACTCTTCAGGTGGAAGCGATTGTTTTGGAGCGGACCCAAGCACTGACAGACAGAAACACGCAGTTGGGTCAGGAGATTGCCGACCGCCAACGCACAGAAGCCGCACTTCGCGTCAGCGAGGAGCAATTTCGGCTGATTATCCGTAAATCCCCGATACCCTTTGCCATTAACAACATGAAGGGAGTCATCGAAATGTTGAATGACCGGTTCATTGAAGCCTTCGGCTATACCTTGGAGGATATACCCAGCTTGGATGCTTGGTGGAAACTGGCATATCCCGATGAGGCATACCGGCGGCAGGTGTCAACTGACTGGCTGGATGCAGTGGCAAGCACTAAGGGCGAAGGCATGGATATCCAGAGCGATGGCATCCGTATCATTTGCAAGGATGGAAGCCAGCGAATTGCTGATATTCGAGGCGTGTTCATCGGCGAGCGACTACTGGTGATGCTTAATGACATCACCATGCGCAGAGTTATAGAAGATGAGTTAAAGCATGTGAACGAGTCTCTGGAACAGCGCATCCGCGAAGAAATCGCCAAAAGCCATGAAAAAGACCATTTGATTATCCAGCAGTCCCGCTTCGCCGCCATGGGCGAAATGATCGGCAACATCGCCCACCAATGGCGGCAACCTTTGAATGCCTTGGGCCTTACCTTGGCCAATCTACAGGATGCCTATGAATACAACGAATTGACCGGCGAGTATTTGCTTGGGCAAGTCAAAGTTGGCAATCAATTGATCCAGAAAATGTCTACCACCATTGATGATTTCAGGCATTTTTTCCGTCCCAGCAAGGAGCGGCAAATCTTTAGCGCCAAGCAAGCCATAGAGGAAGCCATGGCTTTGGTGTCTGCCAGTTTCAACAACAATAACATTAGCATCGAACTGGAAATTGTCGATGACGCATTGATCCAAGGTTTCCCTAATGAGTTTTCTCAAGTATTGTTGAACCTGTTTGCCAATGCTAAAGATGCGATCTTGGCACGGCGGATAAGCAAGGGAAATGTGAGAATAAGAATTGCAATGGATGGTTCCTGGGTCACGGTGACAATAGCCGACAATGGCGGGGGGATACCCGACACGGTACTCGGGAAGATATTCGAACCTTATTTTTCGACTAAGGAGATGGGTACTGGGATAGGGCTTTACATGTCGAAAGTGATTATTGAAGAAAGCATAAAAGGCCATCTTGACGTGCGCAACTACGAAAACGGGGCGGAATTTTCCATCCGCTGCCCGTTGGGTTATGCCGTCAAAGCCACAGGCAAGTGATTCATTGATGTTATTCACAGTGATGTAGAAGCCTGGAAGTAGGCCGGAATAAATCCGCGCCAGTGGGCGTTTCCGGCGAAGTAACCCACACTTGACCTTGCACAGTTGCCGGAAACGCCCGTGAACGGGCTTATTCCGGCCTACGGGTCACTGCCATTATAATCGTGAAATCAGCCCTTGAAGGAACGCCAAGCCCCAGCTTGGCGCGGTACACCCTGATGCCAAGCTGGGGCTTGGCGTTCCGATAAACGCTTAACTTAATGGCAGTGGGCCTACGGGTGCGTAAGATCAGTAATCAGGTAATGCGTTGCTCTTAGCGTTGCGTCGTTGCGCCTTTGCGTGAGTAAAAAATTGTTGCCCATCCGCAAAGCCAAGCAGTACGGCGAGGAAGCAAAAAGAAGTCTCACGCAACGGCGCAACGACGCAACGTAAAAGCGGAAGTGATGGCAGCGTGGTAAGGATGTTTCGGCTATTGTTTGACAGCCTTGTCCGGCACACCTGAAAATAGCCATATTACCCACAGGATAAGGATTAAACGATGAAATTCGAGACCATTGCCGTGCATGGTGGCTATTCCCCTGACCCAACGACTAAAGCAGTCGCCGTGCCGATTTACCAGACTGTTTCCTACGCCTTTGATGACACCCAACATGGAGCGGATTTGTTCGACTTGAAGGTGCAGGGTAATATCTATACCCGCATCATGAACCCCACCACCGATGTTTTGGAAAAACGGATTGCCGCCTTGGAGGGCGGCGTAGGCGCACTGGGGCTTGCGTCCGGGGCAATGGCCATCACTTACTCGCTGTTGACGATTGCCGAAGCGGGCGACAACATTGTGTCGGTTGGGACGCTCTATGGCGGAACGTATAATCTGTTTGCCCATACGTTGCCGCAATGGGGTATTCAAGTCCGTTTTGCGGATTATCGTGACCCGGATAGCTTCAAACCGCTTATTGACGAAAAGACCAAGGCGGTTTTTTGCGAATCCATCGGCAACCCGTTAGGTAATATCGTCGATATCGCTGCGCTGGCCAAGGTCGCCCACGAGGCTGGGTTGCCGCTGATTGTGGACAACACCGTACCCACCCCTTATTTATGCCGCCCGATTGAACACGGCGCGGACATCGTGGTGCATTCACTGACTAAATATCTGGGGGGACACGGCACCACGCTGGGCGGTGCCCTGGTGGATTCCGGCAAGTTCCCATGGGCCGAACATAAAATCCGTTTCCGCCGATTGAATGAGCCAGATGTCTCTTACCATGGTGTGGTTTTCACCGAAGCTTTGGGAGAGGCTGCGTACATCGGTCGGGCGCGGGTTGTACCGTTACGCAATACCGGCGGGGCTATTTCGCCATTTAATAGCTTCCTGATTCTGCAAGGCATTGAAACACTGGCTTTGCGCATGGATCGCATTTGTGAAAACACGGTGTCGGTTGCGCAATTCCTCCGGCAACATGACAAAGTAAGCTGGCTCAACTATGCCGGGTTGCCTGACCATCAGGACTACCCCTTAGTGCAAAAATATATGCAAGGACGTGCCTCCGGTATTTTGACCTTTGGTGTCAAGGGCGGGGCTGCCGCAGGTGCGAGGTTCCAAGATGCGTTAAAAGTGTTTACCCGGTTGGTCAATATCGGTGATTCAAAGTCCTTGGCTTGCCACCCTGCCAGTACCACGCATCGCCAGCTTGCGCCGGAAGAACTGAAAAAAGCCGGGGTGTCCGAAGATATGGTGCGCCTGTCCATAGGCATTGAACATATTGATGATTTGAAGGAAGACTTGGAGCAGGCGTTGGCTAGTGCTTAACTAAGGCGATTTCCAAGAATATTTACCCCCCCTTTGCAAAAGGGGGGCAGGGGGATTTTCTGGCTGGTTCCCAAGCTCCGGCTTGGGAACCCTTATTTTGCAAGCTCCTGCTTGGTCGTTCTTCGGGAAGCCGGAGCTTCAAAAACCCCATTCCCAAGCAGGAGCTTGGGAACGAGCAAAGGGGGGATGTCATTCGTCCAGCTTCTGCAAAGCCTCGCCGTCATAGGCAATTCCCGCCCAGCCATGGCGCATGAACGAGCGGATATTGGCATGACTGTTGGCTTCTGGATTTTCCAGCACATCCTTCCAGTAATAATCGCCGAACAATGCAAGGGTTTGCGCCGGAGTCAAACCGTGGAGTTTGGCGAAATAAAACAACTTGCAGGAACCTTCATTGGTTCCCGCTTCATTGATGACATCGCCATTGGCGAAGCGCGTAGGGGTGTAG
>QJPH01000230.1 GCA_003242955.1 Candidatus Methylumidiphilus alinenensis
TGGGGTTATCCAGTCCAATCCGGGAAAGTTCGTCATTAACCCATTCGCTTTCTGAACTGGTTGGGAGATATGAGAATGCACGAGGGTACCCGTAGGCTTCAGCACCTAGTCGTACATCTTCCCTTGTTGCCTTGGCGATGCGCCGTTTCGCAGCCACCGGATCGCCATGTATCCCCAACACCCGCATAAACTTTTCCCGATCCGCATCCGCTGGCAATAGCACCGCCAGTATCGCCGCCCGCGAGGCCACCAGTGGACGCCGCGCCCACCAGACGTGCAGATAATAGGTTGGCGGCAGCGCAGTCATCGAACGGCGTTCGCGGACGCTTTCCTCGCCCAACGCGGCAATCGGCAACCATCTTTCAATCAATCGGGTATCGGGCATTTCGTCTCCGTTGTTTATTCGCCAATCCGGTTGGCCAGTCGCCGGATCAAGGTGTCGCTGAAATAAATCCCCTGTTGCCGCATGGCTTCGGCGGATTCGCAAAATGATTCTATAAGCCCCATTTGCTTGGCACTGCCTGATTAAAAAGACGTTTCAGCTTTGCGTCATTCCGGCATGGATCGCCGGAATCCAGATTGCAGGGATACCACCAAACCCCGCCGTCCATCTGGAGCCTAGGTTCCGGCGATCCATGCCGGAACGACGGTTTTTCGAGGTTAGCTGAAACAACATGCTAATCAGGTGGCACTGAATACGTTCACAGCAAGGCTGTTTCACGGTTGTAATCATCTTCGGAATCCTCCAGCAGGACAGCGCCAGCTTGCATGGCTCGTTGGAGGAAGTCGATACGGGAAAGCCCCACCCAGTTGGCTGCAAGCCCGGATGAAATCTTGCCCTCTTTGTAGAGGGTAATGGCTGCTTGTAATTTTATCCACTCGGCAAGTTGTTCAGCGTTCTGATGCAGGCTTAGCAACAGTTCTGGCGGGCAGTTTATCTTGAGTTCGTGTTGCATGGGGTTTCTCCGCAGGGCGAAATCCTTTCAGCCGACTTGTTAGCTTCAAGGATTGGCTTAATGGTTCGAGGGAATGACATAAAATCAAATCCATACCTCGGGATGATGCTGCAAAAGTTCTTCGGCGAACTCTACAAGAAAGCTGCGCCGGGTAGTGAAAAACGGAGGTAATTTTCCAGAATCATCCGGTAATAAAGAAGCAAGGGCCATCTCAGACATTGCCTCTGCGTCGGTTTGCTCCTGTGTGCGTTGGTTAAACTCCTTGAGTAATCTCTCAAACAATCCAGAACGGGCGTTTTTCAGTCGTCTACAATTTAAATTTAGGCTGACAATAGTGGATTGAGCTATCTTTTGAAACTCCGCATTTTTGCTATACGCCTCGTGATTGACTGTAATTTCCCCATGTCGATAGACTAGAAAGATAGATGGCATCGCGGGCAAATTGGCGGGATGCTGGTCATTTTGCAAGACCTGATTGCCGTGAGATGCGCCGCAACTACGATTTTCTTTGATAGGTTCCAAAGTGCGTCGAGGGTCTTTTTCATTAGGATTATCGCCGCCCTTGCAAGCAGCCAATAAATTAGACGGAAGAAACGCCCATTCAACACCATTTTTCATGTCGCTTTTCGGATGGAAATGCTCAATTTGGCGGTCGGTGTCTTTGAGTTCTATTTCGCAATAAGCGCACAAATTATGCTGCTTTCGCGTTAAAGCAAGCATAAGTTCTTTGTAGGCATATTCACCGTCGGTGTTTTTGTAATCCACGTAATTGCGAAAACTCTCCCAATTTCGATCTCCAGCCGGGATGTTTTGTAAATAATGTTGCAAACCTTGCGGTGAGTTGCCCAATGTGGAGATTTTCTTCATGCCGCGCCACGTTTTTGGCGGATAGCACGGCGGCGGCGGATATCCATGTCAGCATAGAGCAAATCAGGATCCGCAGCGGAAAGTGCTTCCAACCGCTCACGCTTCGCCTGCGCTTCGTCTGATTCACCTTTATCTTCTTCAATCAATCGCCAATATTCCGCCAAAATACGGGTGAATTCATTGTATTCGGTGGGCGGACGGGGATCGACTCCCAAGATTTCGGACAAGACGCGATTCGTATCCGCCCCATACGAGGATTGCGCGGAGTAGGCAGCAATGCCTTCGTCTTCCCTGCGTAAAATGACTATATTTTCTGGCCTTACAGTCGTTAAAACCGGGGCACTATGGGTAGTCACAATAAACTGTACATTCGGAAAAACCCGGATTAAATCGACAAGCACATGCTGCTGCCAGCGGGGATGTAGGTGTAATTCCACTTCGTCAATCAAGACTATGGCTTCCGCATCGCAAGGATTATCAATAAACAGATTAGCTTGGCCTAGACGACGGGCAATATCCATCACCAAAGCCAGCATGATTTTGTAGCCGCCGCTGAGTTGATTGAGGAATAGTTGTTCTGTTTGTCCCGGAATTGCTTCATAATCCACAATAAAACTGTATGGCTCACCTAGCCCATGTGGGTGCTTATAGTCGGTGCGAAAATTAGTGCAGTTGGGCAATGTACCTTCAATGGCATTACGGATCGCCTGCAAAAATGGAAACTTAAAATTCCAGTTTTGCTTTCCAGCTTTCAACCGGTATTCAATATTTTCCATATCTATAAACCACTTCACAGCTTCGGAAAAACTGATACTTCCGTTAATTGCATCTGATAACGCGGCAAAAGGGGAATCCGGTATATCTAGGTTCTTAATGTCTTTTTGGATTTCGGTTTCCTCAGATACGGTGCGATTAACGCCATACTTAATAAAAATAGGCAGTGATTTTGCACCACCCTGCTGCCAATCAGCGATAATTGGTTCAATAAATTCCTTTAATTGGGTTACCCCTATTTCCGCTGGCATAGCTCTTTTGGTAGTGCCGGTATTGTCCCGAAGATGAGTCTTATCCCAAACTAATCCAGTTGTGGTTTCAAGTTGAATACGACAATACGCCGCTGACTGCCCCATTCCCCTTGGATTTTTGGGGAGAGCGAACAGAGGAAAAGGTGCTGGCCCATCAAGCCAAACCTGCCTTATATCAGAAGGTTTAAAAAAGCTCTTATGTTGGACGTTAGGATAATACGAAATAATTGGCTCTAAACCCGCAACAATCCCATCCAGTACGGAAGTCTTCCCCGCTCCATTCTCGCCGACAAAAACCGTCAGTTGTGGATGTAATGGCAATTCCAAACGACCTATGGCACGGAAGGTTTCTAAAGTGACTTGCTTGAGCTTCATATACTCGCCCTCGTTTTACTAGGTTCAGTCATCAAAAACCGCAACGCGGTCAATACCCGGCGCGGGTTCTTGCGGTGCATTGCCATGCCCAGCCAATAGGCCGCTTCCTCCCGGCCCATGGCTTCAATGCCGTCAGCAACAGCGCGGATGTTGTCGCGGTTGCGCATGGGTGCCAAGGCGCGGAACAATAGCCCCAAGCTCAAGGCCAAGTCTTCGGCTAGGGCATAGCCGGTGCTGTCGGCACGGGCAGTGCCAAGCTTCACGCCTGCCTGTGCCAAGCGTTTGAGGACGCGATGTTCAACCAATTCCAGGTTGCGCCCGCGCAAACCGGCCACCCGCAATGGCGCGGCCAGTTGCGGCGAAGCCGGGGAGGGTAGTTGGCAAATTTCAAATTCGTTGTCGCCAAGCCCATGTTGGCGGGTGCGTAGTTCATATTTCGGTGCTGATGCATGGGTTTGCACGGGTTTAAGCCTGTCACTGTTTGCTGTCATCTTTTTTCCAAATTATCAAGATGTCTCGGCCATCCCGTCATTCCGGCATGGATCGCCGGAATCCAGATTGCAGGGAGGCCAACAATCCATGCCCATCCATGGAGCCTAGGTTCCGGCGATCCCTGCCGGAACGACGGTGTTTTGAGTTTAGCTGAGACAATTTGCTCATCATGCTTTTTTTAGCCTATTTTGGCGCTTGCCGAGACATAAGCGGCCCCTGAAGCGAAGCGGGCCAGCTTGTCGGTGAGCGTTTCGGGGGCGGTGCCGGTCATGCCCATCCCGCCGTCGAAATTCAGGTTAAACGTCGATTGCAAGTCTTTGCTGGAGGCCGCCCGCATTTGCGCGTCAAGGAATTCCTTCAAAGGCTGGGCTTCGGCAACGCTGCCGTGAAAGTCAATTTCCAAGCTGCTGCCATCTTGCGTTTCATAACCCCCTTCGAATTTTACCGTCTTTTCCGCGCCGGACACCGCGCCGATAGCCCCCAGCAAGCGGAAGGCATCGCCTGCCTCGAACATGCGAATGCTTAACTCGGCGATTTTTTCCACTTTGCGCGTCCGGGCCTGCTCCCAGAGCTGGGTCAAAGCCTCCTTGAGAACGCCTTCTGCGGTGAATGAACCAACAGGCGGTGTCTCGTCCACGCCCTGCTTTTTATTTCCCCCAGTTTCCGGCCCGTTGCCAGTTTCTGGCTTTGGGCCGCCCGTTCCCGGCTTGGTTTCCGGTGGATCGACGGGTTTGGGCACTGGCCGGGGCCAAATGCCTTGTTCCTTGGCATAACCCATCGTGAACACCACAGACTGCTCGTCAATTTCAATCAAGGCGGTAGGATCGCCCATGCCATAGAGCAAATCGCCCCGGCGATAAACATACTCGCCCGAGTCGATTCCCCGGCGGATGGCGCGGACGAAAATATCGTCGCCAACCAACATGGGCAGGTTGGGGTCGCGGCGGAATTCACCGCGCAACGCCCCTGTGGTGATTTGGCCTTGCTTCAACGGGGTCCGGTCGCGGATATAAGCGGGCGAGTCGGGTTCGTCTTCGGACAGGCGTAACTTTTTGAGGTCGCGCAAGCCTCTCACTATTTGCTGTTGGCCTGAACCGGGTTTCTCCGATGCCGATTGTATGTCGATTGCGGAATGGGCCAGATCGACCGGGCTGGTGCCGACACGATTCTTCGACGGATAAAAAATATGCCGGTAGCATTGCTGGATAGCGATGGCGAGTTCCTGTTCCGAACGGGCTTCCCATTCCCGCACCTTGTCTTGTTGGTGTTTCGCCAGTTCGCCCATGCGGTCTTCCTTGAGCAATTCCCTCAGTGCCAGACGGCGAACCGTCTTGCGGCGCATTTCGTCTTTACGGGCTTCGTCGGCCACGGCAAAAACCAGATGGTTACGCAACGCCCGCAAGCCGGTCCCTTCCGAGCCTTTGCGGTTGAAAATGCGTCTAATGAGCGGCGGAACGGATTCGACCACCGAACCGATGGATTCCGCATCGTAAGCAATGATGGCGAGTTTTGGTTTGCCATTGCCGACCTCGTCGGGAACATCGTAAGGCCCACCGGGAAACGGGAAGGATTCGAACAGACTACCAGAGAAGATGCCCCTGATCCGGTCATTAAGTTGGGCGCGGACTTCGCCGGGGTCAATGTGCTGTTCCTGCCGCCGGATGATTTGCGTCAGATTCGCCTCGGCCAAGAAGCGCATGGGCGCACCGGGCTTGTCGTCCAGATAGGCCGAATCCTGCCTAAAGCGCATTCTGGCATCATCCACAAAACTGATGTCTAGTGCCGGCCCTAGCATGGAAAAGCGCAGATGTTCCGGGGAAAGACCCTTCAACGGTTCGTTGAAGGCCAGCGAGTGCATGAAGATCGTACGCGCCACATACGAGGCATAGGGCGGCAACCCGCCATAATAGGCCGCGTCGATTTCTTGGGCCAGGGCTTTTTTGGAGGCATTGGAGGCGCAAATATCGTTCGCAATGGCCGGGATGTAAGCCGATTGTCCTAGCCGGGTGACAATTTCCTGCCGGATCGGTTCAAACCCTGGGTCAATGTGATGCAAGTGAATGGCCGTTGCATCGCCAGGTTGGGTCTTCCACAAACTGGCGACGGTGCGGGCCAGCAGCCGCAACATGCCCCGCACCCGTTGGAAATTGCCCAAGGTTGCCGTCTTCCCGGTCAAGGTATCCAGCACTTCGGGATGAAAGGGGTAACTGGCTTTGAAATCCTCGATGGTTTCAGGCCGTCCGGCATTCACTGTCAAAACTGTGCTGTGGGAATGCCACAGTTGCCTGTAGGCATCCATGACTTGGGGTATCCCGGCATCGTCAATCCGCGAGAACAAGCGGCGGCGCAATACTTGGATGGTTTCGTCGTCCTCGGTGGGGTTCAGCAAAGTGGCTTTTCGTGCCGATACGCTCTCGATCTCCACCATGCGGTCGGCGACAAACTGGTTTTCTTGGCTGTAGGCATCAATGGCTATTCCATCTTTGCCTATAGCCAAGGTATAGACCAGTGCTGCATTGGGTGTGGACTCCACCGCCTTGAACAAGGAAGTCAGGAACGCAGCGAGTTGGTCGTGCGCAGTGGCGCGGGTGTTGCTATTGGGTATGTTATGCACCTTGCGCAAATAGACAGACAATTCGTCTATCAAAATCAAGGTCGGTTCGCCGCCAAACAATTCGCGCAGGGTTTCGGCACCAGGGGCTATCCGTTGCTCGTCGCTGCTGCGGACCCGTTCGTAACCGGCTTTGCCTGCCAGCGCATAGGCAATCTCGCCCCAAGGCGAAAAAGCCAGAATGCCGTCGCCCATCGCACGGCCATTGGCCGGGTCTGCGTTCTCGCCATCGAAAGCGGCGATGCGTACCTTGCTTTTGGGTAATAGGCTGGGGTTAATAAATTCCTCGATGTTGCCAAGTCCTTGCATTCCCCCTGCTGCATGGGTCAGGGCAATCAGTCCATGGGTTTTGCCGCCGCCATACGAAGTATCCAGCCGGAAGATGGCTGCGACTTCGCTGCCTGTGCTACTCAACCGGGCGCATACGTTGGCAAGCAGATTTTTCAGTCCGCGTGTCGGGTAGGTGTTGGCGAAAAACAGATCGGCACGGAGGTATTCTTCCGAGCCAGTGCCTCGCAAGACTTGTGCTAGGTCGGCGGCGAAATCGGCTTCGGTCAGTGCCCCTTTAAGCACATCGGTCCGGGGTGTGCAAAGATCAAATATGCTTGCTGTCATAAATTCCTGTTTTCCTTTTCTTGCCTGTTACCTATGGTGTCTGCATTAAGCCTGAAAATCTGGCTTTGTAGCGGTTTTTTTCTGTATGCGTGGTGTTTGCCAAATAAGGCAAAGCAGCTTTAACACATTGATTATGCTGAACTCAGCATAACAGATGGATGGGCAATCATAGCCATTTTGAGCAAGTGACCCTTCGCGGTTTTTAGTCAATTTCCTTTTTCAAAAACCTGGCCGTGAAGGTGATTGATGCGTTGAGCCATCGGTTCAAAAATGCGCATCATCATCGCGTGTGACTCCCTATGTACGCGGGCGACCCGGCATGCGTCTGTCAATCCAGCGACTTGATCCATCCAATGCTCGTAATACCCCGCCATCACCTCAATTTCCACCCATAGGTCGCGTCGCCCCCGCTCGTCGAGAATCGCTTGCAGCCCGCGCTCAAGCGTGGCCCCGTCAGTGAGCAGTTGGGCGACCATTGGCTTGATTGATTCAGGCAACTGCGGCAAGTGGCCGTAAGAGGTCTTTGCCTTCTTGCTTTCGGTTTCCGCCGCTGCCTCCATCAGCATGCCGTAACGGTACAGGCCGGGGTAGTGGCGGCACAGGAAGGCCAGTTTTTCGTCGGAAACCGTGCTCCACAGCCATTGCAAATCGAGGATATGCCCGACCATTTGTTCCAATAATGCCGCATCGCCAATGCCCTGTGCTTCCAGTTGGCGGACCCGCGTATCAATCGCGGCGGCGATCCTGTGTTCTTTGCTGACAGTCCGCCCGCCCGGAACCTTGACTTTGCCGGAGGCGATCCCAGCCGCGAGCGTCTCCAAGATTTTGGTAAACCGGTGGAACCCGGCAAACTCCTCGCATAAGGCATCCATCTCCGCGTTCATCATCAGATGATGGAAGTCGTCCATGAAATCCGCCATCTCCGGGAGTATTTCAACTTCAAGCAGTCCCAGCGCATCAAGCTGTTTCATTCGCGCATCAATGCGCCCTGCCATGCCCCGATGCTCTGCTGTCACGGGCATGGCGGTGCGCAGCCTGTGTTTTGCTTCAACGCTTCACCGGTAGCCATGTCAATTGCCATGATCTTCTTCTGCAATAGGTAACGAGTAACGAATGATTGCCGCAGACTGCCCTGTCTGATGCCATTGATTGATGGTATCCATCCACTCCCGCATTATTCCAACGCTGGAAACTTTATCACAGGTTTGTTGATTAGCACCCCTAATTGGCAAGAAGTTTCGATTTTTAGCTAACCAGAGTCACGAGGCATCCACTTTATACCCAAACCCTCTCACGGTCTTGATGAGTTTGATGTCGTGGCCTTCGTCGATTTTGCGCCTAAGCTGGCGGATGTAGACATCCACCACATTGGTCATCGGGTCGGCATTCAGACCCCATACACGCTCCAGAATCTTCGTCCGTTCGACCACCTGGCCCGGCATGCGGAGCAGGCATTCCAGCATGGCGAACTCTTTGGGGGTGAGTTCTATCAGCGCGTCGCCGCGCATCACTGCGTGGGTCTCAGGGTTCAACACCAAGTCGGCAATGCGCAATTCCTTGGGTTCCGGCTTGATTTCACCGCCGCTGCGACGGGTCAGCGCTTCGATCAGGGCCAGCAGTTCCTCAAATGCAAAAGGCTTGGTCATATAGTCGTCGGCCCCCGAACGCAAGGCGGTCACCTTGTCGCGCAGCGAGTCCCAGGCCGTCAACATCAGAATGGGGGTGTCGATGCGGTTGGCACGGAGGTTCTCGCAAACTTGCAGGCCGTCGATATCGGGCAGGCCGATGTCCAGGATGATCGCGCTGTACCCCTGTCCCATCGCCAAGCCCAAGCCTTCCAGCCCA
>QJPH01000549.1 GCA_003242955.1 Candidatus Methylumidiphilus alinenensis
GGGGGAATGGACGCTGGTCTGCATTGCCTACAATTTGAAGCGGATTCATGTACTGGCGGGATAACTTTGCCCAAAGGGAAGGAAAAGCCGCTTTAATGTCGAAAAACGCTCTGTAAAGGGGCAAATCAAGGCAAAGCAATCGTTTTTTGAGCTTTTTTGAGGAAGGAAACTGTCGTACAACTCTAAGTCGGACAGGCTCCTAGCCGTGCGTTGACCCAAGCGGCACATGAGGCTTTGGGCGGTGCGCCGGGAACCCGCCCGCTGGTCGTGGACCCATTTGCTGGCGGTGGTTCAATTCCGTTGGAAGCCTTGCGCGTCGGCGCTGATGCCTTCGCCAGCGACCTTAACCCGATTCCTGTATTGCTGAATAAAGTTGTGTTGGAATACATCCCCAAATACGGGCAAAGATTGGCAGACGAAGTTCGCAAGTGGGGCGATTGGATCAAGCAAGAGGCCGAAAAGGAACTGGCTGAATTCTATCCGAAAGACCCCGACGGCGCGACACCGATAGCCTATTTGTGGGCGCGAACCATTCAATGCGAAGGGCCGGGGTGTGGGGCGGAAGTGCCGTTGATCCGTTCGCTATGGCTGGCTAAGAAACCTAACCGCTCTGTGGCTCTGCAACTGGTGGTCAATCAATCGTCATTCCGGCAAGGATGCCGGAATCCAGCGTCCAAGGATGGCAATCTACCCGTTGGCAATCCGCCTGAATCAAACACCGTTGAAACCGGCAAGTTACCGTCCATGGCACTGGATTCCGCCATCCCTGTGCGGAATGACGGATATTTAAATTCTGCTGGACTCATCTACAACGATGAGTGTCGCAGCGTGGAAACGATAAAGCGGGTGGATTTTCAAATCATCGTTAAAAAGCCTGACGGCTGGGTGGACCAAGCCAACCCAGAAACTAAAATCGCAAACCCGACATTTGACGGTACGGTGAAACGCGGTTCGGCGACGTGTCCTTGCTGTGGTTACACGACTCCAGCAGAGCATGTTCGGGAACAACTCCGAAGCCGTTTCGGAGGGAGCAAGGATGCGCGGTTGATGGCTGTCATTAAAGTACATCCGAAGAATGGAACAGTTTATGATTTGCCCGGTAAAGTGGATTCGGACGCAGCAAAAAATGCTTCGGTCAGGCTTACTAAACTTGAAGCTACTACACGCTTATGCGGTCACAATTTCACGCCAGACGAACCGACACCAACAAATAAATCACATCGTTCGGTCGGCTCCCTTTGGATATATGGAATGAGAAAATGGCGCGATATCTACACAGACAGGCAACTTGTTGTCTTGGGAACGCTTTGCCAAAAACTCACAGAAGCTGCATCTAATGGTATGCCTCCACATACGCATTCGCTATTAGCTCTCTGCGTTGGAAAAATTGCTGATTATTTCAGCACACTTTGCCTTTGGCGAACCGCAAGAACCTGTGTTGCACACACATTTGGACGGCAGGCTTTGCCTATTGTTTGGGATTTCGGTGAGATGAATCCTTTCGCTGGAAGTGCTGGAGATTGGTCAGAAGCTGTAAACTACATGATGCTATTAGTTGATGCTGTTGGAAAAGGTTCTCAACCACCGCAGAATACAGCAAGCGAACAAGCCGACGCTACCCAACATCCATTGCCCAATGATTCGGCAGAACTCTTTGTGACAGACCCGCCTTATTATGATGCTGTTGCCTATGCGGAGCTTTCTGACTATTTCTACGTTTGGCTAAAGCGAACAGTTCCACCAGAAGTGGCCCAGCCCTTTTTTGCTCAACTCACGCCAAAGGAAAGACAGGCTATCGTTTATCATCCAAGTTCATTGTCAGAAAAATACCAATACGAACGCTTGATGGGTGAAGCTCTTACAGAAGGCTGCCGTGTTTTAAAATCCACAGGATTGGGAGTGGTCGTCTTTGCACACAAGTCCACTGCTGGTTGGGAAACGATGCTTCAAGCTTTGATAGGAGCCGGTTGGATTGTGACTGCTTCGTGGCCGATTGATACTGAACGAGGAGGTCGAATGAATGCATACGAGACGGCATCGCTGGCCTCCTCCGTCCACCTCGTCTGCCGCCCCCGTCCTTCATCTATTAATTTTCCATCCGGCACGGATGGAAAATTAATAGGGGACTGGCGCGACATCCTCCATGAATTGCCCATCCGCATCCACGATTGGATGCCTCGCCTAGCCCTAGAAGGGGTGGTCGGCGCGGATGCCATTTTCGCCTGTCTTGGCCCTGCTCTCGAAATCTTCTCGCGCTACTCTCGCGTAGAAAAAGCCAGCGGCGAAGTGGTCACGTTGAAGGAATATTTGGAACATGTCTGGGGTGCCGTCGGAAAAGAAGCTCTGAATATGATCTTCGAGGGAGCCGACACTAGCGGTTTCGAGGAAGATGCCCGCCTGACCGCCATGTGGCTGTGGACTCTAGTCGCCGGTAAAACGGATAACACCGAGACCGAAGATACTCAGGGAGACATGGACGACGAAGACGATGCCAAACCTACGAAAGCACCAGCCGGGTATGTATTGGAATACGATGCTGCCCGGAAAATAGCCCAAGGTTTGGGCGCTCACTTGGAAACGCTGACCAACCTCGTCGAAGTCAAAGGCGACAAAGCCAGACTGTTGCCCGTCGCTGAACGCGCCCTCTATCTATTCGGCAAGGACGAAGACACAGCAACCACCCGGAAGAAGAAAGCCCAAGTCGATCTATTCACCGGTCTGGGGTTGGACGAGGTGGATTCAATCCAAGGCCCGCCACCCAAACCCGGTATGACGGTGCTAGACCGTTTGCACCAAAGCATGTTGTTGTTCGGCGCGGGTCGCAGCGAAGCACTAAAGCGTTTCCTAGTCGAAGAAGGCATAGGCCGTGACCCTAGATTCTGGCGGTTGGCCCAAGCCTTTTCCGCATTATTCCCTTCTTCATCCAGTGAAAAGCGCTGGGTAGACGGGGTGTTGGCCCGTAAAAAAGGGCTGGGGCTTTAATGTTTTTCTGGTTCCCACGCTCCAGCGTGGGAACCCGTTTTGCTCCGCTCCAGCGGAGTTATGCGGCACTGGAGTGCCGCTGTATGCATTCCCACGCTGGAGCATGGGAACGAGAGCATCAGTTAAGAGTTAATAACTATGACAACACTGACCATTGAAATGCCCGAAGAAGCGTTTTCCGCTTTGCGTCGCTCACCGCCTGAATTTGGCAGAGACATGCGTATCGCAGCAGCGACTTATTGGTATCAGAAAGGCGATATTTCCCAAGAAAAGGCGGCACAAATTGCCGGTATGAGCCGAACAGAATTTTTGCAGCACTTGGCGCGAGAACAGGTGGAGGTGTTTCAAGTAGACTTCGAGGATTTGCAGCGGGAGTTGCTACGTGGCTGATTATGCCTATATCAATTTATCCGGTATTATGTAGCAGTTGCACAAAATGACTTTAAGTGGCTGATTTTAAATCTAAGAAAAGGGGCTTTGTGCGCTTGCTACATAATACCGAATTTATCCTATGTGTAACGTAGTGATCAGGAGATAGATATGACGACTGTTTCAATCGAATTGCCGGAAACCGTGTTTTCGGCCTTAAGACTTAGCCCAAAAGATTTTGTAAATGAAATGCGTATTGCCGCAGCGGTGCAGTGGTATGCCCAACAACAAATTTCCCAGGGAAAGGCAGCAGAAATAGCAGGTTTGAGCCGAGCCGCATTTATCGATGAATTGTTCAGGCGCAAGGTTCCAGCTTGCCAAGTGACCATCGAGGAATTGAGAGAGGAAGTCGACGGTGAGTGGTGATATCTGTGTCATTGACTCATCACCGTTGATATTGCTCGGTAAGATACGCCAGTTGGAATTATTGGAAAAATTAGCGGCGAAGATCATCGTTCCAGAAACCGTTTTAGAGGAAATTCGTAATGGTGCGGATAAAGACCCTTTCTCGCATAACACAATAACATGGGTTAAATCATATTTAGTCGCCAATATTGCGATACCTGTATCTGTTGTGGCTTGGGATGTAGGCCCAGGAGAATCCCAGGTCATTGCCCATTGTTTACTCGGAGGTTATCGGGCCGTACTCGACGACGGCAAGGCAAGAGCTTGTGCATCATCCCATTCAGTTCCTTTAATAGGCACATTGGGGATGATCTTGAGGGCCAAACGGAAAGGTCTAATTTCCTCTGCCCGTCCAATTGTGGAGCGGCTGGTTGCGGCAGGCAGTTTCATGGACTTGGAACTGGTGGAAAAAGCTTTGGCCGACATAGGAGAATAGGTAATGACAGTAAAACCTTGGTACAAACTCGCCACCCCGCGTGAAGATTTGCGCGATGGCCGGCCTTTGGACGCTTCCGAGTTTGCGGTACATCTGGATCAAATCCGAGATGGCCGCGCTCCGGCGGTTTACCAAGACCCAGAACGTTTCTTTGAGCGTACCTTCCTGACGAAGGGACTGAGCGGCCTTGCTGTGGAAGTCATTCGCCGGCTATCGGGTGAAAAAACCGAAACCTCCGCTGTCTTTAATTTAACAACCCAATTTGGCGGCGGCAAGACCCATGCCCTAACCGTGCTTTACCACCTTGCCCGACAGGGCGGTAAGGCTAAGGATTGGCAAGGTGTAGCCAAGCTCTTTGAAGTCGCGAAGGTTGACCACTTCCCAGAGGCCAAGGTCGCCGTTTTCGTTGGCACTGAATTTGACCCGATTTCAGGCCGAGGCGGTAATGATGGAACACCCTCCCGAAAAACGCCGTGGGGTGAAATCGCCTATCAGCTTGGCGGCGAACCGGCACTCGCCATTCTCGCCGAACATGAGAGGCAAGCCACTGCGCCGGGTGGCGATGTGATCCGGGCATTTCTCCCAAAAGACAAACCCGTGCTCATACTCATGGATGAATTGATGAACTTTGTCAACCGCTCCCGCAAAAGTGGGATGGCAACCCAGTTCTATAGTTTCCTGCACAATCTTTCGGAGGAAGCGCGGGGCCGTGACAATATGGTCTTGGCTGTTTCGATTCCAGCTTCCGAACTGGAAATGACGGCGGAAGACCAATCCGACTATGAACGGTTTAAAAAACTGCTGGATCGCGTGGGCCGACCGGTGATGATGTCAGCCGAAGCGGAAACCTCCGAAATTATCCGTCGTCGGTTATTTGAATGGGACAGCAACGTATTAACCCCTGACGGACGAATTATGCTGACCCGCGATGCTTTAGCAACCTGTAATGATTACGCGGATTGGGTGAAAGACCACAAAAACTCCGTTCCCGAGTGGTTTCCAGTCGATTCCGCGAGGGATGCGTTTGCGGCGACTTATCCGTTCCATCCAACGGTATTGTCAGTGTTCGAGCGCAAATGGCAAGTCTTGCCGCGATTCCAACAAACCCGTGGCGTGTTGCGGTTACTCGCGCTGTGGGTATCCAAGGCTTATCAGGAAGGCTTCAAAGGTGGGCAACGGGAGGGACTTATCGGCCTAGGAACAGCCCCCTTGGATGATCCCCAGTTTCGGGCAGCCATGTTTGAACAACTTGGCGAACATCGACTGGAATCCGCAGTCACCACCGACATTTGCGGCAAAAAAGATTCACACGCGATCCGGCTCGATAGCGAAGCTATTGACATCATTAAAAAAAGTCGATTGCACCGCAAAATAGCCACCACGATTTTCTTTGAATCAAACGGAGGCATGGCTCGAAATGAATCAACGATTCCAGAATTGCGACTGGCTGTCGCCGAACCTGATTCAGACATTGGCAATATCGAAACTGTCTTGGAGGCGCTTACCGAAGCCTGTTACTACCTGACCGTTGACCGCAACCGGTATCACTTCAGTTTCAAAGAAAACCTAAATAAACGCTATGCAGACCGACGAGCAAACATCAAAAGCCCTGCCATCAATGAGCGTGTCCAGGCTGAGATTCGGGCTGTGTTTGCGACGGGCGGGGGCATTGAACGTTTGTATTTTCCCGAAAAAAGCAATCAGATTCCTGACCGTGCCGTTCTGACATTCATCATCCTTTCCCCGGAAATCAACATGGAGGATGAAACCCGCACAAAAGCCTTGGTGGAATCGGTGACGCGGGAATATGGTACATCCTCGCGAACATTCAAAAGTGCTTTGGTGTTCTGTATCGCGCAATCCGCAGGAGATTTACAGGAATTGGCCCGTCGCCTTTTGGCATGGGAAGAAATAGGCGAGGAATTGCCATCCATCAGCATTGATGAGTCGCAGCGATTTCAACTCACCGACAACATCAAAAAAGCCAAACGTGATTTGAAAGAAGCCGTTTGGCGAGCTTACAAGAACATCATTTTATTGGGCAAGGATAATGGGCTTAGAAGCATAGATTTGGGGCTAGTACACTCCAGTTCTTCAGATTCATTGCTACAGTTCATTATTACTTATCTAAAACAAAACGACGAAATTCAGACAGGTATCAGCCCGAGTTTCTTAATACGCAATTGGTCTCCCGCATTCAAAGAGTGGAGTACAAAGGCAGTTAAGGATGCTTTCTACGCTTCTCCTCTATTCCCGCGAATCCTTAATTCAGACATAATCAAAGATACTATATCAAGAGGAGTGGAGAATGGACTGTTGGGCTATGTCGGAAAAACCGCAAATGGCAGGTATGAACCTTTTGTTTTTGGAAAAAGCCTGTTAGCGGTTGATGTCGAGATTTCCGATGACATGTATGTTGTCACCAAGGAAACTGCCGAAGCCTATCTTTCTGAAGTTAGGGAGCCTTTAGTTAAAACTGACACAGATAAACCCCCTGATACTACCGTGACGACCACAACGGGGGGGGCCACTGGAAACGAAACCACTTCACCAACGGTAGTCGGCCCAACATCGAAAGGAGAAAAAGAGTCAGATCGTGAGGAACATAAACCACAAGGTATACAGAAGATTGCGTGGTCGGGAGAAATCCCACCACAAAAATGGATGAACTTCTACAGCCGTGTACTTGCCAAGTTCGCCACAGGCAGCGGCCTTAAGCTATCCGTCAAAATCGAGGTTGCCCCGGATGGAGGAGTTTCGCAGCAGAAAATTGAAGAAACACGAGTGGCACTTAGAGAGTTAGGGCTAAATGATACATTGGACAAAGAAAATTAAGCGATAGGTTTATACCTTATTGTATTGTCATTAGTGAATTAGTAATTACTGCTTTGCCAAATTCATATTGCGGAATATGTTTAATCGTTCTTATTGATCTTTTGGCTGTACGGCAAATCCCAGAAGTTCATCATCCGGTTCGATTGCCCAAACCGTCAAAGAGTCGATGACTTATAATGGAAATATTTTTGTATGGCGTGGCCCTGCTTTGCGTGTAAGCCACTATCGAACTTTGTTCTATGGATACGATTGTGTTGATTACTGGCTACATGCCCGTAAATCACCTGCTCTTAGCGTCAAGTATGCAATGTCATTTGATGCCGATTATGGCGGAGACCTCAGACATTATGATGTTGTGAAGTTTGCTGATGGCTCCAGCCGTCAGACTGTCAATCACCGACATGACACAAAGCGCTGCCAGTTTTTCAATAGCATGGTTTACTCCTGCCTATATCATGACCGGGTCAGCTTGGAGCTTTCGCATACGGAATTGGTAGCCGCACGAATGAAAGGGCTTCAGCTTACCTTGAGTTCGGGTACACAGGATTATGAGGCTATCGTCCTGCCTGCGAATTATGTTCAGGGGTTCCTTCATGCTGTGCAATAAGCTACCTTAATAATCCAATTATAATTGACGGCGAGGTAACAGATGACGCTTGACGAAATCAAACAAGCCCTTGAAGTAAATACAGGGACATTACCTCGGTTAGCCTTGGAACAAGCCATTGAACGGCGGGAGGAAACCATTCCTTGGCTGCTCGACACTTGGCGTCAGGCCGCTGACGCGCCCGAATTGTTGTTGACTAAAGGCGACGATTACATACTGCATATCTATGCCATGTACTTACTGGCCCAATTCCGTGAACCGACTGCTTATCCCCTGTTGGTGAAGTTTTTCTCAACACCTGGCGAACTTGCTCTTGATCTTACGGGCGACGTGGTGACGGAAGACTTGGATAAGATTCTTGCCTCGGTCTGCTGGAACGACTTGGCTCCCATAAAACAAATCATTCAAGACCTGTCGATAAACGAATTCATCCGAAACGCAGCGTTAAGATCCATGCTTGTCTTAGTTGCGGAAGGCGAAATGAAAAGAGAGGATCTGATAGCCTATCTGCGATATCTGTTCACTAACATCCCAAGGGAAGCCAATGAATTTTGGGGTACACTTATCTGCGCTGCATTGGGTATATACCCGGAGGAATTATTGCCCGAGATAGAATCAGCATTTGTCGATGACTTGGTAGACCCGGATATGGTGCGGCCAAATAGTGTGCAAAGGCAGTTATCGAAAGGAAAAGATGCAACCTTGCGGGCCATGAAGGAAAAATATCACTTCATCAGAGATACCATCGCGGAAATGGAATGGTGGGCTTGTTTCCAAAGGGAACTGGAGAGTTTGCCAAGGGCTTTGCCAGCCAGAACACAACCCAAACAAATCATGATACTCGCAAAAATCAAAGTCGGCAGGAATGCCCCATGCCCTTGCGGCAGTGGCAAGAAATACAAGAAGTGTTGCTCAAACTGAAATGGTTTTGTAAGCAATAACATAAAATATGCTACTTTCGTAAAAAATGAAT
>QJPH01000343.1 GCA_003242955.1 Candidatus Methylumidiphilus alinenensis
CCACATCATTACCTAGCTTCGACTTGAAAACTTCAAGATCGACCCGGCCTTGTGAATTCGCCGGGAGGGTTTCGACTTCAAATCCCAGTGCAGCGGCGGTGGCCGGATTGGTCCCGTGGGCCGATTCCGGTGCCAGCACTTTTGTCCGCGTCTCACCGCGTGCCGCCAAGGCTGCTTTGATCGTTGCCATGCCACAAAATTCGCCTTGGGCACCGGCTGCCTGCGACATGGCGACGGCGGGCATCCCGGTCAAAGTTTTCAGCCAAAAAGCCAATTGGTCGATCAGTTCCAGCGCACCTTGCACCGTCGAGAGGGGCTGCATTGGATGGAGATCGGCAAAACCCGGCAGACGCGCCAGCTTTTCGTTCAGCCGCGGATTGTGCTTCATGGTGCACGAACCTAGCGGGTAAAAATTACCGTCAATGCTAAAATTCTTCTGGCTCAGACGGGTATAGTGCCGCACCACTTGCGGTTCGGAAAGTCCAGGCAAGCCGATTTTGCCTTGTCGGCGCAGTCCACCCAAACATTCCTGGTAAGCGGGAATGGTGGGCAAATCAACGCCGCAACGGTCATCCTGGCCTTGCTCGAAGATCAATGCCTCTTCAATATCGCGGCTGCAAGATGTTGACAACGGGTTTTCTGCCTCCGAACGGGTCGGCCTGCCTTGCTGATTCATTTCTTATGTCATCCTATGTAGAGACGAAATCGGGATTTTCTCTTTTAAATTACTGCTGTTACGCATCTGTCTAGATCGTAGACCGGTGGATCCGCTTGGCGAGCGAAAATCCGGGAGAACGCGGTCACAAAACCTGGATTACGCTTGCCAAGCGGCTTCATCCGGGCTACGACAATGAGATTCAAAGGCACAGTGCGTAACATCAGTTAAATTATACTGGTAATAGCAATTTTTGTTCGCTATTATTTATAATGATAGCCTCTACTCACGTTTCACTCTAAAAATAGCTACAAAAAAGTTATATGATGTAGGTTGGGTTAGGCGCGTCTTTTTGCGCCGTAACCCAATAGTTGGGGGCCGGGCATGTCGGGTTATGGCGCACTCAGACGGAGTCATGGCCGGGCAGAATGTACAGATGTGTGCCTAACCCAACCAGCAAATAGATATTTTTACAGTGAAATGGGAGTAAATAGGATAGAATTGATTTTAGATATTAAACTTGGGGAACTAATCATGACGCTAGTTCGGCGATCTAAAAATTCTGAAAATAAGCCTGATGAAGCCAAACATCGTTTCATTGATAAACTTCTCATGCTGGTGTTCTTTTCTGTTTTTGCTCTTGGTATGAGTGGATTTTTTATCATAGATGTAGGTTGGCTATCAAATCAGATAGGAAAAAGTCTAGTGGAACATGTCTCCACAGCCTTGATTGTTACCTCGATTTTGGGTATATTTTACGAGTTTTTATTTTCTAGGTTGCGTGACGAACGACTCCGTTCGCTACTGGCTGAGCATCAACTTGCGATGTCCAATGTTGTGAACGCTTATGATATGTTGATAACGCCTAAACAAGTTTTTGATCTGATTCAGGACATAGTCTCACAAACGCCTAAACTTCCAACTTTATATAGTCCGGCTCGCGCAGAAGGAAATGAATGCTCCTTCGCTGGTAGTATCCAATATTTTGATAGTATTGTAGCACAGAGGCCTAAGGAAGTGGAAAGCATACTACAGTCATGGATACTGCCAACCAGCCCTAGCAACTTGAAATTCTTGGCTAGCGATTTGATTGGGAAATATAGATTGAAGCCTTTGGCCGAAGAGTTAAAGAGAATAGCCTACTTGCAATTTTCAAAAGGAATATTGCAAAGCAATAACGATGACTTTGATACAAGCTGGGTGTTGAACTATCTTTGGGCATGGTCTCGATGTGAACAGCCAATGTATAAAACCATGGGCGATTTGCTGATCAGCACAGACAATAGAGATACACGGGAATGGATTCTTTTTGTCCCTAGGCAAATGCCAGATACGGAATGGTGTAATATATTAGAGAGATATTTGCATCGTCATAAAATCACTATGGATAATGCGGAAGATGTAGCTCGTGCTTTGGCGGCATTAAAACTTGCAGGACATGAGCTAGATCAAAATATATTGAAAGATGCTCTAAAAAATAGCGAGGATATTGAGGAAGTTAGAGAAGTTGTAATCTCCATTTGGCGAGAAATGGGGTTGGATGCCGAACAACTTTAGGAGCGTAGCTTATCGAGACATTGTGAATTAATTGTTTTGTGCCGCGCAGTGTTTATTCGATTAGCGGCTTCCCCTCAGCCAACAAGCCATCCATTTCATCCTTGAGCGCCACCCCGGAAAAGCCCCGCCGGATGGATTCTTCGATCAGGTAGAGCAGTTTTTTGGTGGCAGACTCATAGCTCAAACCTTCTGGCGGGTGGATGTTGGAAATGCAGTTCCGCTCCGCGTCGGTATTCCCCTTCTTAGGCGCATAGCTTAGGTAAATGCCTAAGCTGTCGGCGGCGCTAAGGCCGGGGCGCTCACCGATAACGATCACAGACACCCGTGCACCAAGAACGCTGCCGATGTCGTCCAGTAAGGCGACGCGACCGTTGGCAACCAGGGAAATCGGGGCGATACGAAACTGCCGCACCCTCAAGCCTTCCAGTATTGTTTGCAATAGCGCAATCCCACGCCGCTCGACGGCGGTCGAGGACAAGCCATTACTGACGATCAATGCCACATCAACCCCGCTGGCCTTGAGATTGCGCAGGCGGATGCGCGACTCTTCGGTCAGCACACGTCCGAAATCAGGTCGGCGCAGGTATTCGCTGCGGTTGGACACGGGTGTTTGTAGGATCAGCGTTTCTTCGCCGATATCCCGCAATTGTCCGGCAAAGGCATCGATGTTCCAAGGCAACTGCACAGCGTCCCGTGCCTGCGCATGAGCCAGTTGAAAATCCAGCAGCGCCTGTGTGGGAACGGCATGACCGGCCCGGCCCAAGGCGATGCGTGCCTGTGTGAAGCGACGCAAGGCAATCCACGGATCGGTCATAGTGTTTCACCGGTTAATTCATTGATGACGCCAAGCAGCCGGGGCGGTGTAAAACCCAGGCTCAAGGCGTTGTACCCGTCAAATATCCCCATACGGTTCAACCAATCCTCGAATTCCGGCGCGGGCCACAAGTTCAGCACACGGCGCAGATAAAGTGCGTCATGGAACGAGGTGCTTTGGTAGGCCAGCATGATGTCATCGCCTCCCGGAACGCCCATGATGAACGTGCAACCGGCCACAGCCAACAGGGTCATCAGGTTGTCCATATCGTTCTGGTCGGCCTCGGCGTGGTTGGTGTAACAGACATCACAGCCCATGGGCAGGCCCAGCAGCTTGCCGCAGAAATGATCCTCCAGCCCGGCGCGGATGATCTGCTTGCCGTCGTAAAGATATTCCGGCCCGATGAAGCCGACCACGGTGTTGACCAGCAGCGGCGAGAACGCACGGGCGACGGCGTAGGCCCGCGCTTCGCAGGTCTGCGCGTCGATGCCACCGTGCTGGGCATTCGCCGAGAGTGCGGTGCCCTGCCCGGTTTCAAAATACATCACATTGTCGCCCAAAGTCCCGCGTCCCAAGGCCAGCGCCGTGTCGTGGGCTTCGGCCAGCAGTGCCAAGTTGACGCCGAAGCTTTTGTTGGCCGCTTCGGTGCCTGCGATGGATTGGAATACCAAATCCACCGGAACGCCACGGCGCATCAATTCCAACGTCGTAGTGACATGGGCCAACACGCAGGACTGGGTGGGGATTTCATGGCGGCAGATGACTTCATCCAACAAATGGAGCAGGTTCTCCACATGTTTCGGGCTGTCCATAGCCGGGTTGATGCCGATCACCGCGTCACCGTTTCCATACAACAGCCCATCCAACACGCTGGCTGCAATGCCTTTAGGGTCATCTGTGGGATGGTTGGGTTGCAAGCGTGTGGACAGACGGCCCGGCAGGCCAATGGTGTTACGGAAGCGGGTAGTGACGGAACAGCGTTTCGCCACGGCAATCAGATCCTGGTTGCGCATAATCTTGGATACCGCCGCCACCATTTCCGGCGTAAGCCCCCAGCGAACCGAGGCAATGGCTTGGTCGGAAGTGGTGACGGCCAGCAGCCATTCACGGAACCCTCCGACGGTGAGCGATGAGATCGGGGCGAAAGCATCGTAGTCATGGGATTCTGCGATGAGCCGGCTAACCTCGTCTTCTTCCGGCGGAATCAACGGTTCGGCGAGAAACTCTGTCAACGGTAGATCAGCCAAAATCCATTGGGCAATGGCACGCTCTTCTTCCGAGACAGCGGCAAGCCCGGCCAACTCGTCCGCCGAGCGCAATGGCGATGCATTAGCCAGCAAGGTTTTCAGACCCTTGAAGGCGTAGCTTCGCCCTTTGAAATTTTGAGTGTATTTCATAAAGGCTGATCCTTTTTGAATGCATCAACCAACCGCTTTACGCCTTCCACAACCTTCAGCCAAGCCTCGTCTTCATCATCCCAATGCTTTTTGCTTGTTACCGGCTTGTCTTTATCTGGCAGGGCATTGTATTTGGCAAAGTCCAAAGTAGTCCAATCGCAGGAACGCACAATCACCGGGACGAGTTTACAGTCCCCTTTTTGGCAACGAGCTTCAATCAAAGGTAGTTCGATTGTTTGGATATACTCGGTTGCCATGCTGTCCCTAGAAACTAAATATAAAACGATGTCAGCCTTTTCCAATTCCTCTTTAATTTTCTCATTCCAATCTTCACCTGGTAGCAAATCCGTGTCGTTCCAAGTTGCTATTTTGTCGCGTAAGCCGGACAGGTGTTTCAAGAGATTGTTTTTGTGGGTATCATCGGCTTTCGAGTAACAGATGAAAATTCTTTTCTGTTTTTCCACGGCGGATTCCCCTTTGGCCCATATTGGCAAATGATTCACGCGGATACCATCCAACAATTCCAATACATCGACATCTTCGTAACTACTTGGACATTCCACTTTCAGTTTTTTGTCTTCCCTCCGTTGTAACAGCCGCTTTTTCTCAAAATATTCTGGTATGGCAAGACAGCGACATTTGGAGCAGATGCACGGAACCAGCTTCTCGACCCTGTCCCGCAAGCCATGGAAGCTGTCGTTCAAGGCGTCTAAATCGGCGGCAATGACGGACAGCAATTCCTTGCGCTCCGGCCCACGCGCCCGTAGCGCAATTTCCCCGCCTTCTGGCGGAATCTCAGCTAATACTTCCGTGCCATCGCGCTCGAACAATACCCCTGTAACCCAGCCCAAATCTGATTTCGGCACAAAGCAGTGCTGGCGCACTATTAAACGACTAATAAGTCCTTTAGGCATAAATTTATAGCGGTAGCGTAACGCCAAATCACCCGGCTGTTCCCAGTTCACCAAGTCTGAAGGTTTGGACGGCGGCAATAGCTGCGGGGCCAGCCAAGTGTCCGGCTTTGCATCAGGCAAGCGATAACAGAGTTCAAAATTCTGCATCAAGGCCAGCAATTCCGCATGCATGTCGGCATATATGGAATCCTTCCATACCCGTTGGCAATCCCGCAGGCTGAAATGCCCCCGGTCTTTTTTGATGATTTCATCGTCCAGAATCTTGAACACTGCCTCGGTAGCCCAGGTGTTTTGAAGGATCACGGATTTCGCCAGTAGCATATCATCTTGGAAATGCAAAAACACGCCCAAGTCATGAAAATAGCGGCTCAGATGCAAGGCTTTCTCGCGGTTAAATTCCAGATATTTGGCGTAAATGTTGAAGTAGTCCTGTTGCGAGATATAGGGTTTATATAGGGCTTCGGCTTCTATTTCAGCACGGATGGATACCCAGCAAGCAGGTAGTTCTTCACCGATATGGGGAAGCTTCTGGGCGAAGAATTCCAAATCCTCTCGCAATTTATCCACCGCATCGGCATGTTCCAAATTGCCCTGATAACATTCTTTCACATTGTCGAAACGGCTTTTGATTTCAGCCAAGCCGATGGTTTTGCTTCTGCCGCCTCTTTCATTTTGAAAAATCACTACCGGGCTATGTTCTGAGAGTTGATCGACCACTTCCAGCCAGTATTTGAAGCCCTCATCCTGCACGGTTTTTGAATTATTGAGCGTATCATCCAGTAACACATACAGCGAGCGCTTGGTTAGGAAAAACTGGTGGGTGGCATGGTAAATCTCTTGCCCACCGAAGTCCCAAACATTCAGCCGAAAATGCCGGCCATTGGCGAGCTTGAATTCGTGGCGATGGATGTCTATGCCCTTGGTGGTCTCTCTCTCCTTCGGTAGCGGCTTGCCGGGTTGGCACAATCGCCGCAGGAAGCTGGTCTTCCCAGCCCTAGGTTGACCCACGATCAACAACTTGGCTTCATACAGATGGTCGAAACCCTGGGCTTCTTTTTCAATGAAGTAATTGAGGATGGATGCGTTGCCTCTTCTGACTACTTCGGTAGGCGGATTGATGAAGGAGCAGCCTTGTACAAAAATGCCTTGTTCTTCCCAGAACCTTGCCACCCATTTTACCGGAATGCCCTGTCTTATCAGCGGCAGCATAGGGGACAGGTCAGTGATTTGCGTGTGCCGGATATCCAGTATTTGTAGATCAGCCAGCTTGACTAATGGCATCAGGTCAGCGACTGGTGTTTCCGACACATCAAGCGATTTCAAGCCCGCCAATCCGGCCAGCGGGTTTAGGTTGGCGACTGGCGTTTCCGATACATCAAGCGATTGCAGTCTTGCCAACCCAGTCAAGGGGTTCAAATCGGTAATTTTGGTTCCAACAAGATAAAGCCTTTGCAGACTTTCCAATCCGGCCAGTGGACCCAAGTCGGTCACCGGCGTTTGCCTGACATCAAGCGATTGCAAGCCCGTCAGCACCGCTAGTGGGAGCAGATTGGCGACTTTCGTTTGCCCGATATCAAGCGATTGCAAATCCTCCAGCCCAGCCAAAGGTCTTAGGTCAAAGGCCAACGTTCGCCTAAGGCTAAGCATTCGCAGTTTTTTCAGTCTAGCCAGAGGGAGCAGATCGACGACCCGAGTCCCCGAGACATGAAGTTCTTGCAAATTAGTCAGCCCGGCCAGCGGAGTCAAATCATCGATTCCAGTTCCCGATATATCAAGCTTTTGCAGGCTGCTTAGCACGGCCAGAGGAGTCAGGTCGGTTAGCCCTGATCTTTTCTCATCATCGCTCTTTAACCAAAGCCGCTTCAGGTTTTTCAAACGGGAAAAAGGGTTGGTTCCAACACCGCTCGGAAAAAATTTGATGACGCCGGGGAGACCGGTCATCGAAGATGTCAGGCGACGGATGTGATTGGCAGGGCCGACGTTTTGGGTTTCTCTCCTGCTCCCATACAGCCACTCATTTGAAAGTGGCAATATGTCAGAATTGGAAAGCGACAATTCCTCCAGCCACACCAGTTCCCCAATCTCCCCAGGCACTTCGGTTAAACCGCAGTTGCGCAAGTCTAAAAAGATGTCACGGGTCTTCTTGTTTTCTTCGATGAGAGGCAGGGCAAGTTCTAACATCAGGTTGGCTCCTTTGAGCGATGTCTTAGGCGATGTCCGATAAATAAACCCCTATGGATTAATCGGGAATATTCGTGCAAGCAAAAATGCCGGGTGCATTTCTAAGGTAGTTCTTGTAGTCCAAGCCATAGCCGAACAAATAGCGATTTTCCGCTTCCAGCCCGACAAAATCGGCTCGGCAAGGACGTTCCCTTCCGATCTGCTTGTCGATCAGCACGGCAATGAGAATTTCCGTCGCTCCTTGTTCCTTGCACCAATCTTTGATGACTTTCAAGGTAATCCCTTCGTCCAGGATGTCATCCGTCACTAATACTGTCCTTCCGCCTAATGGCAGACGGGGCTTTACAAACCATTCTACCTCACCCCCGCTGGTTGTGCCTCGGTAGCGGCTGGCTTGGATGGAGTCAATTTCCAGAGGAAAATTCAGGCGTGTGAGAAGTTTTCCAGAAAATATGATGCCGCCGTTTAGTACGGTGAGGATGATAGGGTTGCTTTCGGCCAAATGCGCTTCGATTTCCACAGCGAGGCGGTCAATGGCAGATTCCACTTGCTGTTCGGAAAAAAGAAGATCGGCTTCGGATTGGACCTGTTTGACTTCTTCCAATAGGTTCATGAGCTTATGTCCTAGGGTTAAGTCACTGCCATTAAGTTAAGGAAAAACCCGTCGTTCCGGCAGGGAATGCCGGAATCCAGAGGCCATGGAGGGCGGGCTAGATTCACCTCCCTGTGTTCTGGATACCGGCAATCCCTGCCGGTATGACGGCTTAACTTAATGGCAATGTAGGGTTAAGTGCGGACTATTTTAATCCATTTTGCCAATATCGTGCGAGACCACCTATTTTGACACAGAACCGCCGATCTAAGGGCCAAGCTGGTGCTTGGCGCTCCCAATGGGGACGCCAAGCACCAGCTTGGCAAGGGGGTTGGCGAAGGGATTGGTTTTCCGTTCCCTCAAACATCCGTTCTTGCAACTGATAATGATTTGCATTTGTAAAGTAGTTATTTTATAATTTGCCATCAGAGCATCACGCAAAGGTCTGGATTGTATGAAAGCAAACAATACGATGGTTTCATTGGGCATCGCCGCTCTGCTGGTTTTCTGCAACCACGAGTCCGAGGCGGCAAAAACCAAGCCCGCTTCGCTGGCT
>QJPH01000168.1 GCA_003242955.1 Candidatus Methylumidiphilus alinenensis
CTACCTGGGGCAGGCCGAAACCCTCATCGTGCGTGTGCGCGACACCCGCCAACAACTGGCCGGCCTGCCCGCGATCCCGTTGCAACTGCCTTTGCTCGACGGCTACCTGAAAC
Organism: Candidatus Methylumidiphilus alinenensis; assembly: GCA_003242955.1. Taxonomy (GTDB): domain Bacteria; phylum Pseudomonadota; class Gammaproteobacteria; order Methylococcales; family Methylococcaceae; genus Methylumidiphilus; species Methylumidiphilus alinenensis. Next base: position 114 of record QJPH01000168.1, read on the forward strand.
ATGCCGACCGGCAGGTCGACCAGATTCGCCGCCGGGTGCTGGAGGGCGAGACGATCCCCCATGCCGAGAAGGTCTTCTCCATTTTCGAGCCGCACACCGAGTGGGTCAACAAGGGCAAGGCGGGGGTGCCTGTGGAGTTGGGGCTGAAGGTGTGCGTGGTCGAGGACCAGCACCGCTTCATCCTGCACCACCATGTGATGGAGAAAACCACCGACGACCAGGTTGCCGTGCTCGTCACGGAGCAGGCCAAGCAGCGTTTCCCGTCCATGTCCGCGATCAGTTTTGACAAGGGCTTCCACAGCCCGGCCAACCAGGAAGGACTCAAAGAAATCGTCGGCCAAGTCGTGCTCCCGAGGAAGGGCAAGCTCTCGGAGGCCGCCAAGGCGATAGAATCCGAGCCGGAGTTTTTCCGGCTGCGCCGCCAGCACGCCGCCGTCGAATCGGCGATCAACACCCTGGAGTCCCACGGTCTGGACCGCTGCCCCGACCACGGCATTGACGGGTTCAAGCGCTACGTCGCCCTAGCGGTGCTGGCCCGCAACATCCAGCGCCTGGGTGTCGTGCTGAAGGAGCAGGAGGCGAAGCGACGGCGAGGCCCCTACAAAAAAGCGGCCTGAACCCCTGAAAAACGGCATCGCTGGCAAGCGGGGCGGGAGGGTTGCGCCCTAAAATCAGCGCAAATGAGAACCGCTATCAATAACGCGCCGCAACTGAGGGTTCTGCCCACACGTCACCCGGAAAAAGACGAAAAGCGCAGAAAAAAACCGTCAGGTATAGTGCCTGTTTTTAAAAAAAACGGGGTTTTCTGTCTGGCACTATTTAGCCATAAACCATGCCTGTTACACTGTCCGGTTTAAAATTACTGTTTTGATGGTTTCAGGGCTGACGACCACCTACTCCCTAATCACTACAAAATTGGACAAAAGTGAAGGATGGGTAGAGCGAAGCGAAACCCATCACGGCAAGGCAGAGAACCCCGAATGATGGGTTTCGGCATCCCTGCCTCTACCCATCCTACCAATTAGCCATTTTTAGAGTGACATGGGAGTAAATGTGAATACAGCGTTTTCAATATCAGAACCGCGTTGAGGGCAGCCCATAAGTGCATTTTTATACGCGTTTAAATGATTGGTTGGCATACATTTCTGAAAAGGGTATGTTAAGCATGTGGATATATTTATGTACAGCATTTTCATCTTTAAAATATACCTAATAAATGATATTCAGCTAACGTTTCAAGTTAACCGAATATCTTGCCCTTTCATGCCAGCTACCAAGTAACTCTTCGATATTAAAAACGCTGTATGAAACTTTTCTCCGCTTACCGCCATTGGCGGCCCACCCCGCTGCTCAAGGGTTCCTTCCTGCTTACCCTAGCGGTGGTGGCGGTGCTGGCTGTCCTGCCCGATTTCTGGCCTTGGGCCTTGGCAGTCGTCAACGCCGACCATCTGGTCATGACTTTCGCCGGTCTCTGGCCGCGTTGTAAGCTGTTGGGTCCAAACTGGACCTCACTGCCTGAAGTCTCCGCCTCCCAAGGGGAGATTGCCATCACCATTGACGATGGCCCTGACCCCGCCGTCACCCCCGCCGTCCTTGACCTGCTGGCCCGCCACGGCGCAAAAGCCACCTTCTTCTGCATCGGCGAGAAGGCGCGTCGTCACCCGGAGTTGTGCCGGGAAATCGTCACCCAAGGCCATGCCGTGGAAAACCATAGCATGTTCCACAGACACCACTTTGCCCTATTGCTACTCGGCGGATATTATGCTGAATTGGAAGCCGCCCAAGAGACTCTAGCCTCCATTACCGGTGTCCGCCCTGCCTTCTTCCGCGCCCCGGCGGGCTTGCGCAATCCTCTGCTAGACCCTGTGCTGAACCGGCTCGGTCTGCGACTGGTCAGTTGGACCCGGCGGGGCTTCGACACAGTGGAGCGGAATCCCCAGGCGGTGTTGGAAAAATTGTTGGATGGCCTGAAGGGCGGAGATATCCTGCTGCTGCACGACGGCAACGCCGCCCGGACGGATTTAGGGGTTCCTGTCATCCTTGAAGTGCTGCCGCCCTTGCTGGATGCCATCGTTGCCGCAAAGTTGCGTCCTATCACCCTGCGCGAGGCACTAGTTTGAATTGCTATCGGCATTGCGAACTTCGTCCATAAAATCATTAAATTACAGCACCAATTCCTCCATTAAATGCGCCCCGGCACGGGCGGGATGGAGGCCTAGCCCGGCTTCCCGCACCAACTGATGAAAGTTCTCTGAACGGTCGGATATGGACGAGGCGGCCAGCATCAGTTCCAGTTCCACTGGCGGCACTTGGCGCATGAAGTGCCGTACCAATTCCGCATCCACACCGTCGCCTCCGAATTCCCCTAGAGCCAACGAGCGCGAAAACCCATAGAACTGCCGCAAGCGATTCTCGCAGAGTTGGGCATGGCGGGCGCGACGGGCCGGGTCTTTCAGCGATTCGCACACCGCCAGCGCCGTCATGGATGCGTTGTAAAAAGCATTCAGTACCCCGTGGGAATAAATAGGATCGACAAAAGATGCCGCGTCGCCGATGCAATAAAAATTCTCCCCGCACAGCTTGGTGGAGTAATAAGAATAATCCGGCCTTTCGCAAAAGGACCCCTCCATATACTCGGCTTTATCCAGTAGGCGGTCCAGGTAGGGGGCACGCCTTAAGGTGTCTAGGAAAAACTGTTCGCGCCCTGCCTTGTCCATGGCTCGGGCAGTCTCGGTGTTGATGACCAAACCCACACTAGTAAGCTTGCGCAAGACGATATGCCAGATCCAACCGTCTGCAAAGGAGGTGACAAAGGTAACGGGCCGAACCTTGTTAATGTCTGCCGCTGGATGGCCTCGCCCGTCGGCACCCACGAAGCGGGAGTTTTTAAAATATCCCCACAAAGATAGGAACCTCATGCGCGAATCCACCAGACGCCTAGACTTAAACTGTCCGGCGAGTACAGCGGAAGGCCCGCTGGCATCGACTACAAAGCGGCAGTTCAACTGCCCCTCATAGGCATCATCCCCACGCCGGTCCACATAATGCACCTGCGGGGAGTCCAAACCCAGATTGGCCTCGCGGACGGTAACCTGCTGAAAAACCCTTGCACCTACGCTTTCGGCGTGATTCAGCAGCAATTCGTCGAAGATATCCCTTTCCACATGCAAAGCGGGCCGGGTGAAGCCGAATTCGGAGAAGACAATGCGGTGGATTTTCCCGTTCCAAACTGCGATGCCACCAGCCTTGGCGAGGAAGCCTTCCTTTTCGATCAGTGGTGACGCACCGGTCTGGTCGGCGTATTTCCAAACATGCGGGATCAGGCTCTCGCCCACTTGGGGGCGGGGATGGCGGGCTTTTTCCAGCAGCACCACATCCACACCACGCTTTGCCAGCAAGGCCGCAACACTGGAACCGGCGGGACCGCCGCCAATGACTAGGACTTCGCATTGATCGGGGATTGCAGCGCCGTAGGATGTTCTAGGCTTGCGAAGCGCATCAGTCGACAATGTTATCAACCTTGCCATTTTTAAAATGGACGATGAATTTGTTGAATCGGCTGGACCAGTAAGTCCAGTCGTTGGAATCCAGGCTTGGGGTTTCGATCTGGGGTGGATAACCAATGGCGACCAGCACGGCCTTCCTGCCCATGCCTTTCTTCACTTTACCGGTCAGAATGCTTTCCTGTTCGGCCTTGGAGAACGTGTCAATATCCACCTTGCGCGGCCCAACGATTTTCTTAAAAGCCGTTTGCATGTCTTCATTGGTATGTTTGGGTACGTTTTCAATGGTAAGGGGCTGACCACTGTCGGCCAGTTTAAGTTCGGCCTTTTTGCTGCTGATGGACACTAGGGAGACCCTCGTGTTGACGGGAATCAGAAAGCCCCTGCGGTAATTAGTAGTGCGGAAATTGTTCTGCTCTTGGAACAGGCTGAATTGAGTATAGTAAAACTGTCCAAGCTCTATGCCTGGGACAAGCTCGGAGGGTTTTATCTGTTTGTTGCAGGCCCCTAGCAGGGATAGGAGTATAAGGGCGAAAAATAGGGATTTTTTTCTATGCATTGCTTTAATTCCTAATCACTCGTCATTGCTGAAAAAACAGGGGGATTAACTGTAACCGTTCAGCCTCCTTTTTTCTGGGAACGCGGCCATCTTGGCGGCAATTCTAACGGACGGGATGCCCGCGTTTCCAAGGGTGAACAGTTACGACTGACTTACACATACCGCCGCGAACGGTACATCAAATAATACACGCAGGAAAACCCCAAGAACAATGCAGTCGATCCGGCGGCAATTTCCCTGCTCAACGGAATCAGCACCAGGGAGGATGCCAACTCCATCAAAATTAGCAGGATCAAGGTTCTAACCACGAGCATCCTTGACATGTGCGAACAAACGTACACGCCCAAAGGTGCCCCCACAACCACGATGGGGATGGCTGCAAGCCAGTATTCGTTTACTGGCGGGACAAACTGCCCCGCACCGACGATCATGGCGAAGCCGGACCAGGAGGTCAACACCATCATCACGATGACTGTCGGTGTCGCGGCTTTCTCGCACATCCGAAATAACAGCACCAAGACAGAAAAAACGATGATTTCCAGACCGCTGCCCAACAATCCGCTGACCAGCCCGCCAATCATACCGAAAGCTAACAAAATGCCTTTTTCCAAGGCATTGAAGCAGGGCAGGCCATCGTGCCGATCCCTGTCCGGGTCTAGGTTGTGCCACCAAAGCGCCAAGGCAAAGCTGCACTGGACTACGGTGAACAATATCCGCACCACGCTGGATGGCAGCAAAGCGGAAAGCGAGAATCCCACTGGCAGCATTGGCACCGAGCCAAGGACTACCCAAGCCACGGCACGCCACTCGACGCGGATGCGCAACAGGAGGATGGTCAAAAAACCCGAACCCATGCCAATGCTTTGGGTAGCGAGGGAAAACAGCTTGGCCTGTGCGGGCGGAATCGCAAGCAGTTTGGTGAACACAGGGAAGGCCACAGCCCCTCCCGCCTCGCTGGTCGCCCCGCCGATGAAGGAGCCAAAGGCCATAGTAAGAGTAATCTGCCAATGCTTGGCCAATGCCGAAAACGGCGGGTGGTCAGGCAGGAAATACCAGCCCAGCCAAACCAAGGGAGGAATCAGAAAGACCAAAGTTCGATTACTGAGCATCGGTTTGAAGTCCTAATCGTTTCAAGAACACTCCGGGAGAAGCGTAGCTCATTTCCCCAGTGGCGGTATCCACAGCCGCTTGTATAGTATGCCCTTTGGTCAACACTTCACCCGTTTCGGCATCGGCTATGAGGTATTTTATCTTCATGCGGTATTCCCACTCCAGCAATTCTGCCGATACCAAGATGTCTTGGCCAAACCTCACGGGACGAACAAAGCGCAATTGCAAATCGACGATGGGCCAAACGTAACCGGTGGCCTTCATCGCCATGTAGCCATAGTCGATCTTGTCGAGCATTGCGCAACGGGCAATTTCGAGATATTTGCAAAAATGCCCGTGCCAAGCAATACCTAGCATGTCGATATCATGGAAAGGCACCGTCAACTTCACTTCGGCGCGGATCATTGGATATCTGTCCCCGAACCCGTCTTGCCGTTCCCTGCCTCAGTCGATGGGTTCCAATACGGGTAAAAATTGAACCACTGGAATGGCGCTGCGTGGCAATGGGCTTCAAGCCGTCCTGCATAGCGTCTCGCTAGGGTTCCAAGCATCTGTTGACGTTGCGGTTCGGAACGCGGGATGCGGATAGATTCGGCGAAAATATCTAGGTTTATCTGAAAACGCCCGCCCTTCGGGTAACAAAACAGGGTATACACCGGGCAATGCAAGAGTGATGCGAGCAGGTAGGGGCCTTGAGGAAATTCCGCGTCCTTGCCTAAGAAACTCGCCGACACTGTGCGGCTGCCTTTGACCGGGATTCTGTCACCCACCAGCACGAGAAATTCTCCTCGCTCGATTTTTTCCTGCAAGTCTATGGCGATGGCGGGATTCAACTCGGTAACCTGGATAAGCCGGATGGTCGCGCTTCCCCCGCTGCCACCAAGCATGCGGTTGAACTTCTCGGCATGTTTAGTGTGGACTAAGATGTTGAGGTAGATGTGGCCTCGCAGGTTGGCTATCGCCTGGCAAATTTCTAGGTTGCCGACATGGCCGCTTAGGATCATGGCCCCGCGCTTTTGCTCCAATAAATCAAGCAGTAGTTGGCGATTTGGAAAACCGACTTGGCTAGGGTCGATATTTCCCGTCCACGCGATGATTTTATCCAGTAGCGTCTCACCGAAGCTTAGGAAATGGCGGTAACTCTCCCAACCACTGCCACTTAGCCCCAATTCAGGAAAATGCTGGCCCAAGCGGCACAAATACTCCCGCGAGGCATCGCGGGCGATTTGTCCGGTGAAGAAGTAATAACTGACGACCGGGAACAAGAACAGGCGGAATGCCCAGCGGCCAAAAATCCGGTAAACCCACACCAAGGCACGTATACCCCAGATGGTGCTAGTTTCCTCCAAGGATGCCCAATGGCGAGTGGCGTTTTCTGGCCTCATTGCGTGCCTAGCCAGAAGTTTGGGCATACGTGGCAACATGCCGAAAAACAAACGGGCATGGGTCAGGCTGATGCGCAGATTATCTTCCCATCCTCGGAAATGAGACACACCATCTTGCGGATAGCCCACCTTGGTCGGAATTGAGATTACAGGCACGCCTTGCCAGTAAAGTCGGACCAAGATTTCCACATCGAAGGCCATGCGGTTTTCCAATACGGTAGTTTTGATCAGCCTTGTGCAAATGTCGACCGGATAGACCCGGTAGCCGCACATGGAATCGCGGATACGGAAGGAGGCGGTGTTGATATGTACCCAAACATGGGTCAGGTAGCGAGCGTAATAGCGAAGTTTGGGAATGGATTCGTCGAATATTGGTTGGCCGATGACGACCGCCTGCGGGGTTTCACTGGCGGCGGCAAGGAATTTGTCCAGATCGTCCAAGTCATGCTGACCGTCGGCATCAATTTGCACGGCATGGGTATAACCTAGCCCTTGGGCCAACAGCAGACCCTCCTTTACCGCCCCGCCCTTGCCTCGGTTGACTTCCATCCGGATAGACCGCACCCAGTGGTATTGGCTAGACAAACTGCGGATTGTCTCAGCACAGGATTCAAGGCTGCCATCATCCACCAAGATGCAAGGCAACCCGTAAGGGGCCAGACGTTCCACAATCGCAGGCAAAGGCCCCTCATGATTGTAGACAGGAATGAGTATGCATGGATTAAACTGTGTCGCCATGAAAATAGATTCTTCCTGAACTGTATTCGACAGTTTCCGAACGGTAACAGAATTCCAGCTTGTTGGCTGTGTTCAGATATCGCAAAATCAGTTCCAAGTGCTGCCCCGGCAATAATAAATCTTTGAATTTGATTGTTTCCATATGACTGAATGAACGGCTGATGGCTAAATATTGCCGTGCGTAATGCACTGCCCATTGGATTTGTGCCACGCCAGGCACAACCGATACTTCATCGAAATGTCCGACAAAGTAAGCCAGCCCCTCAGGTATGCGCAAGGCCAGCACGATACCATCGGCATCTGTTCTCTCACCGAGTATTGTCGGAAACAAAACCGGAAGGTTGTCTTCCTGCGTGGTACGAGTCAATAGCTTGCCCTGACTTTGCGCCGGACGGCCATTTCTCCAGCCATCAACAGCCCCATCAATACATAGAACACGCAGCCATTATACACGCTCCACAGCCATCGCTCTCCATACCAGACTGTGGACATGGAGATTGCGGCATTGACCAAGAAAAAACCGCTCCACACCTGTGTGACTTTACGGGTATAGGCTACCCCCTTGGGCGGCAACTCCGGGTCTTCGAACCTCGCCAGCCGTTCCACGACCGTCGGAGGATGGAATAGGCTGTAGGCAAAAACAGCGAAAAACGACAGGCTGACAAACACCGGATAGGCCAGCAACCAGATGGACTCGTTGGTCAGTGCGATAAGCATCAAGAACAACGCGCAGACAGCAAACACAAGTGCCCACACTCCGCCCTTCTGCTGGCCGGTGTTGCGATTCAGTAGGCGTAGCAGGAAAAGCCCCGCCAATGCTAAGGCCAAATAACGGGGTTGAAGGTAATCTAGGGAAAACCAAACCAAGAAAGGATAACTGACTGTCACCACACCGATAATGCCATTAAGCATAGCGGTCTGCCATGAAAACGCGGACAATCTCCCCAGTCGAAATATCGTCCGTGGTTTGGGGTATGGCGCTTTCATCATGGTGGTGTCAATGCGTAGTGACGATGGTTAGGTGATTTACAACAAAGAACATACCATCAAAAAGCAACTATTGGCTTGATGAGTATGTCCCATTTTGGCAATTCTGAATCACGCTCCAAGCGCTTCTCAATTGCCCGCATAGCCTTTTTTGTAACTGAGATGCCCTTCTCGTAAGTTGCCGTGCTGGCTTCGACAATAGGATGGATTCCTTTCCAGAG
>QJPH01000289.1 GCA_003242955.1 Candidatus Methylumidiphilus alinenensis
TGTTCCGTCGTTTTGGCAACGTCTTTTGTTGACCGTCAAAACGGCCTATGTGCCATTTTTTTCACCGCTAGGAGTCCCGATTTGCATTCATGTACAGCGTTTTTTCTTAACAAAGGAAAATAATAAAGGACACTCATTCAAACTATCCTGTGTGTCTGTGCTTTGCAAAATGGTAACCCAACAAGTAACTATTCGATATTAAAAACGCTGTATAATGGGATTTTATTTTCGAATAAACCCAAGCACAGAAAATACAACATGACCAGATTGCTTTTACACATTGCCCTTTTGACAGCGGCGGTACTAATTTCAGCTTGTTCCTTTTCGGAAAGTTCAAAGAGTTCTTCAACTTCGTCCGGGAGCAGTTCCGATTTGGCATCCAGTCCATCCTCGTTGGTTCCCTCTTCAAAGGAAAAGAAGAAGGAGGGTTACGAAAAAGACGTTCGCGATTATACCGCAGAATATGTCAAGTCTTCCGACGCAAACACAGAGAACTTCCGCACTCGGCTAGGCAAAATCGCCGCTAAATATGAACTCACTCAATGGGACCAGGATAAATCCACGTATGTTGCCATTGGCCAGGGTTTGCGAAAGGCCCGTTTGAGCAAGCCTCAATATGAGGCTTTCAAGACCAGTCTAGGCGATTCGCTGCCTTGGAAAATGGAAGCCATTGATGGAGGTTACAAGTAAGAATAGTTCGGGCATGCATCGAGGCCAAGCATGCCGATGACAGTCCGACACTGCTGCTTTGTCTTCCTGAGCGTCTGCTTGATTTTTTCCACCGGGCAGGCTGTCGCTGACGCACCTATTCAATTCCTTTACATCAATGCCGGCGAGGAGAGTGCCGCAGGGGGTCATGTCGCCCTCAAAATGGGTGACGAGGTCTTTCATTTTCAGCATGTGCCACCCGGTCTGCTCAGAGTCAGGCGTGACAATTATGAGCAATTCCGCGACCAATATGCCGATAGGGAAAACCGCACAATACGAATGCACCATGTCGAGGTCTCCGAAAAAACCATTGAACTGTTGCGCGAGCGTTTCAACCGCATCCTGTTAATCGAGGAGGAACAATTTAGCCGCCTTGAAACGCTGGAAAATGACCGGCGCTTGCTGACTACCTTATTGCAGCAATCCAATCAGGGAGAAGGGCAAGCCGACGGGGAAAAGCGGACACAATTGATGGGGCTTGGCCTGTTCTTCCAAGACGGTTGGAATTACACTGAATCAACTCAGGAGAGTCCTTCGCAACCAACGCAGGCAAGTATTGCCCGACTGGCGGGGCGGGTCGCAGCGGCATACGGTGACACTTTCCTCACCCGCAAAAACAACGAAACTCTGCATAGTCTTAAGGCATTAAGACCCGTCTATGATTTACCGGCAGATGTCTTTTCGGAAGATCGCTTCCGTACTGCCGACTACTCATTTTCCGAGCGTTACACCAATCACTTGACCGTTTTGGCTGCTTTGCGGGTGCTTGCGCTTGGCTTACCCTTGCGAGAGGGCGTACTGTTGCGGCCTGAAGGGGCGGATTTCCATCTGAATCAGGCTGAAACGCAATGCTTGAATAACTATAAAGGCTTGTTGGAAAACCAGTTGCTTGGCCTGTTGCGGGGCAATCACCCCGACAGGGGGTTTCCCTTGCTGTTAGGCATGGCAAGACTGATCGCCTTGGATGAGTCAATCGCCTCAGGGCATCTGGTTTTTTTGAATCTAGCCAAACCGCGTGGCACAACGGATGAAGCCGTGGTCGTACCAGGCGAAAACCAATATGCTGCCTATGCTTTGGGCCGCTCTGGATTCTTTACAGCCAAGTCGGTCTTATCCGGGGCCGAACCCGCCGATGAATGGGCCTACAGCCATTTGGAGAAAACGGCAAACGTTTATTTTGAACTTGACCAGGCCGTAAGGAAGGGAAGAATGGCCCGTCTGGAAGGGATGGATTCCATGCCTTCAAGTCCAGCTTCGATGGCATTGATTCTACCGACGATGACCGCAGCCGAAGTGCAGTCCACTATCGAAAAGTTGGATAACGACTTGGCAAAATATCAAGCCAATATGGCTGATTTATACGCCTACCGATTGATAGGCCGCAATTGCGCCACCGAAATATTCCGTGTGATTGGGCAAGCGATGCAGGAGTCTGCCAACTCAAACGCTTCCCAGGAGGGTCAGCCATCGCAGCCACAGCCAGACAAGGCTAAGCCCGAATCCATCCGAAGCCTGGGAGGCTATGTCTCGGGTCTTGGGGTTGAGTTTATACCGTTCCTTTCTTTTCGCGTTGTCGAAGACAATTGGCGGGTTTCCTATTCTGAGACCGTGCCTTCTTACCGTCTTCGCCGCTTGGATCAGTATAAGGCTTTGGAAAATCCCTGGTTGGTGGACTTGCGAGAATCCAATGTGTTCAGTTCGAGCCTTTATAAACGGCATGGCGGCGATTCCACTTTTGTATTTTTCACCGATGATTGGATATTGGCACGTCCCTTGGCAGGGGTATTCAATTTAGCCGCCGGTCTGGCGCAAGCGTTCTTCGGAGTGTTGACTTTGCCTTGGAATGGGGGTGAAAACTTGCGCATGGGTGTCAAGGGGGCTTTGTTCAGTCTGCCCGAATTGTTTTTTGTGAACATCCGCAAGGGGACTTTTCCCGAAGATATACAGCGTTTTCATGTTGTAAAAGTTACTCAAAAATAATGATAGGCAATGGCACAAGTCTCTGATTTAATGAAATTCCTAGTAAATGAATAAATTTTATCCAGTAACTATCAGATGTTGAAAACGCTGTATGTCGTACAAAATAACAAGAACACACCAAAAAACACCCAAAGAAGCCGACAAACAATCTCAAGATGAATCAGAAGCCCAACCACTCTACTATGTGGGGATTGGCGCATCCGCTGGAGGTTTAGAGGCACTTAGACCATTTGTAGCAAACTTGCCTGAATCGGCTAATATGACTTATATCGTGGCACAGCATATGTCGCCCGATCATCGTAGCCTGATGGTCGAATTATTGGGTAGGGAAACCAAGCTTAAAGTGGAGCTGCTCAAAACAATCTGCTACCTTCCGCGAACACGGTGTATGTGGCACCTGCCAATACCGATGTCACCATCAGCCATGGCAAGTTACGCCTGACCAAGCCTTCCAATACCATAGGCCCCAAACCGTCAGTGGATCGTTTTTTCATGAGTCTGGCTGAAGACCGTGAAGATAAGTGCATTGCGATTGTGCTTTCAGGCACGGGGTCGGATGGCGCGCATGGGGTTAAGGCAATCAAGGCGGCAGGTGGCATCACGATTGCCCAGGACCCGCGCTCGGCAAAGTATGACAGTATGCCCAATGCCGCCATTCGAGTTGGCGGTGCGGATTTAGTCCTGCCGCCGAGCGAAATTGCGTTGCAACTTAGCTCCCTACAAAGCCGCCCCGGTACGTCTCTGACCGAAGAACAGGACGAACTGCCGCCTTCGACTATCCGCGGCATCATTCATCAGATTGCCACCCATACCAGCATGGACTTCACCAACTATAAGGATGCCACGCTGTCTCGGCAAATCATGCGGCGCATGACGGCTAAACAGATGCCTAATATAGAAGAGTACGGCAAATTCTTAAATAAGAATGAGCCTGAATTACGCGAGTTGGCCAACAACTTCCTGATTTGTGTAACCTCTTTCTTTCGCGATCCTGATGCCTTTGAAACCTTACGCAGATACCTGAAAGTGTTGCTGAATAAAAAACAGTTCGGTGAAGATATCCGGGTCTGGATGCCGGGTTGTGCGAGTGGTGAAGAGGTTTACTCAATGGCGATCCTGTTGATGGAGGAACTGGGTGAACGTGTCAGTCAATACCGCATTCAACTGTTTGCCACCGATATCAATACCGATGCAATTCATACGGCACGTTCGGGCATCTATCCTGAAACTGCGTTAGCTGAAATTAATGACGAGCTGATCAAAAAATATTTTTCCGTGCAAAACGGCATGTATCAAGTCGATAAACGCCTAAAGGAAATGATCCTGTTTGCGCGTCAGGATCTCACCCAAGACCCGCCTTTTGTGCGGCTGGATATGGTGTCCTGCCGCAATTTGCTGATCTACTTCAAACCCGAATTGCAAGATAAAGTCATGAAGATTTTCCATTACTCGTTGCGCGAAAACGGTTTGCTGTTCCTGGGGAAATCCGAAGCAGTGGGCAAGAGCACGGCCTTGTTTTCAGAGTTGGACCGCAAAAACAAATTATTTCAAAAGCGCAATACCGTGACACCACTCATTGGCGGATTTGGCCGTTCGAATAGTCTAGGCATATTTGAATTACGTTCCAGCAGCACGACCACGCAGAAAACAACGCCCCCAAAAGAAAGCCTGCATGTAAATGGTATTGAACAGCTCTTCAATTTATATGCCCCACCCAGTGTTTTGATTACCCAGTTGGGCGAAATTTTAGAAATCTTTGGGGATTGTTCCGGGTTCTTGTCCATTCGCAAAGGCAAGGCGGATTTCAATCTGTTTAATTTAATTGTGCCTGCGCTCAGAGCAGAGTTGCGAGCATTCGTACATCGGGTAGCAAAAAATAAGATTAGTGCCTACAGCACCCCTAACAAGCTTAGCTTGGCAGGTAAAGAAGGCATTTACCGGATTGCCGTGCATTATGCAGGCGACCAAGACAAGACAGATTCCGATTTATTGCTGATTAGTTTTGAGGAAATCAAAGCATCTGAGACGCGAACAACTGGCACTGATAACACTGCCAACGAACAAGCGGTCATAGATCGTGTTGTGGAACTGGAACAGGAACTGACGCTCAATCGTGAAAATCTGCAAACCGTGATCGAGGAGCTGGAAACGGCTAATGAAGAACTGCAATCTCTGAACGAAGAAGCGCAAGCGGCCAATGAAGAATTGCAAGCCTCAAATGAAGAACTGGAAACCTCCAATGAGGAATTGCAAGCTTCCAATGAGGAACTGATAACCGTCAATGATGAGTTGAGTAGTCGAACGGTGGATCTGACCAAAACCAACGCGGATGTGATTAACATCCTCAACTCGCTCTACAAAGGCTTGTTGGTGGTGGATAGCAATTTAATGATCACCCGATCCAACGAAATTGCCAAGCAGTTCTTTGATATCCCGGAAGGCGCACCGGCCAATTTAGCTTCGGTATCCACCAAATATGAAATGCCGGAATTATTGAAATGTGTGCAGCAGGTGATTAAAACTCGCCAGATAGTGGAATATGAATTTAGTTTACGATCAAATCAGTACTTTTTGATGCGACTTTCACCTTATCTTGAAAATAATCTTTCGCAAACCGACGTGACCGGCGTTGTATTGACAATACTGGATGTTACCGAAAAGAAAGAGGATGAAGAGAAGCTTAAGTTATCAGCATCGGTATTTGAGCACACATCAGAGGGTATCATGATTACCGATGCTGACAATAACATTGTCGCAGTCAACCCGGCGTTTACTAGAATAACTGGTTACACAGCAGACGAAGTCATAGGAAAAAATCCACGCATATTAAGCTCTAGCAGACAAACCAAGGATTTCTATCGGAACTTGTGGGAAAAACTGCTAACTACTGGCAGTTGGCAGGGTGAAGTGGAAAATAAGCACAAAGATGGGGCGTTTTATTTCGAATACTTGTCCATCAATATCTTGAAGAACACCGAAGGCAAAATTGATCGCTATATCGCCGTTTTTAGCGATATTTCAGAGGCTAAAAAAGCCCAGGAGGTAATTGAGCGTCAAGCCAATTATGATGATTTAACGCAATTGCCCAAACGCAATTTAATCAAGGATCGCATCGAACAATTGTTGTTACACAGCCGACGAGATAGTCGCCAGTTTGCAGTGATGTTTTTGGACTTGGATGATTTTAAAGCCATTAATGATTCACTGGGACATAATGCAGGGGACGAACTGTTGATCCAAGTCAGTAAACGCATAAAGTTGGCCTTGCGTGAAGCAGATGTTGTCGGCCGTTTGGGAGGCGATGAATTCGTGGTGTTGCTAAATGGAAATATCACCGCCGATGCCATTATCACCGTGACCAATAAGATACTGACATCCATTCATAAACCCTTTGAAATCTACGGGCATACTTTGGTAACGGCAGCCAGTATTGGCATCACAGTGTATCCTTCTGATGGTGATTCGGCGGAGGTGTTGATGAAGAACGCCGATAGTGCCATGTACGAAGCCAAACATAAAGGCCGAAACACTTACTGTTTTTTTACCCAAAAGATGCAAGACAATGCCAATAAACGCCAGTGGCTGATCACTGAGCTAGGAACAGCTATCGGAAGGCAGCAAATGCAGGTGCACTATCAACCCATTATCGAGTTGGCAAGCATGCAAGTGGTTGGGGCAGAAGCATTGCTGCGTTGGAACCACCCGCAAAAAGGTCCGATTGTACCGGATCATTTCATTCCGATTGCTGAGCAAACGGGTATTATCGCCCATTTATCTGAATGGGTGATCGATACGTGCTTGTTACAAGTTAAAGAACTGATCAAGAAACATAACCGAAACTTTCACATTTCGATCAATATTTCAATGGCGGAGTTTCTTTCACAAGCCCATATGGAATGGCTGTTTCGAACACTGGAAAAGTGCACACTGGCTCAATCAAAGCAGATCACGATTGAACTTACCGAGAGCATCAAGCTGATCAATAACGAAGAATACAGAACCGCACTAGGAAAAATTAAAGCCAGCGGTTGCAAGATTGCACTTGACGATTTTGGCACCGGACATTCGTCACTGAGTTACATCAAGCAGATACCTGTAGATATTATAAAAATCGATAAATCCTTTGTGCGTGATATTGCTATCGATCCGAGTGACGCGGCCATGAGTCAGGCAATCTTGAAAATGTCAAAAGCATTTAATCTAACCACTGTGGCCGAAGGTGTTGAAACCGAAGAACAGTTAATCTTTATGAAGCAGAACGGTTGTGAATATGCACAAGGTTATCTATTTGGCAAAGCGATGCCCTATGATGAATTGGTAGATTTCATTGCAACATTCAGTTATAGTATTTGAGAGCGTGTTGAGTATGACAAACGTGGGGCGTAATGACCACTGCCCGCGTGGCAGCGGCAAAAAATACATGTTTATCTGGCAACCAGCCAATGTCACGGGACAATCATCGAGCCTTGCCAGACGACTGGCGATCAGGGCTAGACATCGCGCGATGCTAGCTAGATGCCTATCAAACACTGCGAGTCACCGATAAACACAGAACCAAAACTGACACCAAATGTACACAGAAGAAGTTCAAGAACCAAGTGAAAATGATTATAACAATCGCCAGTTGGATCTTTTCCAAGGTTTTCTTTGTAACAACACTGAGGAAAGGGAAAAACTATCCAATACGATTGAATTGTGGGACAGCGTTCCTCGATATTCCATCAGTCGTAGACAACAACTGACGATGAGGGACGAAAAGACAGGTACATTGCCTATATATACCATAGAATTTACTTATAAAGGTGAATCATTTCGTGCAGAGATTAGACCGGCAAAGATAAATGACAAGGATGTAAGTGGCGTTATACGCACCATTGAATACTACCCAAGCAACCGGGAAGAATTGGTTGAGGATGCTCTTCGCAAACTTGCCTCACAGAAGCCGCATGGATTCGTCCGTCTGCAGCCTAAAGAAGCTAGTGGTGTTGCATTCTCACTAAATGGATTACGCGTTGAATTGGCTGAACGAGGTCACGCTTTTTCTTATCAGGAAATTGTACTAAGTTTGAATATACTCCATTTTAGCAGCATTGATATTTACAAAGACGACACAGAAAAAACAGCCAGAATTTCATCTAGTTATCTGCCTGTACTCGCTGCTGTCTCGCGAAATCAGATAGAAGCGGATTCCACATCAAAGTGGCTCGTACATTTTCATCCGTTTATCACAAAAGGCATAACAACTCTTGCTTACCGGCAATTTAATTATGAAAAAATGATGGGGCTTTCCACGCAACTCTGCCGTTGGATACATAAATATCTCTGTATGAAATTCACCCAAGCCAGCATGCTCACGCCTCCTTTTCAGATTTATTACAAAACCATAAAAAGAAACAGCGGCTTGCTAAAGCAAAAGAAGGAACGGGAAAATTTTATCGATGTTGAAAATGCTTTGAACGAATTGAAAAGCAAGGCTGTTTTGGCTGATTGGGAAAAGACAGAATCGCTGGGACCTCGCGGCAAAAAACTTGACACTCTCTACAAGCTTAGACCAACTAGCGAATTCTGCCGGGAAGCACGGGCAGCGAACAAACGCCACGCAGATGTCACTGCGGCTGCACTGTGCAAGAAACATCAATCCTAACCATGGTAGGATTAAAGGGCGGGTCAAGCCGTTCTAGACATTGATTGGAGAGTCGTGTTGATCAATTTCTGAAGACCCAACAAGTTTTAAGCCTTACCAAACATTGCGGTCTTGCCTTCATCGCCCGAAATCAACTCAATAACCAGCGCTTCTCATCAACTTTTCCTCAAAACCACTCAGCGAGGGGATCACAGACACCACTCGCATCAGCGTTAACCTCCTTGATCCCGCGATTAAACCTGTATAGTAGGTTTAAACGGCAGGTCACACCCCAAACCCTGG
>QJPH01000362.1 GCA_003242955.1 Candidatus Methylumidiphilus alinenensis
TCGTCATAACAATAGAAATTCACCTGGTTCTCGGCGGTTTCCGAGAACCAATCTTGGCGCAGGCCGGGGCTGGGATTGGCAAGCGCAGAAGGTTTAAACAATGCCACGTTCAGTCCGCCTTTGGCATCACGGGCGGATGCATACTCAAACGCCGCTACCCCCGCTTGCCGCATGGAACTGCCAAGCCGTTGAGTGACAGTGTAACGGCAAGGATCGGTGAGGTTGTCTTGCCAGACATTAAAGGGCGGCTGATGCAGCTTGATACCTTGGGAGCAGGCGTAAAAGGCACTAAATAAGATATGTTGGGCGGTAAGCGGTGTCTTTGGCGGCAGGGTCATGCCTTGCCAGAATACCAGCCGGTAATAAGCCGCCTCGGCGAGGACGGTTTCAATACTTAAAGCCCCATAGAAAAGGCTGGGTTCGTGGCATCGTCCAAAACGGGAACCATGGCGCAGAGGAGGATGGAGAAAAGGTGTCGCCAGCAAATAGTGAAGCCTTTCGGTGGTAGTTGACCTTAGCGGCTGGCTGGTTTCCAGCAGCGTTTCCAAAACTGCTTGATCATCCAAACTTGCAAGCAAGCGATTGCTGGCTAACGCCGCCTGATACTCCACGACTAAGCGGAAAAGGGTTCCGTCTATGGGCGTAAAGGCTGAGCCACCGCCACAGGCGGCCCAGATATCCACATTCATAGCTTGCCACGCATGGCATCTAGGTATTCGACGATTTTGACCAAACCTTGAATGTCAAGTATCTGCTCCGCCGGAATTCCGCCTGTGTGAAGATTGGAGGTTTGCATCCAGTGTTTCATATTGGCACTGTCACCGCCCATTAGCACAAAAAGTGACCGATAGACGCGAATGAGTAATAAAGCCAGTTTGCCTGAAGCAGTCTTAGGGTCAATCCCGCCCCGGCTGATAGAACTGCGATCCCTGCCGATCATCGGCCCCAGCACCACTTGGCTTAGTCCCAATTCCTTGCCTGCATTGAGAAAGGCTAATGCTAGAACCCGGGCTTCTTTGGTCTTGGTTTTGAGCAGGGCATTCATAGTTAACACCTCAAACTAAATACGCAAACAAAGATACAGCACTTTTGGTGTAATATCAATAAAAATGCCTATTTTGATGCAATTACACTAGATGCTGATTTCCCTCCATTCCCCCGGCTCTAAACCGTCACAAGTCCATTTTCCAATGGCATGTCTAATCAAGCGCAGGGTGGGGAAACCCACGGCGGCGGTCATCCGGCGGACTTGGCGATTACGCCCTTCGCGCAATGCCAGTTCGACCCAACTCGTCGGAATTGCGGCCCGGTAGCGAATGGGCGGGTCGCGTGGCCACAAGCCATCCGGTTCTTCGATTAGTTGCGCCTGCACGGGACGGGTGGGTCCGTCGTTTAGCATCACGCCTTCGCGCAGGGTTTTCAAGGCGGCTTGGTCTGGAATGCCTTCAACCTGCGCCCAATACACTTTAGGGGTTTTATGCTTTGGGTCGGCGATGTGGGCCTGTAGTTTTCCGTCGTCGGTGAGTAGTAATAGCCCTTCGCTATCAAAGTCAAGCCGTCCGGCGACATAAATTCCCGGCAGCTTAATATAATCTGCTAGGGTAGGGCGATCTTGACCATGGTCGGTGAACTGGCTTAACACACCGTAGGGCTTGTTGAATAATACAAGTCGGCTCATGAATTTATTGGTCTCTGTAGCAATTCTCATTTTGGCAAAGATTGAAGGGCGGGTTTGGAACCCGCCCCTACGCAGGAAATCTAATTGTGGATTATCAATGCATTATAAATTTGATACGGAATGCTGATTCGTAGGGGCGGGTTCCAAACCCGTCCGGTTTTGTTCAAAATGAGAATTGCTAAAAATTGACAATCCAACCGGTCAGGACTACTCTTAGAACATAATCTTTTCACTCATAGACGGGAAATCCTCTGGCTTTATTCAATCCGCAAGGTAGATGATATCCCCATGGATTGAATTCGGAAGCAAACACAGGCACCCCATGACCACACCCGACAAAACGAAAGCGCCATCGCGCAAAACCTATGGCAATCCTCAGCGTGACGACATCGAAGTTGCCCGGCCTTTCGAAGAGCAAAACAAAACCCCGTCTGAAAATGCCGATTTTCATGAAAAGTTGGCCAAGATTGCCGGTTATCAAGCGGTTTCAGCGGTGTTTCACCGCGATCCTCACCGGGTGATCCGGCTGTATTTCGATGAGAAAATGAAAAAATCGGTGGGCAATTTTTGCACTCAAATGGCAAGGATGCAACGGCCCTACCGCCTAGTAAATGAAAGTGAGTTGCAAAAAATCTCTGGCACCGTGTTGCATGGTGGCGTGGTCGCGGCAGTAGTGCCCCGCACCGTGCCGGATTTTGACATAGAAGAGGCAAAAGTCTGGGCGCAAACAGGTCACCCCTTGGTTATATTGGACGGCATAGGCAATCCACACAATCTCGGTGCCATCGCCCGTACCATGGCTTATTTCGGGCTCAAATACCTGTTGATTTCAGACCACCCGGCTCAGGCCGGATTGTCAGATGCAGCCCATCGCGTCGCCGAAGGCGGCTTGGAGCACCTTGAGGTTTATCGGGCGGTGGGTTGCGCCAAGGTTTGCAAGCGTCTCCACGACATTTACCGGGTAGTTGGAACGTCGTTGGGAGCAAGGGCAGTGGAATTGGAAAAACTACCGGTTGATTCACGCCCACTGGCTTTGGTGTTGGGCAATGAGGAGTTCGGCCTACCCTATGATACGCTTAACGTGTGCGAGGCGACCGTGCTGATCCCCGGAGCGGGGCGGATTCAATCGCTTAACGTGTCCGCGACTGCCGCTATCTTGATCCATCAAATCACCGCCAAGCAAACCGCCATCAGCCCGAGGAGTCGTACCCAACCCCCGGATGACGGTGGAAAAGGCCAGCACAGGCGCAACCGTTATCCCGACGTTGGGGCTAAGCCCTAGGGCGATTTCCTTGTCAAATAAAACTGGCGACTAGATTTCCTAGGATGAAGGAAAGCAGCAGCATCACGGGAATGCCGATTAGCACCATGAAGATTACCGCGACCACCTTGTTGTAAAAATCCAGCGAACTCCACCAGACAGTAAACTTTTCCTGTGCTTTCGCTTTGATGGTTCCATAGCATTCATTCCAGGCACTGGCATAAGTATGGCTGGCTTGTAATTTTTTAGACTGGAAGTTCCTATATGCCTTTCTACCTTTAAGCGATAAAAAGTAGATTATTGCCAATACCAGCACGAAACCGGTATAGGCGGTGGCCATGGGTGCGAAGGCCGCGCTGACCCCAACCAACAAGAAAAAGCTATCAAGGGTCTGTTCGACGAATTCAAACAGCGTCCCCAGCCCTGGTATCACCGTGTTGACAAGCCCATTCCAGACAATTTCGTAGTTCATCCCAAGCGCAACCAGCGCACCTACTATCAAGGCGAGCCATAAAAAACCCTTTAAAAGTATCAGTCCCGGCTTGCCGCGGGTCCAGTCCGACGCTTTGCCGTTGGCGGTTTGGTTGGCAAAGTTGCTGCCTTTTTGTGTGTCAGGTGATGTGCTCATAAATGATTACCTAGGATGCTTAAGTCGTGGACTGTCAACGCGGGGATTATATTCGTTAGTATGACTTCGTAAGGGCTTGATAAATTCCGCTCTCCCAATAAACAATGTAACATTAAGCAATCAATTTTGCTGCATTGTGGGCGGCTCCCAGAAGCCCGGAATCTTGATTCAAGGCAATCTTCACCGACAACTTGCCCATCCATTCGGAAAATCGCCCCTTGTCTCGGAAGCTTGCCATGAAATCGCCATTGGTCATGGCTGCTAGGTTTTTCGCGGCTATTCCCCCGCCAATCAGCAAACCGCCATAAGCTAGAGCCTTTAATGCCCAATTGCCCGCCTCCGCACCGTAAACGCTGACAAAAAGGCGTAGGGTTTCGCGGCATAGGGGGTCGTTTTCCATTGCGGCAAATTGGCCAATGAGTTTGCCGGGGTCTTCACCCGAGATTAAAGCGTCGCGGAATGCAGCGGATTCCGGTGCTATGCGTTTGTCCGCCAGATATTGGTAGACGTTGTAAAGCCCGGGGCCGGAGAGGATTCTTTCATAACTCACATGGCCGTCAAATTTGGCCCTCAAAAAACGCAACAGGCCATCTTGCTCCGATGAATTGGGTGCGAAATCGGCGTGACCTCCTTCGGTGGCAATCGCATGATGAGTTTGCCCATCCCAGTACAGCATTGCCTCCCCACAGCCAGTGCCGGCGGCGATGACGGCAATGTTTCCAATGCTGGCCTGGGCATTAGGATTCAGTTCCACTAAGTCTTCTTGGGGCAGCCTTGCAAGTCCCAATGCCATCGCTTGCAGATCGTTAAGCAAGCGCACGACGGGTATGCCAGTGTGATTGGAAATCACGGATTCTTCAACCACCCAGGGCAGGTTGGTTGTCCGGCAGCGCCCATCGTTGACCGGCCCGGCAACCCCGAAAGAAGCCGCTGCGGGAAGGGTTTCCGACCCGGCTAGGAAATCCGAAATAATTCCTTCTAGGCCATCATGGTTTATGCTTTTATAAGTGCCTTCACGCAAAGGCATCAAACCGTTTTCACCCAATTGATACAGTGCCAATTTTGTTTTTGTCCCGCCGATATCACCGGCTAGTAGCAAATTTCCAAGCTCCATTGATGTTACCTTATGTCAGTGATTCAAATATTCGTGAAATGTGTTGACGTTTCCCTGTTTGTCGAAGACCAGTACAGAGAAGTTGGGCTTCTGGCCACCCATCTCCATGCCTGGAGAGTTGGCTGGCATTCCCGGTGCGGCAATTCCTGCGGCTTTTGGTTTCGTTGACAATAATTTTTTTACATCGCCTGCTGGTACGTGGCCTTCCACCACATAGCCATTAACCACTGCCGTATGACAGGATTGCAAAGCTTTGGGTACGCCAAATTTCTGTTTGAGCGAGTCCATGTCTTCTGATTGTATTTCATTGACCGTGAAACCATGTTTTTTAATATGCTCTATCCATTTTCCACAGCAGCCGCAGCTTGGGCTGCGATACACGGTCATTTCAACGGGGCTGGCCAAGGTAGGTGTGGGTTTATCCCAAATGCTGACTTCGGCGCAGGCTGTTTGGATCAGTGCTAACAACAAAAAAATGAAGGTGGTTGTTTTCAAGTTGGGTGATTCCTGTGGAAAAAATTTGTTCTTTAGCACAAATAAGAGAGTCCACGAAAGGCACGAAAAACACGAACAAAAGCATGTCCTGTTGGCCTTGGTCATCGTTCAGCCCGATGGGTGAGTTTGTGGAGTGCGGCGACTCGTCGCCGCACTCCACGTTTGGTGGGCTGAAGGATGACCAAGGCCGTCCTGTTCGTGCCTTTCGTGTTTTTCGTGGACAATGTTTTTGGTAGATTCATTATTGTAAATCTCCTTAGTGCTCAGCCATCTTAAATTTACCCAATTTAGGAAGACTCTTCAGCCAAATCGTAACACCTAGCCGGTATGACGCATATGTCAGTTTATCTGAAGAATCTTCCTAATCAGGTGAATGGATGGGCTTATTGTCCAAAATTTCGCCAAAAACGGTGGCGATGACTGAACGCGGTCCCCCTCGGTCCCTGTGCTCGCCCAAATAAATGCCCTGCCATGTTCCTAACAACAACTTGCCAGATCCGACGGGAACGAGTAGCCCAGAGCCCATCAAGCATGACTTAATATGGCCGGGCATGTCGTCAGGTCCTTCGTCGCGGTGGATGAAATGTGCCGCGCCGTCGGGAACTAGGCGGCGCAAATGGTTCTCCAAGTCCACGCGTACATCGGGGTCGGCGTTTTCATTGATCACCAGCGAGGCGGAACTGTGTTGAATGAAAAAATGCGTCAAACCGACCCGTAACTGCGAAAGTTCGGGCAATTGGGACAGCAATTCACCGGTGACGAGATGAAAACCGCGCAGTCGGGGCTTAGAAGGATTTGATGTTGAACCCACATTTTCTGATGCAGTTTGGCAGCAATAAGTACTTACCCTACCATAAACGACCCTGTTTCCCAAAATAGATTTTCGTTCGCCGAATTTACCGTATTTTCACAAGAACCGGAAAATTCAGCCCCGTACTGACAAATCGTGTAAAATTTACATCTGTTAAATCATAAAATGCGGAATTTATAAAGTGGAGACTTTTCACGGCACGACGATTGTTTCAGTGCGCCGGGGCGACCAAGTGGTCATCGGCGGCGACGGTCAGGTGACTTTGGGCAACACAGTCATGAAGGGCAACGCACGCAAAGTGCGTAGGCTTTATCATGGGCGTGTAATCGCTGGATTTGCCGGGGCGACTGCAGATGCTTTCACCCTGTTCGAGCGCTTCGAGGGGCAGTTGGAAAAACAGCGCGGCAACTTAACCAAGGCCGCAGTGGAACTGGTCAAAGACTGGCGCACCGACCGCATGTTGAGGCGGCTAGAAGCCCTTCTGGCGGTGGCTGATTCCAAGGCATCCCTCATCATATCGGGCACGGGTGATGTGATCGAGCCTGAAAATGGACTCATCGCCATCGGTTCCGGTGGCCCTTTCGCCCAGTCGGCGGCCCGCGCCCTATGGGAAAACACTGAATTGTCGGCGCACGATATTGTCGAAAAATCCCTGCACATTGCTGCTGACATTTGTATTTACACCAATCACAATCTGACCATTGAAGAATTGGATACGCGAGAAGAACAAGCCCAACCATGACCCAGATGACCCCCAGAGAAATCGTCCACGAGTTGGACAAACACATCGTCGGACAAACCAACGCGAAGCGGGCCGTTGCCATCGCCTTGCGTAACCGTTGGCGGCGTTCGCAAGTGGAAGAATCCTTGCGCGATGAGATTACGCCGAAGAATATCCTGATGATAGGACCCACCGGTGTCGGCAAGACCGAGATCGCCCGCCGCTTGGCACGGCTAGCCCACGCACCGTTTATCAAGGTCGAAGCCACCAAATTCACCGAGGTAGGCTATGTGGGGCGTGATGTAGAATCCATTATTCGTGACTTGGTGGAGGCCGCTGTTAAATTGACGCGGCAGGAGGAAATGGCCAAAGTGCAGTCTCGTGCGGAACTAGCTGCGGAGGAATCCGTCCTTGACGTGCTGCTGCCTTCCGCCGACAATTGGTCGAATGCAGAAGGAACAGGCGAATCCGCGACCCGGCAGAAATTTCGCCAAAAATTGCGCAACGGCGATTTGGACGACAAGGAAATCGAGATAGAGCTTGCGGCAAACCCCATCGGTGTCGAAATCATGGCTCCTCCGGGCATGGAAGAAATGAGCAGCCAGCTTCAGGGGCTGTTTCAGAATATTGGTTCAGGACGGAAAAAGACCCGCAAGCTTCGCGTCAAGGATGCCTTGAAAAACCTGCGCGAGGAAGAAGCCTCGAAGATGGTCAACGAAGAAGATGTCAGGCTGCGTGCAGTGGAGTCTGTGGAGCAGAACGGCATCGTCTTCATCGACGAGATTGATAAGATTTGCAAACGTTCCGACTATGGTGGCCCGGACGTGTCGCGCGAGGGTGTGCAACGCGATTTGTTGCCCTTGGTCGAAGGTTGTACGGTCAGCACCAAATACGGCATGATGAAGACCGATCATATCCTATTCATCGCCTCCGGCGCGTTCCATTTGTCCAAGCCCTCCGACTTGATACCCGAGATGCAAGGCCGCTTCCCCATCCGTGTAGAACTGGAAGCCCTCACAGCCGCGGATTTTGTGCGTATTCTGACCGAACCCAGCGCCTCGCTCACTGAGCAATATGTGGCTTTGCTTGCCACCGAGGGTGTCACGCTCGAATTCCGCGAAGACGGCATCGCCCGCCTCGCCGAGATCAGCTACGATGTCAATGAGAAGACCGAGAATATCGGTGCGCGTCGCTTGCATACGGTCTTGGAACGGCTATTGGAAAACGTGTCTTTCACCGCCGCCGATTTGGACAGTCAGGCTGTGGTGATTGATGCCGCCTATGTCAACCAACAATTGGGCGAACTGGCCGAGGATGAAGATTTGAGCCGGTATATTCTTTAACTAAGCTCCCTTTCCCATGTTAAGAGGCTGTGAAGCGGCTTGCTTGCGGCGAACGGAACCTAGAAACCCTGATATAAGACCGACTCGGTTTTTAAAATCGAGTCGGTCTGTGGAGTTTTTGGTGTTGGGTGAGGGGTTCTCAAATTCAGTGCAAAGTATAAAACCCATGAGTAAACCTGTTCCAACCGACATCAAGCTCCACCAAAAATCCGCCATTCTCGAAATCAGTTTCGACGATGGCTCCCATTTTGAACTGCCCTGTGAATATTTGCGGGTCTACTCGCCTTCCGCAGAAGTCAGAGGCCACGGACTAGGTCAAGAAGTGTTGCAACTGGATAAGGAAAACGTCACCATCACCGACATCCGCCCGGTTGGCAATTACGCCATCTGTCCGACGTTTAGCGACGGCCACAACAGCGGAATCTACACTTGGGAAACACTACACAATCTTGGCATCCATCAAAAGGAATTGTGGGGGGAGTATCTTAGGCGGTTAAGGGAGTCGGGTGTTGATAGGCGGTTGCAATAAAATAAAATTCCAGCAAGCTGGAATTTTAA
>QJPH01000140.1 GCA_003242955.1 Candidatus Methylumidiphilus alinenensis
CGGCGCGACCAAGGCGGTGTTCGATTCGACAATCGGCATTCACCCGACGGCTGCCGAGGAATTTGTTACCATGAGGAAACCGATGGAATGACCAGAAGTATTGAAGCTCGACTGGCAGAGAGCGGCCATTTCCGGTAGGTGGGGCTGTTTCGTGGAATGGCTGTTTTTGAGACTATTGCTGTCGGTCAACGTTTAAAAAAGTAACGAAGAGTTTTTCATGAAGAACACCGAAAAGGCGCTCAATGCCGCATCGACCATCTAGTAAGTCTTGTTCTTGCCATCCCGATGGTCGGTTATGGTCTGGTCAACCTTTTACTTTAACTGGTAGATGCCATTCCAAGTTACCTTTGTGTTACGATACGAAGGGAGATTTCAAGCATGTCGTCGCTATGACGCTTTTTCAACGAAAAAAGTGCATTACATCTATTATTTATGAAGTATATGTAGAATTAAGCATGCTGTTGAGTGATGGGTATCTATGAGTGAAGAAAAGCTGCGGCTACTGCTTAATAAGCTACAAGCAAGTCGACAAACCAGAAAAGAATTTCTGGATGACTATCCAGTTCAGTTGATGACCGTAAGAGAACAAATCGGGGATGTTCCCTTAATCCACGGGACATCTCCCCAAAATCTCATAAATATCTGGAACGTAAAGGCTCTGCGTTCGCGGGAACAACTTGGGAAGGCGGAACTCGATCATCAACGCTGCTTTAATACTTATGGAGCAGTGTATGCCTCCGTAGGCGTGATGTATCCGCAGCGACAAGTCGCTATTGCCTTCTCCCCCAGTATCGAGGAAGATGTGGACATGCGGGTTGACGCATCGCCTTGGGACACAGGGAGCTTTTACAAACAGGTGGCATCATCAATCGGCCTCAAAACCGAAGAGGATCGTTTGACCTTCTTTCGCGAGCACACACTGGATGCCCCGGAGTACAGGGAATATTTGGTTGATTATGTCGCCACCTGTTTTCAAAGTGCGGAGGATTATCTTCGCCATGGCGATTACAAATACCCGGATCCGGCAGGCGTAATGGCGGTCAATCCCAATAATTCCTTTTTGCGCGTCTTTGAAGTTCGTTCGTACCCACAGTTGAACTTGCGGCCGGAAAAGATAGAGGTGGTGTTTCTTCCCTCGCCCATCTCTTCGCGAGAACTTTTGCAGGTAGCCAGCGAAATGCGCAGTGCTGGTATAAACATTGAATATTATGGGCAACGGAGGACGGGTCAGCGGGAAACCAACGCTACGTCGGCTGATCTTCAGAGTGATGTGACCGATTGGATATGCAAGAGAGCCATGCAGAGGGCGATCTAACATGATTAAAAATAGACCCCAGTTAATTGTCATCGGCGCAACCGCCGTCCCCGGAAGCGGGGAACTACCCCAATATCTTGATCCCATTTGTCTTGACCCAACTGATCCGGCGGGGTGTTTTGTCGCTAACGTAGCCCCGTGGAATGGCTCGCCCCCACAACTGCAACCGATTCCGCTCGAACGCTTCGAGGAGGAATGCGAAGCGGGTTATTGGCAACGTTTGGATGGAAAGCATCCATTTCAATTGAACTACCGGCTGGTCGCTTTGGATCCAAACCACTCACCCGAGTATCTGCCCGACAAACAGGCCTACGCGAAAGTGAGGCAATTAGGGGAAAGGAAGCTAGAAGAGGTTGCTTTGGATCTTGAACGGCGGGTTTACAGAGACACACCTGATGAGCGGATTTGGTATGCGGCTCGGGCGCTTCCTTCGGATCCGTTGCCGCTGCTGGCCTTAATCGCACTGGAGCGGAACCTGTTGCCCCCAGATGCACTTGCTGACTTGGAAGCGAATCTGCCACCGCCTAACCGATCTCCCTCTACGCTCATGAGGCGAGCTCGCTCGGATCGTTGGAACGCACTGCTTGACAGGATAGCCAATGACCCCGTTGGCAGAGGCTATTTATCAACTGACGCTAGCCCAAACGCCAGGCCTCAGCCTGCTTTCCTCAGAGGACTGCGGGACATACCGAATTTTTTACCTAATTTCCAAGAAAACTTGGGAAATTCCTATGCGCAGGCCAGGTGAGCGATGATTGTCACCTTTTATTCATACAAAGGAGGTGTGGGACGGACGCAATTGCTGGCCAATGTCGCTGTGGGACTCGCCAACCGTGGTTTTAATATCATCATGGTCGACATGGACCTGGAAAGCCCGGGCCTCCATACCTATTTTCACCCTTCCGAAGGGAGTCCCAGTAACCGTCGTTTGTCGGATCAAGATTTCTTTGATCAGCCGGGGCTTATCGATGTGCTGACCGCTCATTGGGAAGATGGTAATTCACCCCCGAACATATTGCCGCTACTAGTCACTGTCGACCATCCAAACCTCCTAGACAAGAATAAGGGACGGATGCGCCTTTTTCCTCCGGGCCGCCTGGATGCGGGATATGCCCGGCGTGTTTCGGCCTTCCCATGGGAACGCTTCTATGCGGAGGCTCATGGATATGCCCTTATGGAATATATTCGGCAGACGCTGTTGGAGGGAGATGGAGATCATCCCAGAGCTGACCTTGTATTGATAGACAGCCGCACCGGTCTGACGGACATAGGCAGCATCTGCACCGGTCAATTACCCGAGGTTTTGGTTGTTCTGTTCGCCCTCCATGTCCAAGGCATCGAAGGGGCTAAGCAAATCGCCAAGGCAGTGTACTTATACCGTCGCAATCAGGGGGATCAAGCTCGGTTGCGGAATGTCGTCCTGCTGCCATCAAGGGTCGAGGAAGACGGATCGATTGAAAAGCGTGACGATATGATCAGATACGCCGAGACTAACCTTGTCGGACTTGGCGATCTTATTTCGGATCTCGACGATCGGTTGCCTTATGACCCAAGGATCGCTTATGAAGAGACTATCGTCGTGGGATCGCAAACCCTGCCGACCAAACTGTCCCAAGCTTACGAGCGGTTTATCGAGCGGCTGATTGAGATGACCGCCCTTGGGGCTGGAGGTTTCTCTGGCGCCAGGGTCGCCGATGAAAAGCGAGCGGTTGCCCCTGTGCAACTCTTCGAAGCCATCAATCACATGGGGAAGGCCGTCGATGATCTGGTTTCCGCCTGTCAAGCGATCAAGAACAGGGATTTCCACCCGTTGCTGCAGGCAATCATCGATGCAGATCGTTTTGCCAGAGTGGGTTACGAGAAAGTGCTTGCGACAGCCAGATTATTGTCAGTGGAGGACGATCCGGGTTCGGAGTTTGAGGCATTACCCAAGGCACTGCCGCAACACGTCGCCGACTGGCAACCCTTAGTAGCGAAGCTCCGTGAAATTGGAGATCAAATAGGAAATGCTTGGATTCAGTGCTGGGAACAACAGGCTCGCCAACGACTAGGGGCCGTTGGCGCTCAATCAGAGGTTGATGAGCGGATTAAAGTACTGCTCGAAGTTACTCGGAAAGAATTGCCCACCGACCTCGAACAACGGCTTAACGAAGCGGAGCAGAGTCTGCGGCGCGACTCATTGGATCAGCGACTGCGTGAGTCGAAGCTCAGCGAAGAGGATCTTGGCCGCGTCATTCCCAATGAGGCCACTAGGCTACAGTGGATCGAGACCCAACTCACCCGTTTGCAGGAAGAAGGGGATCCCACTGAACCCTCCTTCGAGAAACGCCTCTGGAACGCGTTGAAATTATTGGCTTCGTTGCTGTTTCGAGACCAGCTAAACCGCCCGGATCAGGCTCACTGGGGGGCTTATGACCTACTCTGCATGTTGATATCCCCCAATAATCTAAGAGATCTACAGTGTTTTGAAGAAATTGGCAGCCACTTGTGGCTGAGCGAGTGGCGTGGCTTTCTTGCAGGTGATCTGCCAAACGACCCGGAGTGGCCGTGCGGGCTGGAGGCGAGAACACAGCTTCGCCGAATTGCAGAACAAAAGCCGCCGTCCTTTGGGAAGCTAGTGGGTCTGGTGGCCAATGCGATTGGCGGGGAACCGCATCCGCCGTCCGTGTTGTTCCGCTTATTTGAAAAACGTCGCGACGACCCGATTGTCGAAAAGGCCATTTTGGCGATGGGAACCGATCCGCAGATTGCATCCAGGCGTGAGATTCTCGGAATTTGGCTTGCCATAAACAAACCGCAACGGGTAGGTGCCGTGCTTGCCGCATTTCTCCGTGCTCTTGCAGAAGATGGCTATGAGGCCGAAGCATTTTTTGGTGCTTGCGCGTGCTTCGCCCGCTTCCAAGATGCTAGGGAATATAATCCGACCCTGTGGGCGGACTTGGCAGTACGCTTTATCGCCCTTCTGGTAGACAAGCAATGCATACCGGAACTCAACGCCTTATTGTTGGAGCACGATTTCGTCAAACTACTGGCTGCCAGCCATTCTGGCTTGGGCGCAATGGCCTTGTTGGCCGGTTTCTCCGACAGAAGGGTTATCCTTGATGCGTCTGTCCGACATTTGCTGCTAACAGCGCTCTTATACGGCGAGCGGAGAACGAGCCTGCCCGATACAGCCCTCGCATGGCTGGAATCCGTTGAGAAAGGGCAGACCTGCGATACGGACGCTATGACACAAGTCGACAATCTCGAAAAAAAAGCGCGAGAATATCTAGATATTACCGTTTATCGAAGCTGGGACGGGGCAGTTTATTTTGAAGAGGCATTCAAAGATTATTGGGAGCATATGCTTGAGCTACTGTACGACGACACGGGTTTTCCTGCGCAGATATTCACAATATGTCGGGAGAAAGACGCGGAGGATTGGATAAGAAAGACCTTCCAAGATTTGAAGGGGCAAGGTAAGCATGCCACATGGCCCGATAAAAAAGCTTATCGGAATCTTTTTAATGCGTATATAGAAATCTGCAAGGCTCTGGAGGCCTTGGTGGATGCGCGGCCCGGCTCCATGTCGATACGCCACGTCAAGGAACAGCTTGCACAAAAGAAAGCAGCTTACCAGGATCTCTTGGATTGGCTCGTACACGAAATCCAAGAACACGGCCTGTCATCCGAAAAGAGGATTGCCCAAGCCCTCGGGAAACAAGGGGAAGAGAGTCAATGACACGCAACTGGCTACAATCGGTTCCCTGCCCATCCAATTTGCTCTTGGCCGATCCTCTCCTGGTTCGTCCGCCAATCATGGATAAGCCGCAACAGTTGGCCGTATATCTGGAGGATCTCATTGCCTGGAACGCCGGAATCCGCGACTATGCCAGTTCTGCGAAAGAGTATTTGGATGCCGGACTCTTCCCCCAAGCGGCTGGATGCATCCTGGAGGCTACCCGCGCGGCGGAAGCCGATGCCCATGACGTGATTGCTCTCCAGCCAGAGTCCACAAATCTGGCCAAAGAGTTCTTTCGGGCCTGGGATATTTGGCACCGAAAAGTCCATATCGACATCGTCCGCGCTCGCGAATCGGTTAAGCGATTCCAGGAGTCTAATTGCGATCAGCAACTAGTGGACGAAGTGGTACGAGCTTCGGATGCTGTAGAGAAGCTTTTTGCCGACCTTCCAATCCCATCTGACCCGATTATTCGGCGGGATCTCGAATCCATCGCACACGCAGCCCCCGATGCCCTACAGGAGATTCGTGATCAGATTGGCTACCTAGCGATTGCCATTGAGGAGTGCGAGCGGCGCCTGCAACAGAAGGCACAAGAGCATAAACAACAAACCGAAAAGTTGCGTCGGCGGAGTGGCGAGCTTATCGGTAACATTCTGAGCAGATCCGATCTTGCCCCGGATTCTAGAATACAGGCGGTCAAGCTACAACAGGATATAATAGCTTTCCTAGATCAAGAGGATATCTCCTCTGCGAAGCAGCACCTCTCACAACTGGCCCAATTAAGCGGCGAACCAGGGATTGCCGATCAGGTTGATATTGAACAATTCATGGGATCGGGGAAACGGAAACCCGGACGTATTCTTTCGGCTAGGGCCGAAGCCGAGCTAGGACAACCTAATACGATATCAATTTCTACGGAATATCAGGAAGATCTCGACAACCCTCCCGGATGGGAATGGGATGCCCTGAGTTTGCAAAACATCTACAGTTCGGCCCGGTTTCATGCAACATCCACAGATCCAATAGTCCAGGATCGGGCGTTGGGTCCTTTT
The DNA here is from genome assembly GCA_003242955.1 of Candidatus Methylumidiphilus alinenensis. GTDB lineage: Bacteria > Pseudomonadota > Gammaproteobacteria > Methylococcales > Methylococcaceae > Methylumidiphilus > Methylumidiphilus alinenensis. The sequence continues at coordinate 6,092 of QJPH01000140.1, forward strand.
CTCGCAACGCGCGGAAAACAGCTCTTGCTTGGGGGCGAACCGGAGCAGGCGTTAGTTTTCTTCCGCGACGCCTATGCTTGGGCTGCGGAACCGCCTTGGTCGTTGCGGGCGGCCCCGCGCTGGCGGCGGGATTGCGCATGGGGAATGCTGCTTGGCATCACACTCTCTTCGCTACCTCACCGTGACCGTAATCCTTCCATCGTTAGCCCGGAAAACTTGGAAGCCTTGTTTCAGCACGGAATCGGGGAATTGCCGATGGCGAACATTGAGGAATGGGGTCTATTTGCCGATGTGGCACACATCCTGCTTTCATTAAATAGCGAAGCGATGGAGTGTTTCTTAAATGAACATTTGCAGGATTACTTCACCGACCATCCTGTAGCGCTCCAAGACCTGCTAAGAGGGTTCGCTTTGGCACTCCCCGACAAAGGAGGGCAAGCACTCTCAGCAGTTGCTTATTTATTGAAGCAATTTGGCGACCCTGCGGAACAGAAGGCTGCGGGTGAACTCCTGGGGTTAGTGCCGAAGGCACGTAACACATCCGGTCACCCACGGGAGCTACGCTATATTCTCGATGAGGCGCAACGTATTCTTCAGGAGTCGGCTAAGCAAACGGACTTATCGGAAGCCGCTTACGAGAGTTTGGGGTTCCAGCCAATTCAGATGGAAGGCACCCAGGCACCTCGGGTCACAGTCCAAGTCGTTACGGGGCCTGAAGGTTTCTGCTCACGCAAGCGGCTCATTTTGCGCCTTTCCTATACCAAGGGTTCTGAGATACTCCATGGTGTGCAATTGGATGCGCGGCTTGAGGTAACAGAAGGTAAAACCATCCAGCTATTGGATCCAGTATTGGTCGGTCGCCTTTTTCCGGGCAAAGTGAATGAAATAGCGATTGACTACAAACTAGGTACTGATTTAGAACGAGCAAAAACATTGGTTGTCAACTTGTTGCGACGAGACGCTGATGGGGTGCTAAAGGCCGTCGAGATCCAAGGAAAACGACTGAGCTTTTCTGTCGGGGATCAGCCGCGTTCTGAGCCGAAACCACTAAACCCTTATGTCGTCGGTGTAGCCATCCAAAACGTTAAACGCATTTTCGGTAGGGACAGGCAAATCGATAACATCGTGCGGCGTTTGATTGGCGAAACCCAGGACAATCTCGTGTTGGTGCTAGGAGAACGCCGGATTGGCAAAACCACGGTTCTCAATGGGCTGCGACGGCATCCAAAGATTGAACAACGGTATATTGTTGCCTACACAGACATGCAATCGGCCAAGAAGTCTGCTGCGGTATTGCAGGATCCGGTGGCTTTCTATCGTTCCTATTTGTTTGACCCGATTCGTGCGCGTCTGAATGAGGAAGGATTGCCGATAATCACAGAACCTCCACAAACCGCCCTGCGGGATTCTCCGCACAAAGCATTTGAACAGTTTATGGTCGAAGTCGACCAGATGCTCGAAAGCAATGGAATACGTCTTCTGTTGATACTCGACGAATTGGAGGCAGTTTTGGAACAGATCGACCGGTACCGGGAAAATTCCAAGGTTGGTTTGCCCGAAGAGGTGGTTGCGGCGTTGCGCGCCGCTGTGTTGGCATCAAGGCAAATCAGCTTTGTCTTGGCCGGCATTACCGATGTCGTCCGCCGCCACATCGCAAGACCCCTAGACAGGTTGTTCAATCTCGCCCTGCAAGTGGAACTTCCCGTACTTGAGCCGGCCGACACCAAGTCGCTGATCACGGATTTGGTCAAATCCGTCTATGCGGTGACTCCAAGAGCGGAAAGGCAGATCATCGCCGAGACCAATTGCCACCCCTATCTGGTGCAACAGGTCTGCCATGAACTCTTTGAACGGATGGCGGCGGAATCCTACTTGGTGGCTACAGAGACGGATGTTACGACGGTTCTGGAGAAGATACTTCCAAATCCACAGCCATTCGCCTACTTGATCGAAACCGTCCGCAGCCCGGAATACATGTCGATATTTGACGCTCTCTCCGTTCTACAATCGGGCGAACACTTCGTTTCAGTCAAGGATCTGAGAATCCAACTACGCCGTAGGGGGGTGGAGCAGGATGAAAAAAGGCTACTCGAATGTTTGGAGGAGCTTCGGCTTCTGGCACCGAGTCTGCTGGAGCGTGCGCCTAATAATTCTCGCCGGTATCGCGTCGCCATTCGACTCTTCGCACGCCATCGGAAAATTCTACAACAAACCAAGCACACCCTGTTACTACGCCCAAACGATAGCAAAGGAAATTCAACCTCTTGAGGCATAGGAAATTGAACACTCATACCGTCCTGCAAGCACCAAATTTGGATTGAATGGCCTACCGGATTTATGGATGCCAAAGATGATGCTGAAAAGCTTGGGCATTGGGGCGCAGGTTGCGTTTCACCATACAAGTTCAACAGTTACGTGTCTGCTGAGTTTCACAAAACGGTCGTTCGAAGCTTCAAGGCGATCGGCAGCTTTGGGTCGGTGGCTGCCCT
>QJPH01000565.1 GCA_003242955.1 Candidatus Methylumidiphilus alinenensis
GCCCGGCTTGCGCTGTCAACCACGCGCAATAAGCCCGCGCCTCATGCCAACAGACACCCACTAACGGCTGGGTTGGGGCATTGTAGGCGGGGTCGTCCCAATAGCGGGGCTGGGTCTGCCGACCCGGCGGATACCATTGTTCCAACTGGGCCTCAAAATTAGCATCGGAGGCGGTGCGGAGGAACTCCCAATACTCCAGGTTCGTGGACGTAATGCGGCCTAGTCTTTGCCATTCCTGAATTTGCGCCGGGTTGTCGCGTATATATTGGCGATTTTCCCGTTGCTGCTGCTTCGGACCCTCCGTCGTACCCTCGCCCCGCCGCCAGCGTTTCGCCTCTGCGGTTTCCCACCACTGTTCGTCGTCGTAACCACCCGCATCTTGGAAGCAACGCCACTCGGCATTGGTGATTGGAAATTGGGCTAGGCTGAAGCCGGTTATTTGCACGGCATGGGCGGGTGCTTCATCGTCGTACAAACGTTCGTCGCTGCCGATGGTATAAACGCCAGCCTTGATTGGCACCAGCGGCGGCTTTAGATAAACGCCCTGCGGCCCTTGACACTGTTGGAAGCGCGGGTCGCCCAACTCGCCCAGCGCGTGGGCGGCGGCGATGCGGGCGCGCAGGTCCGCCGCCGGGTCGCGGCTTCTAGCTAGCAATTGTTGCCGGAGTTGCTGGCTAGGGTTGGCAGCGTCCCTGCAATCTAGATTCCGGCAGTCCATGCCGGAATGACGGCTTAATTCAAGCGCGTTGACTTGTGCCGCACAGCGTCCGGCCAGCGGCAGGTTTACCTTGGCCAGATCGCCAATGAAGGCATCGGGCTGGTCTAACATTTCGGTAGCCAGCAGGAAAGTCTCCTCCCAACCGGTGGCGGGGGCTGGGGGCAGCGGGTCGGAATCGGCGAGGGCTTGCAGGGTCTCGTGCAGGCTGGGCGACATCTCGTTTGCCCCCCATGCGGTTTTCGCCAGCCCAGTGTCCGGCGCGGCGGCGATGGCCCTGGCGGCAAAATACTCTTGAAACAACTGGTGGACAAACAGCACATCCCGGCCATCGATATCCAGCACTTGCAAGGCCACACCCGCCTCCAGTGCGTCTTCCGGCCGCCCCCCGCCTAACCATTGCAGCGCCTCTTTCCGTTTGACGCGAATCCGTGCTTCGTGCGCCGCGCCGCGCTTTTCTTGGAGTCTATGGGCAAAGCCGGACAAGGCCGGAAACAGCGGGCTGTCCTCGGCCAGTTCGTACCCTTGCATCTGCTCGCGACGCACGATCCGCTCATGGTCCCAGGGGTCAAGCCACAGGCCGGGGCGGAACAATGGGTTGTCCGCCTCCACCTCGCGGATCAAAGCCTGCCGCACGAAACCAGTGAACAGCGCGGCGCGGCCCTGCGGTGCCGCGCCGTCGGCACCGGCCTGGGCCAGCAACAATTTGAGGTAAAACGGCGAGCGGAACAGGTCAAGTTGGGGGGTGCCGCGCAATGCCTGCCACAGTGCCGGACCCTGTCCGGGATTGTAGAGCGTCAGAAATTCCTCGACCTGCGCGTCGTCAAGCCGTTCGATGCGCACATGGGGGACGGAAAAACCGGGCGTGGACAGCGAAGCGCTGTAGTCCAGGCTGCGGCAGGAGAACACCGCACGAACACCAGGGGCGGTGACCGCCAAGTCGGCCAGGTAGCGACGCCAACCGGCGATGGCATTGCGGTAGCCCTCCGCATCGGCGTGGGGCATTTCGTTCACCGCATCCAGCAGCAGGATCAACCGCCCGCTACGCAGCAACTCGGCGACTGTTGGCAAATGCCGGTCGGGATTGCGCAAAGCCCATTCTTGTTCCAGCCATTCCTGCGGCGCGGGCAAGGGCAAGCCTTCACGCGCGGGCCGGTAGCGGTTCAGCGGCAGGAACAGGCTCAAGCACGCTTCGCCGGGCTTGCGCAAAGACTCAACGGCCAGGTCAAGTTCCAAGCGGCGCAGCAGGGTGCTTTTACCGCAACCGGGCGGACCCAGCAAAACCAGCGCCGGTTCGCCGACTTCGGACAGCAGCTTGCGCAAGTCGTCGTAACTCTGTTGCGCCTGCCAGCGCACACCTTGCGCCTCCGGCCCTTGGTCCACCAACAGGGTCAGCCGGGTGAAACGGCGGTTAAGTTCGTAGCGCGGCTGCGACCACTCGGCGATGCGGGCCAGCCGATAGTCCTCCAGATGACGGGGCGGGTGTGCCTTGACCGCCTGGATGGCTTTTTCGTCCAGTTCGGGCAGGGCGGCATCGGCGAGGATTGCCGTGCGGAGGGCGGCTAGGGTTGCACCGGACCCATCGGGTGGCTTGTCAGGTCTAGACGGTTGCCCGGATTTAATGCCAGTGATTCCCCACGCCAAGTTTTCCAATCCTGAATCAGTCAATCCATCGCGTAAATCGACCCAAGTAAAGGCTTGAAGAAACAATGGTAATTTGGGTATTGCCGGGGCACCGGGTAGCAATACGGGGATTACCGGCAGTCCCCGCCTGACGAACTCATTTAAACATGCCCACATTTCTGGCTCTTCCCAAGGTCCAAGGCCCGTCTTGCCAATCAAAACGGCAGCCGCACCTATCGTTTCAATGACCGTTTCCAGCGCTTTTTGCCAAGGACGCCCCGGCACAAGTTGCTCTTCATCCAGCCATACCCGCAAGTTTCGCGAGTTTAACTTTTCGGCCAATTCGCGGACTATTGGTTTGTCTTGGCTATTGTGACTGAGAAAAACGTCAAATGAATCACATGGGTTGGTTTTCTGTTTCTCATTCATGGGCGTTCTCGGGGGTTGCAGCCATGGGCGTTAGCGCCTTGCGGATTTCGGCTATCACCTAACGCGCCGGTTGACATGAAAGTACGCTGACCAAGTAGGGTACGCTGTGCGTACCATTGTACGCACTTGAAGGTACGCACAGCGTACCCTACTTGGTATGGCTTTAATCGTCGGGGGTGCAAACAAATTTGCATGGACGTTGGGCTATAATGCTCAGCGTCAAGCGATGCAACAAACGGAGGCCGGTCATGTCAGACAAATCTACAGCAATCATTTCCGCCAACCCTACATTTTCCATGAGCCAGTCCATGCAAAACCCTTTACAGGCCGACGAGATGGCCCATGTCATTCAGCTTTCGGTGGCCCCGGTCTTTCTGCTTTCCGGCATCGGGGCCTTGCTGTCGGTGTTGAGCGCCCGCGTCGGCCGCATCGTCGACCGCTCCCGGCATATCAAGGAAAAACAGGCGGATCCGTCCGCGCCGTCCCATCCGGATATCCAGGGCGAACTTGACCTGCTCTCGCGCCGCGCCCACTGGGCGAATTGGGCAATCAGCCTATGCACCACCTGTGCGCTGCTTATTTGCACACTGATCGTCCTGCTGTTCGTCGGTGCTTTCCTTAGCTTGGATTGTTCCACCGCCACCGCATTGCTTTTCATTGCCGCGCTGTCAGCCCTCATCCTTGGCTTGCTCTGTTTCCTGAAAGAGATTCATCTGGCCATCGCCAGCTTGCGATTTCGGTGATTGGAGTGGATTCATTATTGGAAATCACCTTACTTGGGCTTGTGGGCCTCGGCCACCCGGTCCTTCAACGCCTTGCCGGGGGTGAATTTAGGCGAAGTCGATGCGGCGATCTCGATGGCCTCGCCCGTCTGCGGGTTGCGGCCGGCCCGTGCCGCCCGGTGCTGGGCCTCGAATATCCCGAACCCCGTCAGTTGCAGCTTCTCGCCTTGGGCAAGTGTGGCGCCTATGATGTCCAGCAAGGCATCCAGGGTTTCGGTGACAGCGGCCTTGGTTTGGTCGGTTTGGTCGGCAATGGCAGTGATCAGTTCGGCTTTATTCATCGTGGCAATACGCAATAGGGTTTGGAATGGATTGGAGGCTTAGAGTGGCGCACAGTTTACCACCGCTTTCGCCTTTGGAAAAGCAAGCCGATTGTCCAGCAGCAATTCTCATTATGGGCTAAATTGATGGTTGTGACTCGTCATTCCGGCATCCCGACCGGAATGACGGCGGCGATGAGCGTGGACGGCGGCCAGCTAGGTGCGCTTTCCGCCGTCGCGCCGGACTTTCAGGCTAGACTAGCGGTTTAATAGTCGCCATAACCGCCGCCACCCTTGTCCACCGCATCGGCGATAATCTGACCGATGGCCTCGTCGGAATTTGCCGATTAGGTAAATTAATGTTTATAGTAAGGGGCAGCACAGGTAGGCGATTTTAATTTTGGTCCTTCAAACATTAAAGAGCATCTCAACCATGTCCATTTCAGCCATCAATGCCAGAAATAAGATAAAGGGCATAATCAGGAACATACAGTTAGGCGATGTCGTCTCCGAAGTCGAATTGGAAACGGCTGCAGGAATGGTAACCTCGGTGATAACCACTAGCTCTTTAAGACTCATGGATTTGCAAATCGGTGCCGAGGCGATTGCCGTGGTCAAGGCCACGGAAGTCTTGTTGGTGAAATCATGAAGATCAAGACCGGCCCGGTTTAAAAAACCGGGCCAGTCTTAGCCGTCAAGCCGGTTCCCACACGATGCGCGGTCCGGCCTGATTGGGATTGCCCTCAATTCGGATCAGCTTCGCCGCGCCTTCCCTGCGCGGTGAGTGGATTTCCCTTTCGTTGTATACTCGCGCCGTTCCGGGGGTCAAGGTGGATGAATCATGCAACCTCACCTTGCCCGGCGTCGCTTCCGTCGCGGGCTCCACAATCTCCCAGCCATCCATGGTCGTTTCCCCTGCGACTTGGCCGTAAATGGCCCAAGAACTGCCGTGGTCATGAGGCTGTGTCCTCCTCGCCTCATGGAACACATGGCCTAAGATGGCAAAACCAAGGTCAGGGTCTTGGTAAAGTAGCCGGCGCTGGGGCTGGTCGTCACCTAAATGCTCGTCGGCGAATCTCTGGTCTTTGACGACATCCTCCAATAGTGTGCGTACTCTCTCCCGCCCCAAAGGGCCAGGGTCGGCCAGTAAAATGTCGTGGACTTGGCGTGAAAATGCTGCAAGTGTATGGGTCATGTTTTCCTCTTTTCCTCATATGGTGAAAGATCATCTCCCATGCGGTGACAATGCTGTTGATGCAGGTTTCGCTCGTCGTTCCGGCAGGGATTGCCGGAACCCAGAGGCCATGGAGGGCAGTCTACATTCACCTCCCTGTGTTCTGGATACCGGCAATCCCTGCCGGTATGACGGCTGAGTCAACAGCATTACCATGCTTGGAGGGTTATCAAGCCGATGCAGCGCGAAGTAATTCGGCTTCCTCAGCAGCAACAGACGGCGCTTCCCGGTGGGCGGACGTACCCTTGGGTACGCCAGTGTTCGGGTTGGCCGGACGCTTCAGCCCTAAGACTTCGCGCAGGGTCGCCCCTTCGTATTCCTTGCGGACTGTCGGACAAAGACTTGATGGCTTATTGGACGTAGTTCGATTCCTTGGCCTTTTCCAACAAACCCGTGCGTTGCCACTGCTGGTCGAGGGTGCCTGGGTTGTAGTCCTTGGCACCGCCGATCTGCTCGGCGAGAGATTGGAACCGCGCAGCCTCTTCAATGAACAGGATTAACTGGGCGGTTTTAGTGATGCCCTTGCCCCAGATGTTCGCGCCGCCGTTGGATTCCAGAATGCCTGTCGGCGGTGCCCAATCGGGATGTTGGTCAAGGCGTTCGCGTATGACATCAAGGACGGTGCGGGTGCGGTCGAGGTGGTTGGGGATGACGCGGGTCAGCAGATGGCGTTGTGCCGCCACATAGCGGATGGGGAAATCCTCGTGCGCCAACGACCAAGCAGCCAGATAGGGGCTGTGGACGTGGACGAAGGTATCCGCATCCAAGCGTTCTTCATGCAGCACCAAATCGCTGCGCTCGGAAAAGCTAGACAGTTTGATGCTGGTGCCACCGGCATTTTTCTCCCAGGGTCTAGGGAAATTGATCGCCAACAACAAGTCGTGGCCCGGAATGCGATGAATTATGTTGAAGGTGAACGTGGCTGACAGCGTGCCGGTTTCTTTGAGAAAATTATAGGCATTGATGGCTTCTTCCTTGGCTGCGTCAACATAAGTGACAATTTCGACTAGAGATGCGTCAATAGACATGGGTGGTCTCCGTAATGTGTGGGAATCGGGTTAAATCTTCATGGGTCCGCTGAGTTTGCGGCTCTAGAAACACTCATTGCAGACTTGATGCCAACGACGGAGAAACCCTTAATTCAACAGCACTGGAGTTGAGGTTGATAACCGCCGCAACCAGTGTCACCTTCAGTTTTGCTTGATGACCAACAGCACAACAGCAGAGGTGTTGCGTTTACAGCATTTCGGCTTTGGTCATCGTTCAGCCCATTGGGTGAAAAACCGAGTCGGTCTTGGAGACTGCACCCGAATATACGACCCACCGTCGAGACCGACTCGGTTTGGACGCTCCCCTGTCCGTTTGGTCGATACGCCGGTCAGGCCAAACTGAGAATTCTTGCATAGGCGGGCTGAACGATGGCCAAGGTCAGTATTTCATTGGTTAATGCGTAAGCATATCCTGTAAGAAGGATGGTAAAAGTTATTTATATATAATGTTTTATTCTTTTCTATAACTTTAAAGTTAGCTATAGTTAATCCCCTTTCACTCGGAAATATTTAAGTTCTGTAGGTCGGGTTAGGCTCTTGCGCCGTAACCCGATAGAAAACGTAGGCGTGGCGTTTTTGTCGCATCTTAATTAAACATCAGGTCATTTATTCCAAGGATAATTTGGAGCATGCCAAAGATATCAACAACTGTATTTTCAATTTTACTGGCATTTTCCGCTTGGCCGTCGCAAGCTAGGGACACTGTCACTCTGTTAAATGTTTCCTATGATGTGACGCGGGAACTCTATAATGAGTACAACCCTCTGTTTGTAAAATATTGGCAAGGCAGTACGGGTGAAGCTGTCGCCATCAACCAATCCCATGGAGGTTCCTCCAAGCAGGCAAGGGCCGTCATTGATGGGCTGGATGCCGACGTGGTGACAATGAACCAACAAACCGACATTGACGCGCTTGCAGAAAAAGGCGGTTTGGTTAATAAAGACTGGCGTTCGCATTTCCCCGACGCTAGTTCCCCTTATCGTTCAACCATCGTGTTTCTAGTCAGAAAGGGCAATCCAAAAAACATCAAGGATTGGGACGATTTGATCCGCTCCGATGTGAGCCCTATCATCCCCAATCCAAAGACCTCGGGGAATGGCCGTTACAGTTACCTAGGGGCATGGGGCTACGCCAAGGAAAAGTTCGGGGCCGAGGATAAGACGCGGGATTTCGTCGGCAAGTTATTCAAGCGGGTCCCGGTTCTGGACACTGGAGGGCGCGGCGCGACGACCACATTTGTGGAGCGGGGCATCGGCGATGTGCTGCTGACCTTTGAAAATGAGGTCTATTTGATCGCCAAGAAACTGAATCCAAGCGATTTTGATGTTGTCATCCCGTCTGTTAGCATTGAATCCGATGCACCGGTTGCCGTGGTCGATAAAGTGGTGGACAAAAGGGGTACGCGCAAAGAGGCCGAGGCGTATCTGCAATACTTATGGTCTGATGAAGCGCAACGGCTGATTGCCAAGCATTATTTTCGCCCATCCTCGCAAAAGGCATTGCTAGAAAACCGCGCCAACTTTCCCAACTTGAAACTGTTGACCATTGAGCAAGTGGGGGGCGATTGGGCAAGCGTCCAGAAAGCCCATTTCAATGATGGCGGCATCTTCGACCAAATTTATGCGCAATAGAAGGCTGGCCCCATGAATACAAAATGGCTTAATGCGATTGCGCTGGTTCTGGTGGTTGTGGCGGTTGCGTTAGTGGGATTCAAAAACATCAAGCGGGAAAAGTCCCGCCCACTTCTCAACGTTTCCTATGATCCCACCCGCGAACTGTATAACGAAATCAATGCCAAGTTCATCGCCAAGTATGAGGAAGAAACTGGCAGTTGGGTGGGTGTAGAGCAAACCCACGGCGGTTCGACACGCCAGGCTAGGGCCGTGGCGGACGGCGCTCTGGCGGCAGATGTGGTGACGCTTGCCCTTCCTTCGGATATCGAAATACTCGTCAAACATGGGCTAGTCGCCAACGACTGGCAAAAAAGGTTTCCCAACGATTCAGAGCCTTACTTCTCGACCATTGTTTTCGTCGTTCGCAAGGCCAACCCGAAGCACATCAAGGATTGGCCCGATTTGATCGGGCCGGACATCGCGGTTATCACGCCGAATCCAAAGACTTCCGGCAATGGCAAACTCAGTTTGCTGGCTGCTTGGGGTTCGGTTATCCACAATGGCGGTAACGAAAGCCAAGCCCTTGACTTTGTTAAGAAGATCTATCAACATGTGCCTGTGTTAGGACAAGGCGCCCGCGATTCGACCACGACGTTTACCTTGGAAGGGGTGGGCGATGTGCATCTGACCTGGGAAAACGAGGCACTGCGTGAAACGAAGGAGGCAAAGGGTGAATTGGAAATCGTCTACCCCCCGGTGAGCATTCGGGCCGAGCCAAGCGTCACTTGGGTCGATTCCAATGTGGC
>QJPH01000420.1 GCA_003242955.1 Candidatus Methylumidiphilus alinenensis
CCTCCCGCCGCCCGACCCACAGCCTCCATGGCCAGCGCACCAAACAGATAAGGCACCAATCCGCCGATGAACAGGCCAATAATCACCATATGATTGGACAAGTCGAATTTCACGTCGCCACCCAAATTATGGGTGTAGTCAGCGAACAGCACCAATGCAGCCAAGCCGGCTGAACCAATCGCATAGCCCTTGGTGACGGCCTTGGTGGTGTTGCCCACCGCGTCAAGCGGATCAGTGATGTCGCGTATTTCGTGGGACAAATCGGCCATTTCGGCAATGCCGCCCGCGTTGTCGGTAATCGGGCCATAGGCATCCAATGCCACGATCATGCCGGTCATTGAAAGCATGGAGGTTGCCGCAATGGCAATGCCATACAGACCGGCCAGCCAATATGCGCCCAAGATACTGGCACAGACGGCCAGCACAGGCAAGGCGGTCGATTTCATCGACAAACCCAGACCGGCGATGATGTTGGTGCCGTGACCACTGGTGGAAGCCTTGGCAAGGCTGCGCACTGGCTTGTACTCGGTTGCGGTGTAATATTCTGTGATGACCACCATCAATGCAGTGAGCACCAGACCAATCAGCGATGCGAAATAAATGCTATGAGCCGAAACTTGGACACCGGACAGGAAAACCCCGTTTCTAAAAGTTATCAGCGTCAACGGATAGAACACGATGGCAGCAAGTCCGCCAGAAACAATGACCCCTTTATACAAAGCGGTCATGATTTTCTTGCCCGGTGTAATTTTTACAAAATACGTACCAATGATGGAGGTGATGATGGATACACCGCCCAGCACCAGCGGGTAGACAATGGCTAGATCAGCCCCCATGGTCAGGATGCCACCCAGCAACATGGTAGCAACCAAGGTCACTGCGTAAGTTTCAAACAAGTCGGCGGCCATGCCGGCGCAGTCGCCCACGTTGTCACCCACATTGTCGGCGATTACCGCCGGGTTGCGTGGGTCGTCCTCAGGGATGCCAGCTTCCACCTTGCCCACCAAGTCAGCACCCACGTCCGCGCCTTTCGTGAAGATGCCACCGCCAAGACGCGCAAAAATCGAAATCAACGATCCGCCGAAAGCCAAACCGACCAAGGCATGTAGGGGGTCTGCCACGCCTAAGGCTTTTAGGATGGTGTAATAACCCGCGACCCCTATCAGGCCCAGCCCAACCACCAGCATTCCGGTGATGGCACCGCCACGAAACGCCACGGCGAAGGCAGCATCCATTCCGTAATGGGCAGCCTGTGCGGTGCGGCAGTTGGCGCGCACCGAAATATTCATACCGATGAAGCCGGTGGCACCCGACAACACCGCACCAATGAAGAAGCCCCACGCCACCGCCCAGCCTAGGAAAAAGCCGATAGCGAAAAACAACACCACTCCGACGACGGCGATGGTCTTATATTGGCGGTTCAAATAGGCTTTGGCACCTTGCTGGATGGCCGAAGCGATTTCGATCATACGGGCATTGCCGGGGTCTTGAGCGTTAATCCAAGCGATGGAATGGATGCCGTAAACCAAGGCTGCGACAGCGGATGCGAAAGCAAAGGCAACCGACCAACTGACAGCGAAGCCTATGTAAAGGGAAACAAAAAGACCTGCAAGCGTGACTCTTTTAATTCTTGCATCATCCATGACTGTCTTGGCGCATTCCTGCGCACAGGCGACGAGTGAAAATGACATAAAGTGGATTCTCTTTAGATTGAATAATTGATTTGGATGGTAGGCGATGGTCATTGAAAATGATAGATTAAACAGCCAGTTTTTAGTTGCTTGATGGCACTCGTTCAATCATCGGGGTAGCTTTGTTCTTTGAAAAAACGACTAACATAGAACAAATGTCCCGCCAGCACAAGGTATGGAACCATGACAAAAGAGCCTAATGAAAGGGTCAAAATAGCGCTTCTAGGCAGAATCAAGCCTTGCCAATAAACAAAGCTTTTAAAAACAACCATATGAATATCCATTCACACTGCTTTTGTAGAAACTGCACCCACTTTGTAAATTGAACATTAACCGTCCGCAACTGTCTCAGTGAATTTTTATGCATCCAAATGAGAGTCAAGCATCACAGTTTGACGGCAGCCAGAGCCTCCCTCTGATGCGCCAATAAATCCTTGATGCCCTTCTCGGCGAGAATCAACATGGCATCCAACTCATCACGCCGGAAGGCATGACCTTCCGCAGTGCCTTGCAATTCCACAAAAGCTGCGGCATCGTTCATCACCACGTTCATATCGGTTTCGGCATCGCTATCTTCCTGATAGTCCAAGTCCAACACAGGCAAGCCTTTATAGATGCCGACTGAGACGGATGCAATTTGACCATGCAGCGGGTCAGCCTTGATTTTCCTCAACTTCTGCAAATGCCGCACAGCGAGTGCGATGGCGACATAACCGCCGGTGATGGATGCGGTGCGGGTTCCGCCGTCGGCTTGAATGACATCGCAATCGACAGTGAGGGTGCGTTCGCCTAGCGCTTCCAGATTCAATGCAGCCCTAAGCGAGCGGCCAATCAGACGCTGGATTTCCAAGGTGCGGCCCCCTTGCTTGCCACGCGAAGCTTCCCGCCCCATGCGTTCATGGGTGGAGCGCGGCAGCATGCCGTATTCAGCCGTGAGCCAGCCGGAGCCTTTGCCTTTCAGGAATGGCGGAACCCGCTCTTCTATGCTCGCCGTGCATATCACACGGGTGTCTCCGAACTCGACAAGCACCGACCCTTCCGCATGTTTAGTGTAATGGCAGGTCAGTTTTATAGTGCGCAGTTCGTCAGGTTTGCGTCCGCTGGGTCTCATGGGGCTTAATTCCGTGTTGGAAAATTAGGCAAGTATACCTTAATTTTGGCATTAGGCCGCTACCGCCGTTTCTGCGACGACAATTCTCAGTTTGGGCTAGAAACGATAAATATAACCCCGTCATTTCGGCAGGGATGCCGAAATCCAACGACCATGGATGGCAAACGTGTGATTATGAAGCGCTTAATTCCGTTGGCTAGTTACCGTCCCTGGCCTGGGTTTCGGCATCCCTGCCAAAATGACGGGGCTTTGAGCCAAACAGCGATTGCGTAGGATGATTGGCGGGTACCATGTCTTGCTCCGAATGATTTTTTGACGAGAATAGCAAAAAACATGGCAAACTACGACCTGATTAGGTGGCTTTATCAGCTAAAAGGAAGTCTGGCTGGTTCCCAAGCTCCTGCTTCACTGCCATTAAGTTAAAGGCAAAAGCTGTAGCCCGGATGTAGCCGCTTTGCGGCGTAATCCGGGTTGTTCGTGGCTCGGAAACCCGTATTCCGCTTCGCTTCATACGGGCTACATTTCTTAACTTAATGGCAGTGAAGCTCCTGCTTGGGAACCCTTATCTTGCAGGCTCCTGCTTGGCCGTTCTTCGGGAAGCTGGAGCTTCAAAAACAACATTCCCAAGCAGGAAATGTCACCGTTATACACAAGTGTTGGGGTACGTCATTCCGGCAGGGATTGCCGGAATCCAGTCCACAGGGAGGTGAAACTGCGGGTTGGAAATCACCAGAATTAAACACTTGCTCAGCGACGAGCTGCCCTCCATGGCTTCTGGATTCCGGCAATCCCTGCCGGAATGACGGCATTTTTGGCTCAGCGGGACTTGTGTATAACGATGAGAGCGGGGGCTTGGGAACGAGCCAATGCCATTGCAAGGCAAGCCTTGCACTCCAAATGAAATATATCGAGGAGCCATTGCATGATTTTCAAACGATTGTTATTTTCATCCCTCGCTGTTTTATTGCTGTCATTGGGTGCTATCTATTCGGTACTTTGGATGTCTTTGCCCAAGCTGGACGGCGAAGTGACCATAAACGGTTTGCACGATACGGTGGAAGTGGCTTCCGATGGCCTGGGCATCCCCACGATAAGGGCAAGCAACCGGGATGACGTTTTTATGGCACTGGGTTGGATTCATGCGCGTGACCGGCTGTTCCAAATGGATTTGATTCGCCGCAAGACTGCCGGGCGGCTGGCCGAGTTGTTCGGGCCGGTGGCGTTGGACTGGGACAAGCGGCAGCGTGCTTATGGTTTCGAACGGGCGGCAAGGGATATTTTTGCCGCCTTGCCAGAGGGGCAAAAGCAAACCCTTTATGCCTATGCGGCTGGGGTCAACGCATTCCTAACGCAAGCTAAAGTGTTGCCGCCTGAGTTTTTGGCCCTTAGGCACAGCCCCGAGCCTTGGCGGGTTGAAGATAGTTTACTCGTCGGCTTAGGGATGTTCCAAACCTTAAATTCACAAGAAGAGGGCGAGCGGATGCTAACGGTGATGAAAGCGTCCTTACCCGAGGCGGTGACACAATTTCTAACCCCGGATACGGGCGAGTACGACGCAGTGCTTGTCGGTGGACAGCAATCCCATCGGCCAGCCCGTGCCATTCCCGTCGAAGACTGGGCCAAGCTGATTTTGGATCGCCCCCAGCCTAACCCCAATACTGTTGAATTATGCCGTCATACCGGCAGGGATTGCCGGTATCCAGAACACAGGGAGGTGAATCTGGCTTGCCCTCCATGGCGACTGGGTTCCGGCAATCCCTGCCGGAACGACGAAGAAAACCTTAATTTAACAGCATTGCTGATGGGAGAGCGGGCTTCAGAGCTTAATCCAACCGCATTGGCGGTCGATCCCCTATCCAGCATCATTGGTTCCAACCAGTGGGTGGTGGGCGGTGCAAAGACACGCGACGGGCGGGCCATCCTCGCCAACGACATGCATTTAAACCTGAGTGTGCCTAACATCTGGTATCGGGCGAGTTTGCACTATGGTATACGGACGATGACGGGTGTCACCCTTCCAGGTTTGCCATTATTGGTGGTGGGTAGCAATGGTCATGTCGCTTGGGGATTCACCAATGTGGATGCCGATGACTTGGATCTGGTACGCTTGGAAATCAACCCCGCCAACCCGGACGAATACCGCACCCCGCAAGGCTGGCAGGCTTTTGATCGCCATGTCGAACTGATCCGCATCAAGGGAGAACCGGACCAAGCGGTGGAAATTAAAAACACGCAATGGGGGCCGGTTTCCCCCAAGACTCTCATGGGGCACCCCGTTGCCATGCATTGGACGGCCCTACAGGCCACGGGGGTGGACTTGGGGCTGCTGGGCATGGACAGTGCGGAAACTTTAGACCATGCCATGGCTGTCATCAATCATTCTGGGGGGCCGACCCAAAACGTGGTCTTGGCCGATGACCAGGGTCACATCGGCTGGACACTCACAGGACGCTACCCGTTGCGGCGCGGTTTCGACGGATCGGTCAGCGTTTCTTGGGCAGAGCGGGGAATTGGCTGGGACGGTACTATTCTGCCAGAAGCACTCCCGCGCCTAGTCGATCCGCCTTCGGGTTTCATCAGTACCGCGAACAACCGCACCTTGGGGAAAGACTACCCCTACGTCATTGCCCACAACCAAGCCAACGGCTACCGGGCACACCGGATCGGACAGCGTCTGGCAGAAATGGAAAAACTGGGCGAACAGGACATGTTCTCCATCCAATTGGATACCCGTAGCGAGTTTTTTGATTACTACCGGAATCTGGCTTTAGAAATGATTGGCAAGGAGAAACCACAAACTCCCGAACTGGATGAGGCCCGTCGTTATATCGACGCTTGGAACGGTCATATGGATGCCGACAGCTTGGGCATAGGTTTGTTATGGCAGTGGCGGGAAAAACTGGCTGCCATTGTCTTTGCACCTGTAGCGGCCCACTGTCGGCATGTGGAGGCGGGTTTTTCCTATGCGTGGAGACAGATGGAGACCCCCTTGCGGGCACTGTTAACTCAAAGGATTCAATCGACCTTGCCTAGTGGCCAATACCGCGATTGGCGCGATTTGATCCTGCAATCCCTGGCCGAAAGTGTGCGGGAACTGAAGCGTCAGCACGGCAGCGAAACTCTGGTCGGCTTGAGTTGGGGCGAAGTCAACCGGGTTCCTGTGCGCCACCCGTTTAGCAAATCCATGCCCTTCCTCTCCCCCTTGTTGGACATGGCGAATGCCGGACTTTCAGGCTGCGCTGGGTTCTGTGTGCGGATTGTCGGCAATGGACATGGTGCATCGGAACGCATGGTCATTTCACCCGGACATCAGGAACAAGGCATCCTGCATATGCCAGGCGGCCAATCAGGGCATCCACTCTCGGTTCACTACCGAGACCAGCACCCCGCATGGCGGGAAGGAATTCCGCTGCCTTTCCAACCGGGGGAAAGTAGGCATAAACTGCTCTTCTTGCCCAAGCACTCCCAGTAGGGGCGGATTCCAAACCCGCCCAACAACGACAATGCAACAAAGGTGGGTTTGGAACCCACCCCTACGAATAGTAGGTCAAGGCGGTTTCAGCAAGTCGATCATTTGCTGCGCTGATTGTGGGCGTTCTTGGGGATTCACCGCCATGGCAGAATCAATAGTTTCGAGTATGAAAAGAGAATACTTGTTACGGAAGGATTTTACGGCTGGCGTTAGCGAATCTTTCTCCACGCGGGACTTAGCGATCGGCGGGGGCTTGCAATCAAGACACATTCGCATGGTTGCGCCCACCGCATAAATGTCGCTCCAAGGCCCAAGCCCAGAACCGTCTTGGTATTGCTCAATGGGCGAAAAGCCAGCTGAGGAAACCTTGCAAGACTTGGTGGGGATGTCAGGGTGGTAAGGCTGCACAGCGCCGAAATCAAGCAATAGCGGTACGCCACCTTGACGAATCAAAATATTCTGTGGCTTGATGTCAAGATGCAGAAATCCGTGGTTATGGATACACTTGACCGCTTCAAGGAGGGAAGGAAAAACCTTCCGCATAAAAGCTTCGCTCATGGGCACATTCTTTTCCTTCAGATAATCTCCTAGAATTTTGCCATATTCATAGGCCATCACCAGATAAACAGTGGAGTTCGCCTCAAAGAAATTCAACACCTCGACGATGTTAGGATGGCGAAATTTAGTCAAAACCCTTGCTTCTTCAAGAAATTTTTTGCGGCCGACCAAGAAAAAGGGCCGTGTTTCATCGCTATTGGGAGTGACCAGATTACCCCAAGTCCGGTGGGCGATACGGCAAGGAAGATATTCCTTGAGTACCACAAGCCGTTGGTCCGAGAATTGGCGAGCCAAATAAACTGAACTAAAACCGCCGCTGCCCAAAGACCGTTCTATTTCGTAATCCTCAATCCTGGTGCCTGGCGGAAGAAAACTTCTGGAGCTTGCTTCGCCAGTTTCGATAGAATCTTGGTTCATTGTGCTTTGCTGTTGTTTCCACATGACGGGTTTGGCCTTAATATGTGACAGTATATCGACTCTAAAACATTAAGGTAAATCCAAACAATGTGGATCAAAAGCATGACTGCGTTCGCCGGGGCGGAACGCGAAATCGGAAAGTGGACTTTTTCATGGGAAGTGCGCTCTGTCAACCACCGCTACTTGGACATCGCTCTACGCCTGCCGGACTCATTCCGCTTTCTCGAAGGTGATGTGCGCAACCGCATTGGGCAGGGTGTAAAGCGCGGTCGGCTCGATATCACCTTGTCCCAGAAAAAAGCCCAAGCGACCGAAAACGGTCTGGAACTGGACACCGAGTTGCTGGGCAAATTGCTGGAGGCCACTGCTGAAATTGAGGCTTTAGCATCTAGGTCATTGGGTAATTTCAGTGCCATCGAACTGCTGCGCTGGCCCGGTGTTCTGCGCGAGTCCGACACTGACCGGGGGCAACTTGCCCCAATACTACTCGAACTGCTGGGCGAGGCCATGGACAAGATTGTCACCGTGCGAGCGAACGAAGGGGCGCAACTGGCGGAATTGATTGAAACCCGCTGCTTAAAAATGCGCGAACACATTGCCAATGTGCGCAAGCGTATGCCGGAAGTTGCGCTCGGCCTGCGCCAGAAAATTCATGCCCGACTGTCTGAGATCACTGCCCGCCCGGATCAAGACCGCCTAGAACAAGAAATGGTTTATCTGACCCAAAAGATGGATATTGCGGAAGAAATCGACCGCCTTGAAGCCCACATCACAGAAACCCTTAAAACCCTACGCCAAAAAGAACCCTCAGGGCGTCGCTTGGACTTCCTCTCGCAAGAAATGAACCGGGAAGCCAATACCCTAGGTTCCAAATCCGCCGATACCGAAACCACCCGCGCTGCAGTGGAGTTAAAGGTGTTGATTGAACAAATCAGGGAGCAGATACAGAATATAGAGTGATTCCCTTGCCAATGTAATCCTTACTGACTCCCAAGCCATCCCCCGCTTAACGAAATGATTGATAGATGACCAACCACCACGACCTTGCGAATTTCATCTGGGGCATAGCCGACTTGCTACGCGGTCCGTATCGCCCCCCGCAATACGAGCGAGTCATGTTACCGCTGACCGTGTTGCGCCGATTTGATTGTGTGTTGGCAAAAACCAAGGCGGATGTGCTTGTTGCCCATGCTCG
>QJPH01000410.1 GCA_003242955.1 Candidatus Methylumidiphilus alinenensis
TGTCGGCCAGACCCAGGGGCGCGGCAAGCTCGGCCCATCCGGCAAGCAGAGCGTTCCCATCAAGGACGTATGGCTGTATCCCTTGGGAAAAGGCTTCAAAAATAGGCTGATCCGGTAATTTTCGGATACGGGTTGGCCGAATATTTACCACCGTGCAATGCGTGTGCAGTGACCTGTACGAAGGCTACACCGAAGCGGCGCGGGAAGTTTTCGGGGAGAATGTCGAGGTTGTGGCGGATCGTTTTCATGTGGCGAAGCTCTACCGCAAGGAAGTGGACACGCTCAGGAAGAAGGAAATGGGGCGGCTGAAACGGGAACTGGAAGAGGAGGAATACAAAAAGCTCAAGGGTTCGATGTGGCTGGTGCGCAAAGACCCGGACACCCTCGACGAAGAGGATCGGGCCACCCTGCGATTGCTGTTTACCTACGCGCCGGCTTTGTTCCTGACCTATGCCCTTGGCTGGGCGCTGACCAAGATATTTGACACACCACAGACCAAAACCGAGGCGGAAGAGCGGATTCGGGCATGGATTAGGCTGGTCAAGGAAACCAAGGCAGAAGGTTTTGACCGGTTTATGAATACTTTGGACGAGAAAATGGACCTGATTACGAATTACTTTATACGGCGGCAGAATAGTGGTTTTGTCGAAGGGCTAAACCATAAAATCAGGGTATTGTTAGGGCGTTGCTACGGGGTATTCAACCGGGTACACCTGTTTCAACGGTTGAGCCTAGACCTTGGCGGCTATGAGCAGTTTGCTTGAATTACAATGGGTTGCTAACCATGCGAAATCCCAAAGAACCCAAACTGAATAAAGCCTTTGTTCAGCCCATCAGTGATAAACCAACAAAACTAACCGGCATCGACCCCTTAAAAAATACTGTGGAACTTTTGTGACGTTTGTTTAAACGTACCCTCGTTGCTTGATTGATTGAAAGCACACCGTCCCCATCCATTCGTTCGCTAATTTGCCTCAGCGTCAAATTTTACCTAAAAACTGATAGGTGATGTGGACACATTGCTTAAACACTTATGGTCTTTGTGCAATAATCTAACGTCCGTGTTCCCGCGCCATACTTCCACCACGGCATCGGCAGGGCAAGGCAGGGGTTGACACATGACATGCCATTTTTAGGGTTTCGGATTTTTGATTAGGAACTATCTATGCAACGTCGTGCATTGTTCATAGGCATCAACCGTTATGAAGGTCACGGTAAGGATCTGACAACACCGGGCAATGATGCGCAAGCCTTGTACCAGCTTTTTCGCGAATACAACTTCGATGGAACCTTGGATGTTTATCCTAGGATAGGTGGGCCTAATGATGATCCAGTCGCCATCAATCCCAATGGCTATGTTGCAAAAGCGGAACTCATAAGCTACCTCAAGCAGTTTTTTTCCCCTGACGCAAAGCCTGACACCATTCTGCTGTATTTTTCCGGCCACGCGGACAAACGACCTGACCCTGACGAAGACTGGGGTACGGGTGACACATCATCAGAACTGTGCCTGTGCAGCAGCGAAGATCGGTATGCCGTGCCTTTGTCCAAACTACTGACTTTGCTGGAACGCAGTGGTGCCCGCGAAGTCATGGTATGGCTGGATTGCTGTCATAGCGGGAAATTGATGAGTTTTGACAATCTGTTCCAAGGCCGCAAAGGGTTTTTTCTCGCATCGTCCTTGCCTAACGAACCCTCTTATCAGGGAAAAAAAGATCACAGCATATTGACCCAAGCTTTGGTTGAAGGATTGCGACATATAGCCCAAGGCGGTAAACGGGTGACTGCTATGAATTTGGCGCTAGACTTGGAAAACCGTCTCCGTGAGCAGATTCAAACTTTCAACTTTGGTTTATTGAATAGCAATATTACTTTGTTCTATGGTTCGAACCAAAGCAATGATTGGAAGGGTCCATCATTCAATATTCCTCTTAGTAGTCGGCAACAAGTCTATTTTGACCGGTATTTGCGAACTGTTTGCGAAGATTGGAAGTGGCAATCTGTCGAAACTGTCGATCCAAACCCCACATCATCACCCTTGCCTATCCTACTCTCGGAGGTTTACCTGGAATTACCGATCCAGGAAAGTTCGCTTGTAAGATCGGCTGAACCACTCAATGCGACTCTTGGCAGCCCATCATTATTCGAGATTCTTGTCTCACAAGGAAGCCGTCACATTGTGTTAAGCGGCGAACTGGGATCAGGCAAAAGCACCGTGGTGCGCCATTTGTGCCACACATTAGCTGAGGCATGTTTGGGGGAATCCTCGTCCAATTCGAATGCGCTGCCATTGGGATTGCCGGTACGCATTGCCTTGGGTGAAATAGGTGACCGCGTACCTGAGGATGACAAACTGGCGGTGGGCGATTTAATTTGGCAATTTGTCAAAAGCGAATTCCAACGGCGATTGTCATCGGAAGAGGACGGTAATGAACTGTTTGACAGTCTTTACGGACATTTGCGTCAGCACGGTATTTTCATTTTCGATGGGTTAGACGAAGTGCCGGATACAAATCTGCAACGGCGGAACCTGATTCAGGCTGTAGTTCGGTTTGCCAAGGAATTGGGCGGTCAATCGCGAGTATTGGTCACGACCCGCCCTTACGCTTTAAAAAGTGCTAGTGGACGGTTTTCATTTAAGGGCTTTCGGTTGCTGGAATTGGGTCGGCTTGATCCGGTACGCCGGGAGCAGTTTGTGGAGCGATGGTATCGTGCAGCGCAACGGGTGGAGCATTGGGACGACACGACACGAGAAAAATTCGAGCATGATCTGCAACGGGCCTTGCGCGAACGCGCTTGTCTTGCCGAACTAGCCTCCCGCCCCTTGCTGCTGACTTTGATCACTTCGCTACATGCCGCTAACGCCAGGCTGCCAGAGGATCGGGCTGAACTTTATAAATCGGCGGTTGGCTTACTTCTGTCTCGTTGGCATCGCCACCCTAGTGATCGCGGAGATGTGTTGTTTACACCGGAGCTTGCCAGTGCTTTGCGCACGGGGATTGAATCCATTCGGATTGGACTACAGAAGCTGGCTTTCGACCTGCACACACGCCAACAGAACGATGCTTCTGCCCATATTTCAGAAATGGAGGTATATGGCATATTTACCAAAGCTCTGCCTAAAAAATGCATTACTGCAGAACTGGATGATTTCCTTAATCAACGTGCGGGGCTATTAGTCCTCGATTCCAACGGTGGCTATGATTTCCCACATCGTTCTTTCCGTGAGTTCTTGGCTGCTTGCCATATCGTCGATACGGATAAAAAGCCTCATACGCGTTTGGTTAAATTAGTGCATGAGAATTCGGATTGGTGGCGTGAGGTGTTCCTGTTGGCACTAGGCAGGGTAAGTCAAGGCAGCATGGCGAACGCGCTTGCAATCATTGAAACCTTGGTTCCTGCCGCGCCAAATAAAGTCTCAATTCCCAGCGAGCAGCACTGGAGCGATGCGGTACTCGGCGGGTCGGCACTGGTTGAGTTGCGAATCAAAGAGCGTTTTTCTGACTATCCGTTTGCGTCGGCCATTGTGCAACGTATCAGCGCATGGCTGACATGTTTGCTCCAAGAAGGCCAATTGTCATCGCGAGAACGCGCGGAAGCAGGCGATTGCTTAGGAAAACTAGGCGACCCTCGGCCCGGTGTCACCTTGGATATCGAGGGACTGCCCGACATAGATTGGGTCGAAATCCCATCTGGATGGATTGTCACGACCGAAAGTTGCGGAAATATCCCAGCGTTTCAAATCGCTCGCTACCCTGTCACCGTTGCCCAATATGGGGCATTTGTCGTGGCCAAGGCTTATGCGCTTAAAGAATATTGGAGTGCACAAGGCTGGCACTGGCGCCAGTACCAGAAGCGCACCGCCCCAGCCACTTGGGAGGAACAAATAAACTACCCAAACCGGCCCGTAGTCGGCATCAGTTGGCATGAGGCCGTGGCATTTTGCAACTGGTTAAGCGAAAAACGGCAGCAAACCATCCGCTTGCCGACCGAAGAAGAATGGGAATATGTGGCAGCGGGTAAACAAGGCCGGACCTATCCGTGGGATGAAAGCGTGGAACCTTTAGGGCAGTGGGCCAACACCGCCGAATCCCAAATAGGCCATCCGAGTGCCGTGGGCATGTATCCGAAGGGAGCGACCCCAGAAGGTGTTATGGAACTTGCTGGCAATGTCTGGGAATGGTGTGGCAACCGTTACGCAGATGCGTCAAAACCAGATGAAAAAAACCGAATAGATACCGAAGCGCGAGGGGAACGTCCGGTGCGCGGCGGCAGTTGGTGGGCACCTGCGGGACATAGCTGTTGCGCCAAACGCAAGCCATTCCGACCCGCAGCCGGCGATCCTGATTTAGGATTTCGCTTGGTCTGTGACTTGGCATCAAGCAAATAACCGTATTGATGGAACGTATAGACTTTATATTTCTGGATTTAATTTCTTAGAGTGGGAGCAGAATGACATGCGCGGAAAAATAAGCATTGAGGTTTTAGAACCCTTAGCCACTCGGCATTTGATCGGCAGAAGGGAAATTAAAAGAAAACTCAATAATGCCCTCGAATCGGATACAGTTAGCATCGTAGGCATCACCGCGCCGGGTGGCGTTGGGAAATCCACCCTAGTTAGGGCTTGGCTGGAAAGTTTTAATACTCAGACACAAAGACAAGCTGATATCTATATTTGGCAGTTTACCGATGTCGCGCAAAATACCAATGCCAGTTCCTATTTATTTTTCCTCGATGCCCTAGGTCTGGATGGAAAATCCCCTCTAGGCGGGCCAGTTTCTGACGGCAAGATCGATTCAGAGGATGGCTTTTTATCCGAAGACAGGAAAGCCAAACTGCTATTGGATAAATTCTTTAACAGCCAAGGCATTATGGTATTAGATCAGATGGAGGTACTGCAATACCACGAGGGAGCGGAGCATCGCCGGTTTTACGACGAGGCGATCCGACGTTTCCTAACTGGGGCCGTTGAGAAAATCGAGGGGCATCAAAACCGGCTTATCGTTGTCACCTCCCGCGAGTCGTTGGTGGACTTGGAAGGGATGCCGGGCTATCAAGCCATTTCGCTGGAGAAATTGAAAGATGAGGAGGGGGGCGAATTGCTGGCGGAATTGGGAGTAGTCGGGCCACCCAAGGAATTGCGCTCGGCAAGCTGGGAGTATGGCGGCAATGCCCTGGCATTGGTGTTACTGGGGCGCTTGATTGTCTCTTCTCCCCTATCAGGCAGGAATATCAGCTTCCGCAGTCAAATTTCCCCTTTTTTTACAAAACATCAGCAGGAAAACTCCAAAGATTGGAATCATGCCAAAAGCGTTTTGGATTATTATGAGGCTAAAGTCGGCAAGCCTGAAGAGATAGTATTGCTTAAAATGATGGGGCTGTTTCATCGCCCGATGCTGAAACCGCAACGCGACCATCTGCTGCGACACGCTGGCTTGACGGCTGAAGTCAGATCGTTGAGCGAGTCGGAATGGGAGGCTTGCCACCTGAATCTTGAAAAATATGGCTTGCTGTTGCCAGTCAGCGCGAAGCCTCGGGATCAATGGGATTGCCACCCGCTGATCCGCGAACACTTTCGCGATAATTTAAAACAGGAGTTACCGGAACTCTGGCGGCAGGCAAACCAAGTATTATTCGAGTATTTTATTGGGTTGCCGGAGGAAACACACCCACAAACTCGCAAGGGACTTAAACCCCTTTACCGTGCCATTGCCCATGGCTGTTTGGCCGAACAATATCGGGCGGCGTTGCGCTTATATGAAAACCGCATCATGCAGGGTCTGGCGATTGCCCATGGCACCAATGAACTGGGTGCCATCAGCCAAGATAGCGCAGCCTTGTGCATGTTCTTCCAACCCGGCACGACAGAATTCTTCCCCAGGGTTCTCGAACAACTCGACATCCAGCGGCAGGCTTGGCTGCAAGCCCGCACGGCGTTCTGTCTGACCTGCTTGGGACGTTTGGGGGAAGCGATTGAGCATCGAGAACAGGAATTGCGTTATTGCGGCAAACAGCAGGCCAATGCCTTGCCTGTGCATGAGCGGCAAGAATTGCTGAAAAACATGGCCAATGCGGCTGGCAAGCTGTCTGAGTTGCTATTGCTGACCGGCAATCTGCCCAAAGCGGAGGAAACTGCCCGGCAAGCCGTCCAGTTTGCCGACCTGAGCGACGATTGGGGCCAAGCCATGCGCAGCCGCTGTCGGCTGGCGGCGGTGTTACACATGCACGGCGAGCTTGATGCCGCCGCAGACTGGTTCGAGCAAGCCGTTAAGCAACAACAGGCCCATGAACCGCAACGACCGGCCTTGAACTCTGACCATGGCTTTCTGTATCGAAATTTCTTGCTGGATCAGATGCAAACCGGTGATTTCAATGCCTATCACGCACTGCTGGTTCTGGCGCAAACTGCACTCGATTATGACGGACGTGATTTGGACCACCGCTGGCTGGTCGCACTCGGTCTTGGCCGGATGTCCAAGGCATCGTCCATCGCCCGGATGGCCCAGTTCGATCCACATCAGGCCGAGGGTGCGAAGGCTTTGTTCAATGAGGCTTACCGATTCTTGAGCGATTCCGGCAGTGTGATCTATTTCCCCGAGCTTTTTTTGGAATGGGCGCGTTTCCAAAGTTGGCAGCAATTCAAGGGACAAGCCATCGAAGACGCGAAAAAAGCATTGCGTTATGCGATGGATTATGGGATGCCATTATATCAAGCGGATGCCCATTTGCTGCTTGCCGAGCTTTATCTGGATATTGGGGACATTGACGAGGCGGCGGGTTCCCTTCAGCGGCCCAAGCAATTATCCAGGAAAGAGGCTATGGTCGCCGACTAAAGGGATTGCAGAACTTGCAGGCTAGGTTGCAGAGCTAAACCTATCCTTTGCTGCAAAACTGGCAAGCAAGACAATCGATCCAATATAACTTAGACACTGAGGAAACAACTGATGGCAAAAGTCGTACCTGTCCACATTCAAGGTGGTAAAACCCTATTGATGGAAGTCGATGAAAATGTGCAAATGCCCGATGTAGCCACGCAGCATGGGCATGAGGGAGATGGATTGCAGGCAAAAGGCTGGCAAGACACTGCCACCAACAAACTGTTGGATTTGACGGAAATTCTGGAGGCAGTGGCGGCAATGGTTCCAAACGCTTTCCGACACGCAGCCGGAGCCAATGTCGATAAAGTGACTTTGAGCTTCGGCATCAAGCTGGGCGGCGAGGCGGGTATCCCTTATCTTACCAAGGGTACTGCCGAAAGCAGCATCGGCATCCAAGTGGAATGTTCTTTTCCCAAAGAAACGTAGGGCACTGCGGAAATAAAGCAACTTGGGTAAGCGTAAGGATTCCTTATTTGCAAATGATAAGGACTCAGTATGGAGTTAATAATTCTCAGAAGTTTATAAACGCACTTTCGGAGAGGCTTGAGTTTTTATCCGTTTATGTAACCCTACCCTATCAGGAGAAATACACTATGTTTGCCGAAAAACTCATACTTCGCACCGACAACCAGGGAAAATTGACCGGCCTTCCCGTGCTACCTCCCAACGAAGAGATTGAGGTTATATTGCTCCGCAAGGAACATGGAAGACATCAAGCTCGCAGGACCCCTCCTGTCGAACTCGCTTGGCAGGGTGCGCAGTTACACGGCGACGACATAGGCCCAATCATCCCGGAAAGTGATTGGAATATGTTGGCGGACGATGTAGAGGAGGTTAAGTGATTCTGCTGGATACCCATGCTTGGACGCGCTGGTTACACCCAGAGTTGGGACCCAACCTCACTCCCCCAATTCGCCGTTGGATCGAAGAGTCGGATGAGACTCTCGTGGTTTCGGTCATTTCGTGCTTGGAAATATCACAACTCGTGAAAAAAGGTACGTTGACGCTTCCTAGCCCGCTGCCGCACTGGTTTGATTTGGCTTTGGACGCTGCAGGGATCACTTGCCTTCCGTTAAACCCTGTCCTGCTTTATGCTTCAGTCGGACTTCCAGAAATCCACAAAGACCCTGCCGATCGCATCATCATCGCCACCGCACAATACTACGATGCTTGGCTGGTCACGCGGGATGAAAACATTCAAAAATATCCGAATCTCCGTACACTTTGGAATTCTGCTCCAGGATGGCAATAAATGATGGCCCACCGTGCTGCTTTACGTTCGGTGTTTTTTATCAGTGATACACTTAAATGCGTAACCTAATATACAAACAACACAAGACAATAATCCTTGTCTGGCATTAGAGGCCAACGGCAATTCCCCCGGCATCAAAGGACGGGAACGCCAAACAATCCTGTGAGCGTTTTTATCCGTTTGTGCAAAACCTACCCTGCATTTAGGAACTCAACCGGTTTTAGGATGGCGATGCTCCGG
>QJPH01000389.1 GCA_003242955.1 Candidatus Methylumidiphilus alinenensis
TTCACCGTTCAAGGATTCGAATCCCAATGCAGCGATTCCCCCCCTATCCGAGAATTCACTCGCCAATTTTTCCGCCTTCGCCAACGTGCGGTTGGCAATAATCAAACGGCTTGGTTTTCCGGCGAGCAAAGGGTCAATGACACCCCTACTGGCACCGCCTGCGCCTAGCAATAAAATATCGAGTCCGGTGACTGTGACCCCCAGATTCTCGGTCAAATCGCGCATCAGTCCGACTCCGTCGGTATTGTCGCCAAATAACTTGCCGTCGTTGCCAATGACCAGTGTGTTGACTGCCCTCGCACGGTTCGCGCGCTCGCTTTTTTCGTTAGCGATGTGCCAAGCCAGTTCCTTCAGCGGCACTGTACAACTCAAACCTCTTCCGCCGCCGTCGGCAAAATTCTTAAGTTCCTCCTTAAAAATATCGGCTGGCACGTCCCGCGCCGTGTATTCAATTCGCTGCCCGGTCTGTTGCGCAAACAGGGTATGGATGCGTGGCGATTTGCTATGACTTATGGGATGGCCGAACACGGCGTATTGATCGCTTGGCATATTCTATGAGCCTTTGTTTTTTTCGCGGTAAACCGTAATGGCGATGATTAAAACAGCTAAGGCGAAGAGCCAAGGCATGAAGCTTTCCAACAAATTGGCCGCCACTGCGGCGGTTGCCAGATAAATTCCGGTAAGGCTGAATCGCCAACCGATACGGATTCCATCAAGATACGTGGTCAATGCAAGAATCAACAGAACCATCAGTCCGGTGGCTTCCTGCGACATATGACCCGCTTGGACGAAGCTAAACAAGCACAATACGGCAACGAGTGAACCTAACCAATGCAAGGATTGTGTCTTGAACAACTCTTTTACCTCGTTGCCCTCTCCGTTTGGGTCATAATGCCTTCTAGCATTGTACCAACCGGCAATCATGGCGGCGAAGCCGAACACAAAAATCATAGTCATCCAATACATGAAGGCATCTTGGGGCGAAAAATCGGTGACCGCGATTCCCACCAAGCAGAATACCACCATGATAATCAGGATCAATTCCTCGACTGGCGCGGCAGATTTTTTTGTTACAGGTTTAGGCTTTGACATACTGCGTAATAGTTACTTGACAAATTTTAGTTATTTTGGGTTGCTTCATGCCAAGCATACCCAACAATCTTCAAAAAAACCAACGCACTTTCGGAGAGCCTTGGCTGGGGGGTCATTCCTGCAACCAACGAGCTGCCTGCAGCGCGTAGTAGGTTAGTATTCCATCCGCGCCAGCACGCTTGAAGGCCAACAGGGTCTCCAACACGGTTTTTTTTTCGTCAAGCCAGCCGTTTTGCGCTGCCGCCTTCAGCATCGAGTACTCGCCACTGACTTGGTAGACGAAAGTGGGGGCGGCAAAACTGTCCTTCACCCGGCGGACTATATCGAGATAGGGCAGGCCGGGTTTGACCATCACCATATCGGCACCCTCTGCGATATCCAGTCCGACTTCCCGCAACGCCTCATCTGAGTTGGCAGGATCCATCTGGTAGCTAAATTTGTTTCCCCCGCCAAGGTTGGCAGCCGAACCGACGGCATCGCGGAAAGGACCATAAAAATTCGATGCATACTTTGCCGAATAGGCAAGTATGCGGGTATTGACAAATCCTTCAGCCTCCAGCGCCCTACGGATAGCACCCACGCGACCGTCCATCATATCAGAAGGGGCAACAATATCGGCACCCGCCTTGGCATGCGACAGAGCCTGCTTGACCAAAACCGCCACGGTTTCGTCATTAACCACATAGCCGCTGACATCGGTCAAACCATCCTGGCCATCGGAAGTGAACGGGTCCAAGGCCACGTCGGTTATCACCCCTAAGCCGGGCAATGCCTGCTTCAAGGATCGTGTGGCTCGTTGGGCAAGCCCCTCAGGATTGTAGGCCTCCCTCGCATCGTCGCTTTTCTTTGCGGACGGTGTGACCGGAAACAATGCGATGGCGGGAATTCCTAGCCGAACGGCTTCGCGAGCCTCCTCCAGCAAAAGGTCGATGCTCATCCTCGCCACACCCGGCATGGAAGCCACTGCCTCGCGCCGATTTTCCCCTTCCACCACAAAAACTGGGTAGATCAAGTCATCAACGGTCAGCAAGTGTTGGCGCATCAGCCTTCGGCTGAAATCGTCGGTGCGCATGCGTCGAGGGCGAATATTTGGGTGGAAAGCAGAATTCTGTGGTGAATTGTCCATGTCATGTTCAGCGGGAAATTGTTTTGGATCAGTGCGCATATCTGGTAGTTTATTCGTGAATGACGAGTTATGATAAAGCCATTTAAGCCTCACTCAGGAGTGACATAGATGAAAATGATTGGCAAATCATCGCGGCTGGCTAGTCTGGCTGTTTTTTTGATTATGGCTCTATGCTTGGCCTCAATGGGAATCCAAGCCGAGGAACAGGAAGCCTTGCTTCCACCTCAAATCGTCATTAAGCATACCTCAGAAGAGTTACAGAAGAACCTGCAAAAGCCTGAATATAAGAAAGATTTCATCAAGGCCACGCGCTTGGTGGACGGAATACTCGAAACTCATGTGGATTTCGACAGGGTTTCCATTCTCATCTTAGGTAAATACTGGAAAACTGCCAACCCCGAGCAACAGGCACGTTTCAAGCAGGAGTTCCGCACACTATTGGTGCGTACTTATACCACAGCGTTCACCGAATACGCCAACTGGAACATTCGTTTCCTCCCGCTAGCGTTGACAGAAGGTGAAAACAAGGCATTGGTACGCACCGAGATTTTACAATCTGGCGAAAAGCCCGTCGAGGTTAACTACCGCATGGTCAACCTCAACAATAATTGGAAAGTCTTCGATGTTTTAATTGAGGGCATCAGCCTGGTTCAGAACTACCGTACCAGTTTCACTAACGAGGTGGCCCGCACAGGCTCCCTAGACCAACTGATTAACGAGCTTACCCGGCGCAATAGCTCCGCCCTCAAGGAACCCGTGAACAACAACCAGACAAAGGGCTAGTCACCCAACCAATCCTTAGGTTTGAGAAAACCCTTGTATAAATAATCCTCTGGGCTACCTTCCGCTGGTTTCCAATTATACCGCCAATGGGCCACTGGGGGCAGCGACATCAAGATTGACTCCGTCCTGCCCCCAGACTGGAGCCCAAAAAGTGTGCCACGGTCATAAATCAAGTTAAATTCAACGTAACGCCCCCGGCGATATCGCTGGAAATCCTGCTCCCTTTTGCCGTAGGGTGTGTCTTTTCGCAGTTGCATAATCGGCAGGTAAGCCGGAATGTAATGATCACCGACACTCCGCATAAACGCGAAGCAACGCTCGAAGCCCCACTCATTCAAGTCGTCAAAGAACAATCCGCCCACACCTCGGGTTTCATTGCGATGTTTAAGAAAAAAATATTCGTCGCACCATTTTTTACAACGCGGGTAGATATCTTCGCCAAAAGGCTCGCAGGCGGCCCTAGAAGCCTTATGCCAAGCGATGACATCCTCCATATAGGGGTAGTAAGGGGTCAAGTCAATTCCGCCCCCAAACCACCATACGGGGGCAGCATCTTGCTTCTCGGCAATGAAGAAACGTACATTGGCATGTGAGGTAGGCACATGAGGATTACGCGGATGGATGACCAAGGAAAGGCCAACCGCATGGAAACTCCTGCCGGCCAACTCCGGTCGATGGGCAGTGGCCGACGGCGGCAGGCTAGTGCCGCTGACGCGGGAATAATTAACGCCACCTTGCTCAATCACAATACCCTCGGACAGAACGCGCGATCTGCCACCACCCTTGCCGCCCTCGTAGCTCCAGGCATCTTCAATGAACCGGGCAACCGGCTCCACCTGCTCCAACGCGGAGCAGACGCTGTCCTGGAGTCCAATCAAATACTGTTCCACTTGCTCTAAGTCGGGCGCGCCTGTCATCTGGAGTTGCTCATTTGGAAAATGTCCCTGATTCTAACACATGCCAAAATATACTTTACCGGAATCCATCGCCATTGAAAACCATGCATTGCCTCATGTCAAAATACGCATCCCTGCTCGATTCACAAGGCCAGCCAGCCTTGCGTCCTCTGCTGGATTCGCTTCCCGGCAAATTGGGCCGCGCTTTTGACAGGTCAACTCACGGTGATCTTGACCGCTGGCAAAAAGTGTTGGACGAACTCCCTGTGTTGGAAGCTTCAAACATTGAACTAGATGCCGACACTCCGAGCATCGGCTTACCTGGCGATTGCATCGCATCCACACGCGAAGCCATTGAAAACTTATTGAAAAAACTCCACCCTTGGCGCAAGGGTCCTTACTCGGTTCATGGCATCCATATCGACAGTGAGTGGCGGTCCGATTTCAAATGGCAGAGGTTGATCGGGCATCTAGAGCCATTGCAATTTAGGACGGTGCTAGATGTCGGCTGCGGCAACGGCTACCACTGCTGGCGCATGGCTGGAGCCGGGGCGAGGCTAGCAATTGGTATCGACCCAACACTGATTAACGTCATACAGTTTCACGCGATCAAGCATTTCGCCGGGGATTATCCCGTCCATGTCCTGCCGATTGGCATTGAGGATATGCCGAAAAAAATGGCTGCCTTCGATACAGTTTTTTCCATGGGAGTGCTTTACCATCGGAAATCCCCCTTAGACCACTTGCTAGAACTGCGCGAACTTTTGCGCCCGGACGGACAACTGGTGCTTGAAACATTGGTGATTGAGGGGGGGGGCGGACGGGTTTTAGTACCAGAAGATCGTTACGCTAGGATGCGAAATGTGTGGTTCATTCCCAGTTGCGTCACTCTTGAAGGTTGGTTGAAGCGATGCGGTTACCGGGATATTCGTTTGATTGACCTAACACAAACTACGCCCAAAGAGCAACGCACAACGGAGTGGATGCAATTCCAATCGTTGCTGGATAGCTTGGATCCAGACATGCCAGAGTTGACTGTCGAAGGGCTTCCATCCCCTAGGCGGGCGATTTTTCTTGCTCAAAATCCATAAATCGATGCTTGCAAGCGTTGCCGCCACATTCCAAGCGCGAGCGGGATGGCACTTGGAAAGCATTTTCACAAAGACTTTAATATTTATATTTATCAGATGGTTATAACTCATATTTCGATAAATGAAAGCACTCAAAAACTTGAACCCTTGCAATTTACGAAAATCTTCTTTATAAAAACACCTGTGCTTAACGCACTACCTAGAAAAGAAGCATGTTTCCAATGTTCAAAATTTGAGGAGGATTTTTATGAAAAAGCTCGTACTTTGTGTAATCAGCGTTGCTCTGTTGTCAATCGGCATGATGGGTTGTGGCAACTCACCGGACGGCGACAAGCAGAAGCTTTCCGCTCCGATTATCACCCCGAACCTGTAAGATCGGGTAGCCCCTGGACGCTGAAACTCTGCACATCGCCGAACATGGCGGAATAATTACAAGGCAAGTGTCTTGGGGCTGTTTTTTTTTGCCCAGACTCCAAAAGTCTGGGCGTTTTTTTTGGGCGGGAATGATTCCTTCCTGTTTCACAGCAAAGGCTTTGCGCAACCCAGCGCCGGGTTTTTTTTCGGGCGACAAGGGCGTAATCAACTGTTTGCTTGACATCTGGTGGTTACGCGGTAAGAATAGGCAACGTGATAGCAGACAGATGTCATCTGTAACTCTATTAAAAAGCCTCTTAAATCAAATTACTCTAAGGTAGGTCAAGAAATGGGAGCCATTCTCGATTTAGTTGAAAAAATGAGATCCCCCACGGGAATCATCGTCACCATCCTGATTATCACAGTTGGGGTATTCTTTATCCGCTGGGTTTTCCAGGACGACAATAAAGAAGAAAAATAAACTTGAGCGATGTGGCAAGCGTGGATATACGCCTTAGGCTATTCAACCCATGCTTGCCACAACCCCTTTGCAGGGAGAGTCTCCTGTAGAAACGCACAAGCGGAAACCTTTCCCC
This sequence comes from Candidatus Methylumidiphilus alinenensis, assembly GCA_003242955.1. Taxonomy (GTDB): domain Bacteria; phylum Pseudomonadota; class Gammaproteobacteria; order Methylococcales; family Methylococcaceae; genus Methylumidiphilus; species Methylumidiphilus alinenensis. Next base: position 5,939 of record QJPH01000389.1, read on the forward strand.
CCCCGCCTTCAACCATTGACATTTTTCGATATAAAGTTCATCACAGGCATGGTTTATCACCCCGCTCAATGATGACACCCACATCGCTGGCATCTTGAATAGCCCCTTTCTTGTTAAGGGTTAGCCTTACCCAAGGTACACTGAACTCAGAGCGGATAATTTCACAAATTCGTTCCGCTAACGTTTCCACAAGGAAAAAATTGCTCTGCTCGACGAACGAGACGATGCGCTGGGAGACAGCAGAATAGTCAAGGGCATCGACTATGGCATCGGATGCAGCGGCTTTGCGGTTGTCGGTCGCCATTTCCAAATCCAAAACGACAATACGACGGTTGACCCGTTCCCAGTCGAAGATTCCAACAATAGTCTCGATATTCAGTCCGCGCAGAAATATAATATCCATCATCAATCCCGGTTGCTTGTTATAATTGCACTAGTGTAATCACAAATGAAGCAAACCGCACACCCTTAACTGATGAGAGTACGTTCATGTGGCATTGGCTATTGATACCTTTCGCCTATCTTCTTGGTTCCCTTTCCAGTGCTGTGATTACATCTCGGTTAATGGGTTTGCCCGACCCCCGCGAGGAAGGCTCAAAAAACCCAGGGGCCACCAACGTTTTGCGTCTGGGAGGCAAAAAGGCAGCGATTATCACTCTTTTGGGTGACTTGTTGAAAGGCGTGGTTCCATTGATGGTTGCCAAGGCGCTAACTGCGCCTAATGAAGTGCTGGCTGCTGTCGGTTTGGCCGCTTTCCTAGGCCACCTCTACCCGGTGTTCTTCGGCTTTAAGGGGGGCAAGGGTGCAGCCACGGCATTAGGCGTATTGGCAGGCTATTCCTGGCTCGTTGGGCTCGCCGCGCTGCTAACTTGGCTGTCCGTCGCGTTTGTCTCCAGAATCTCCTCTCTCGCGGCTTTGACCGCTGCTGCGCTTGCCCCTGTCTATGTCTGGTTCCTATTGCACTCGCCTGTGTTGACCGTCGCCACCGTGCTAATGTGTAGCCTGCTGTTCTGGCGGCATAAAACCAACATCCAACGCATTCTAAGCGGCGAGGAAAGCAAGATTGGGCGGTAAAAAACCTGTTTTTATTTATTTTCTGGACACAGGAACGTTAGCTTCTGGATAGGGCGAACTGCTTTGTTTGGCCAAAACCCGACAGCCAAACAGTGTGGATGTGCGGCAGATATCCTTACCTAAGCAGTCGTTGAATAACGGTAGGTAGTCTCTGAATCCTCATCAAGAAAAGTTGCGACATCCCCTGTGATGTGATATTCCTATCCAAATGAGATATGTCTTGGATACCGATGTCATCGTTGCCGCCATGCGTAGCCCCTCGGGGGCTTCGGCGGCATTGCTGCTGGCTGCGTTGGATCGGCGTTTTACCCTTGTGGCAAACGTTCCCCTGATCGTCGAATACGAAGCCTCCTGTAGCCGGGAGGAGCATTGTCTAGCGGCGGGTTTGAGTACAGTCGAAGTCCAGCAATTTCTTGACGGCCTAGCGGCTCTGGCCGAACCCGTCGAAACCCATTTCCTGTGGCGTCCACGTTTGCGCGATCCGGCGGATGAAATGGTTTTGGAAGCAGCGGTCAACGGCCAGGCCAACGCCATTGTCACCTTCAACCAACGCGACTATGGCTCTACGCCAAAAGATTTCGGCATTGAAGTTTTGCTACCGTGTGACGCACTGAAGAGGTTATTGTAATGAGCAACACCAGCACCTATCCCTTACGTTTGCCGACTTCGGTCAAGTCTGCCGCCGAGAAGCTTGCCAAGGAAGAAGGCATCAGCCTAAACCAGTTCGTCGCAACCGCCGTTGCTGAAAAGCTGTCAGCGATGAGTACGGCTGCGTTTTTCGCTGAAAGGAGCGAACGTGCCGACTTCGAGGCGTTCCGCGCCATCTTAACCCGGCAGGGAGGCGAGCCGCCGGGGGATGGGGATGAAATTGTTGCTTCCTAACGGATATTACGCAGGGTGCCAAATGTAGCATGAATAAGCCCGCCCCAGCGGGCATTTCCAGCGAAGTCGCTACGCTTTCAACACAGGAATCTAACTGATGAACCAAGATACACGCCGATTGGAAGCCATTCCCCTAGACTGGAATGCGCTCAGTGAGCAGCAGCACAATGCGGTGGAAGCCGCGTCGGGATGGCTGGTCGATGCCTTAGGCTCAATTCCTCAACTCAAAGACCGCCCTGAGGAATCCCGACAGTCCGGGCCAGTGCTGGATCGCAACCGCCGTAGTCAGCTTGGTTTTATCGACGGTGATCGGGGCATGGGGAAAAGTTCGGTGTTGCTCACGCTGCAAGCGCTGACCACTGAAGATGATTTCTTCGTAGAGGATAACGCTAAAAACCGCGCCGACAAGGCCAACAAAATTCTTA
>QJPH01000306.1 GCA_003242955.1 Candidatus Methylumidiphilus alinenensis
AAGTTTGGGTTGGAAAATTTCTTTGCCCCTAGATGGCTATTTCTAAATATGATAATTTGAAGCAAATAGCCCGGAACTTGGCTTGCAAAATCTAGTTTATTTCTCATACTGGACGTAAGGAACCAGAAGAACATTGACATTCACACCCTTGCCATTGTCCTGTGCGTAAGCAATTTTCTACAGGTCATCGCCCTCTTTGTCCAATATCGGTTTGACAGAACCTATAGTGGGCCGGGTTGGTGGTCGCTGGGAAGCGTGGCGTTAGCGTCGGGGTTTGTGTTTAATTACCTAAGGGATGACCCCGTCTTCGGGCAAGTTGCGATTATTGCCTGCAATGCGCTGTTCGTCATCGGCATGGAGTTGCACTATGTGGGTGTGTTGCGTTTTTTTGGTCAGCGCGAAAAACGTGGATGGCTAATAGCGTTCTGCGCCGGTGTTACTCTGATTGCCTTCTGTTACACCAGCCTAAATAATGTTTTGGCGGTTCGGCGGGTTAATATGATGTTTGCCCAAACCCTGGTTTCCTGGTTGACCGCCCACGCGCTTATTGCCCACAAAATCTCCTCGGTGAAAGCAGCAGCTTATTTTCTAGCCGTGGTGTTTTCGTTCCATGGCGGATTCTGTGCCATATTTGGGCTAAGCCCATTCTTCGGCGAGGTTGGCAATCTCTTCACTCCCAGCTTAATCCATGTAGCCGGTTATCTCGATATACTTATCACAAGTACGTTATGGACATTCGGCTTCATCCTCATGGTCAATCAGCGCTTGTATGCAGAAGCTCGGGAAGCTAGAGAAAATGCCGAACTATTTTTTAATGCCAGCCCCGACGCGGTCGTGGTCACACGCCAACATGACGGTTTCATTGTTGATGTCAATTCCGGGTTTGCTTCGCTGACTGGCTATACCCGTGCTGAAGTGTTGGGTAAATCCACCGTGGATTTCAACCTATGGAAAAACCCCGAAGAGTGGACAAATTTTATCAATATCCTAATAGCCAATGGCGTATGCAATAACCTGGAAGCCATTTTCCAGCGCAAAGACGGCAGTCAGTTTTTTGGGATATTGTCTGCAAAGTCCTTTCAATTTCAAGGTGTCCCGCATCTCCTTGGCGTAACCCGCGACATCACCGAACGCAAACGCCTTGAAGAAAAGTTGCAGCAACAAGCCAGCACCGATGAACTCACCGGTATAACCAACCGGCACCGTTTTTTGGAGTTGGCAGAGGCCGAAATAAAACGCGCACTGCGTCTCGACTACCCCCTTGCGCTGGCATTGATTGACATCGACTATTTTAAACACATCAACGATGCGCACGGACACATGGCAGGGGACCAGGCACTGCTAGCATTTACCAAGACCTGCCTGGATAATATCCGCGAAATTGATGTGTTCGCCCGTTTTGGCGGGGACGAGTTTGTATTGCTACTGCCCGAAACCAGTCTTGATCAAGCCTATGTTGTCATGCAGCGTGTCCGTCTCTCCCTCGCATCCGATCCAGTTGATCTTTTTGGTAAGCCTGTTTCAATGACCATCAGCGTGGGTATCGCCAGCCTCGTGGACAAGGAGGAAACCTTGGACACACTGCTGGAACGGGCCGATCTAGCCCTATACCGGGCAAAGCAAGCAGGTCGCAATTGCGTGATGCCTAGAAAGGCTTAAAATTTCACAACGCTAGCTAGCAGAGTGAATTTTAATACGGAACTTTTGTCTAAGGAGACAGTAATAGGAAAATTACTGTTGTGCGTCAGCTATTGCTGTGGTCACCCTAGACTGTAAATTACACTTACACTATCATTTTTTTGGGCTGATCCTTAAACAGACGCCGCATCAGGTGCATAAAAATAATAACTCATTGATGTAAAAGAGGAGTTAGCAGTCATGTTTCTCAAGCAAAAAAGTGAAGGCCATTTGGTGGAGGTGTTAAGCCTCAATGATCTGTTTTGCCCCACCCACGCTAACGTGGTAGGCCGGTTATCCTATGGTGAGGAATTAGGGGATGCCGACAATTTCCCCAAGGCGAACTTAGCATTCCCCTCCGGCGAAGAACTCCCGCGTTGCTGGGTAGATGCCCACTACCGGGACCAAGAATTACGCAAGTAATTAATATAGCACCCACGAAAAAGTGCTGTATTAGCGGCACGGCTTCAGGCAAGCAGCGTTAAATAATCAAGGCGGGCGGCAAACCAAAGCAATACAACGCCGTCCGCCTTACCCCATGTCCCCCCACAGTGTTTGGATGGCAGTTAGAGCCGCCAAGGCCGCTGTTTCTGTGCGCAATACGCGAGGCCCAAGCCGGATGGCTATGAATTCTGCCTCTGTTGCTGTTTTTCGCTCGACTACGGTAAAACCACCTTCTGGCCCTGACAACAGGCAAATTGGCCCATGAGGTCGGGGCAGTTCCCGCAATGCCTCAGTTCCGCCAGGGTCCAAGAACAGCCGAAGCCCATTTTGGCGCACTACCCATTCTTCCAGTTTCATCGGCTCGAATATTTCTGGAACCCGGTTACGCCCACATTGTTCACAGGCGCTTTGGGCAATTTTTCGCCAATGCCGCAAACGCTGAACCTTACGCGCATCACCATCGAGTTGCACCACGCAACGTTCGGTGAACAAGGGCGTGATGGCCGAAACGCCCAGTTCCACCGCTTTTTGGATTGCCAAATCCATGCGTTCGCCACGCGAGATGCCTAACCCTAAGGCAATAGGGAGTGGCGATTCCGTCTCTCGTGGGTTAAGCGGTCCCAAAAGGAGCTTGACGGCATCTTTGTGTGCTTCAAGCAAATTAGCAGGATATTCGCCACCCTCTCCATTGAAAACGACTAAATCGGCACCTTTTTTCAAGCGCAATACTGTGCGCAGGTAATGGGCGCTTTCATCCGCAAGTTGGATAGTTGCGCCGGGGCTTAATGGCTGAGGTAAAAAGAAACGGGAAATGCGCATACAGCGTTTTCAACAGCTAATAGTTACTGGATAAAGTGAACAATTGTGCATAACGGCGAGAGAGGGAGCTTAACGGGCAAATGCGTCCACTAACCCCGGATTACGCTTGCCAAGCGGCTCCATCCGGGCTACAACTGATTTTTTATCTCTTCATCGACTCGAAAAATTCGGCGTTGGTCCTGGTGTCCTTGAGTTTACCAATCAGGAATTCGCTGGCGGCCATTTCGTCCATGGGCTGGAGTATCTTGCGCAAAATCCAACACTTTTGCAGTTCGTCTTGGGGGACTAGGTATTCCTCGCGGCGGGTGCCTGAGCGGTTGATATTGATGGCGGGGTAGATGCGTTTTTCGGCGATCTTGCGTTCCAAGTGAAGCTCCATGTTGCCCGTACCCTTGAATTCTTCGTAGATCACCTCGTCCATGCGCGAACCTGTGTCAACCAACGCGGTTGCAATGATGGTCAGGCTACCGCCCTCCTCGATGTTGCGCGCCGCGCCGAAAAAGCGTTTGGGCCTTTCCAACGCGTTCGCATCGACACCGCCCGTCAACACCTTGCCCGAGGACGGAACCACGGTGTTGTAGGCGCGTGCCAGACGGGTGATTGAATCGAGCAAAATGACCACATCGCGCTTATGTTCCACTAGCCGTTTGGCCTCTTCAATGACCATTTCGGCGACTTGGACATGGCGGGTGGGCGGCTCGTCAAAGGTCGAAGACACCACTTCCCCTTTCACACTCCGTTGCATTTCCGTCACTTCTTCCGGGCGCTCGTCGATCAGCAGCACAATCAAATAGCATTCTGGATTCTGTTCGGCGATGGAGTGGGCAAGGTTTTGCAAAATCATCGTCTTGCCTGCTTTCGGAGGCGAAACGATCAGGCCGCGCTGGCCCTTGCCAATCGGTGCGACCAAATCAATGATACGCGCTGTGAGGTCTTCGCTAGTGCCATTGCCTAGTTCGAGGACGAAACGCGACTTGGGGAACAGCGGGGTCAGGTTGGAGAATAATATCTTGTGCTTGGCATTCTCAGGCGGTTCGTAATTGATCTGCTCGACCTTGAGCATCGCGAAATAGCGTTCGCTTTCCTTCGGCGGCCTGATTTTGCCTGAAATCGTATCGCCCGTGCGCAACGAAAAACGCCTGATTTGGCTGGGTGAGACATAAATATCATCGGGCCCTGCCAAATAGGAACTGTCAGCACAGCGAAGGAAACCGAAGCCGTCTGTCAAAATTTCCAATACCCCATCGCCGTAGATGTCCTCGCCACTTTTGGCTTGCTTTTTTAGGATGGCGAAGATGAGGTCCTGCTTCTTGGAACGGGCGAATCCCTCAATATCAAGCGATTCAGCGATGTTGATAAGCTCGGCAACAGGCTTACGTTTAAGGTCGGTCAGATTCATAAGTTAGGGATCAAGAAATGCGGATTGAATGAAATGTGTCGCTTGATTTCGGGATGGACCCTGGCGGGAGACACCGGGTCTTGGAGCCTAGTCCAATAAGGGAGGGCAACCGGTAGTGGCCACAGAATTTATGAGAATATTTTCTATATCGCTATGTTAAGAATAACACGTTCAAGGGTGGCCCGTCTAGAAAGAATCAAAACGGGCCCTAACCTTTAGAGGTTACCGTTTAACCAAGTGGTAAGCTGGGACTTAGATAGGGCACCAACTTTGGAGTCCACCAATTCCCCGTCTTTGAAAAGCGACAACGTGGGAATTCCACGCACACCATAGCGTTGGGGGGTTGCCGGGTTGTCGTCGATATTTAATTTTGCAAACGTGACTCGACTTTCATATTCTTTTGAAATTTCATCAAGGATGGGCGCGATCATTTTACAGGGGCCGCACCATTCGGCCCAGTAATCGACCAACACGGGTCCACTCGCTTCAAGTACTTTTTCTTCAAAATCGTCGTCGCTAAGTTTCAGGATTCGTTCACTCACAGATGTCTCCGGGTTGTATGGGGGGCGCGTCTCGGCTAGCAATCCGGCTCAAGACCACAGGCGGATATTAATCCGAATAGCCCATTTTCAGCCCAAACCGTACAAGTTTCAAGTCCTGTTATCAATGATGGGTTTTTAGAGGGTCTGCTGCCCTATAAATTCTAGACCAACTCGGCTTTTAAAACCGAGCCGGTCTGATAGGTTTGCATCACAAAGCTTCCAAATCAATGCCTGGCGTATCCACAACCACATGGCCCACATCGTCCCATATCACCGTGCCGATGTCCTTCCAGGGTTGGCGCAAGTTATATTCACGCAAGTTTGGCTCCCAATCCATTGGCACGCGGACTTCTTTCATCTTTAGAAGAAAAACCGTTTTGCGTACATCAAGCCCTTCTTTTTCACCCCAGAACGCCGTCACTTGCATCAGTGCCTTATTCAATCGCTGGCGCTTAATATGGGGCGTCACTGCAATATTCGCCCACCAACATTGTACCCGGCCCCAGTTAGGCGCGACAATACGCCCTTCCTCGTTGACGAACGGCAAAAAGTGTTCCTGGCCTTCTGTGTCTTTGTAGGCAACGGCAAGTAGATGGTTGTAGCCTGCAAAATGATCGTGCATATATAAGGCATGGGGCGTTATCCCTAAAAAAGTATGCGACAAAAACAAAATGGAATTACTCGCGCCCTCCAGCACTTGGCCCAACTCTGTAGTCGCATGACCCTTGTTGATTCGGTAAAACACGCCAAATTGCAAGGTACTGTTCAATTGCAACAAGGCAACCAGCAGCAAAAACTTTGCAATGCGCGTGGCCTGGCGGCGCGGCGTACCTACGTATTGTGCAGAAAACTGCACCCAAAATTCATCTTGCGAATTAACCGCCAAGGGGGCGCAACTCTCATTGCAAAGAAAGCGGGTGCGGTTGTCGGCGATGCGACGGTAAATTGCTTTAGCTATTTGGTTGATTCCCGGAAGCCAGACGATCCAAGCCAACGGGGCAGGATAAACCATGGCAGACAGGATTTGGGCATAAGCATCGACACCGGCAAACAACCATCCTTGGCGGTCCACTGCGTACAAATCCTTCAGCAACTGCGCTTCGGGAATAAAGTCCAAAGCACGGCAACTCTTGGCGTGGGTTTGTAAATCCTTGAAAGCGATGGCGTTTAACAGATCGAAGTGGGAAAGAATAATCACCGTGCGGTTGCAAAGCGGGCATAGCCCGTCATAGTAGATCGTCAGGCTGGCCGACTGTTGGCGCAAAACCTTCCACCAAGAGATAGGCACCAATAGGGCATAAGGTGCCAACATGCCGAAGCCGAATTGGTAAATGTTCAGAGAGAGAATAATGCCGATATGGAAGCTGACACCAATCAACAGCAAAGGCACACGCGCCCAGCGGAACCATAACAGCGGCAAAAACAAGAATTGGAAGGTGATGAGGGAATAGCCGATGACCCTTTCCAACCATTCATTTTCGAGCAACCAACGCATATTCAGCGGCGACATGTAATAGGGATGGGTGGGCGGCAGCCACGAACCCATGCCATTGCGCCAAAATTCGGCAGACAGCTTATGGATGCCGGCATCCAAATATAACAAGCCAAGCACGATAGCCAACGGCAACAGGTAGCACAGTACGGATACGCTAGTCCTAGGCTGATAATGCCGCCCTGGAGACGAAAATTTCAGTTTTAGCCTTAGATTGTCCAAAGAACAAGCTCGCTCTGACGGCAGGAACATCAGCAGGAAACTGATGCCGGTCATCATTTGGTCGAAGCCACCGTCGAAATCCAGCCACATCGGCGTGAAACCCACGAAAACCAACCACAGCAGATAATTCCCCACCGCCGCAAAGCGCGTAAACAGGCCCAAAACGATAAAAGCGGCCAGCACTGCCCACAACCACAAGAATAAATCCACTACTGGCGATGCCTGATCCACGAAGGGGACGCGGTCAAAAATCAAATGGCGGAAGTACATCAGGTAAAACACTTCCTGTAGAATCACCAAACCAACCAAAATGCGAAAAACACCCAGACCGGTGGCATTCACTTGTTTGGCTAAGCCTTGCTGGATGAGTCCACGGAGCAATCGAATCATAGCAAATTTGCCTTGAATGGGTTGTGAGGCAACGAGCCTTAAAAGCATAAGGTTATCACGTTGGGGCTTGTATAAGAACTACACTTTTACCCCGTTATGATAAAGTTAGCCTATGTAGCCCGCATAAAGCTTGCGGAATGCTGGGAATTGAGGTTCCTATGTCCCGGACTACGCTCGGAACTCACTGGGATTCCGAAGACAGAGCTTGAGAAATTGGAAGAATGCGCAGAGAGTTTGCGTAAAGCACGTATTGCCAATGCTACGACTCAACGAGGCAAAATTGGCAGAAATGAAGGATGCCCCTGCGGAAGCGGCAAAAAATTTAAGCGGTGTTTAACCCGCTAATGTTTACGGATTATCAATCTGGATAGTTAACTCCCCGTATTACTGCCCCACCCTCTGTTTTTGATACGTTTTTGAAATAGCTTAATTTGAGAGATTATCTATGACAACTTTAATGCTACACGATATTTCCGACAATCTTTACCAAAAGCTCAAAGCACTTGCAGAAGCGCATCGCCATTCTGTAAACCAAGAAGCGCTTAGTGTGCTGGAATCCGCCCTCGCCCCATTGGACGATACACCCAAACCTAGCACACAAGAAACCCTAGACTGGCTACGGCTGGAGGTGTGGACATTGCCCGTGTTGGATGGCCGCAACCCCGACGAAATCCTAGGATACAACGAACATGGATTATTCGATTGATTTGGCCGTTGACACTAGTGCTTTGGTGGCTGTGTTATTTCAGGAATGTGAAGCAGAGGCCATCCTGCATCAGCTTTCTTTGGTTGGACGCATAGGCATTAGCGCCGCCAGCAAAACCGAGTTATTGATGGTTGTTGGCTCTCGGCTTGGGTTGACTGGTCGAAACAAAGCATTGGATTTGTTGGGGAAGTATGGGATTATCACAATCCCTGTCGATGACAGTTACGCCGAATTGGCTGCGGAATCATTTTTTATTTACGGCAAAGGTCGCCATCCTGCCGGACTGAATTTTGGTGATTGTTTCTCCTATGCCTTAGCAAAAAGCCAAAAAGTGCCGTTGTTGTTTAAGGGGAAAGACTTCTCGAAAACTGATATTTTCTTTATAGTGCCGTAACTTACAGCGTTTTTAATATCGAATAGTTACTTGTTGGGTTATACCATTTTGCAAAGCACAGACACACAGGATAGTTTGAATGAGTGTCCTTTATTATTTTCCTTTGTTAAGAAAAAACGCTGTACATGAATGCAAATCGGGACTCCTAGCGGTGAAAAAAATGGCACATAGGCCGTTTTGACGGTCAACAAAAGACGTTGTCAAAACGACGGAA
>QJPH01000455.1 GCA_003242955.1 Candidatus Methylumidiphilus alinenensis
ATTTCTTCCAGGGATTCAAACCATCCCCTTGTAGTGTCGTTGTCATGGGTTCCTGTGTATACGACACAGTTTTCCGTATAGTTATGGGGTAAGTAAACATTTTCTTCGTCAGAGCCAAAGGCAAACTGTAGAATTTTCATCCCCGGTAGATTGAAGTCGTCCCGCAACTGCTCGACTTCAGGGGTTATCACCCCCAAGTCCTCGGCGATGATAGGCAAGTAGCCAAAACGCTCATAAAGGCGTTGAAAAAGAGCCTCCCCTGGCGCGGGAACCCACTCGCCGTTGATAGCAGTTTCCTCGCCATATCTGACACTCCAATACGCTTCAAAACCTCGAAAATGGTCTATCCTAACGGCATCAACATAACCCAAAAGCACAATAAATCGCTGTATCCACCACTCAAAATTATCCTGCTTGAGTTTTTCCCAATTATAAATCGGATTGCCCCATAACTGTCCTGTGGCGCTGAAATAATCGGGAGGCACACCTGCGACGGTAAAAGGCATTCCGGTTTCTTTGTTGACATCGAAATACTCTGGCTTCGCCCAAACTTCGGCACTATCATGCGCGACATAGATTGGCAGGTCGCCGATAATACTAACTTTCTTCTGGTTGGCATAGGCTCGAAGGGCATTGATCTGTAAATGAAATTCAAATTGCAAGAAACTATGGAAATTGATCAGCGCAACATATTTTAACTTCGCCTTTTTGATGGCATCGCGTTTGCGCTTGACCAGTGAAAGGTTCCATTTTACCCATGGCTTGCCGTGATAGTGTTCCTTTAGCGCCATGAATAGCGCAAAGTCTTCAAGCCAGTGGGTATTTAATTCACAAAATTGTTCAAATGCCATTTTTTGGTCGCATGACGCATGATCCCGAAAATTGCGCCAAGCTTTTTTTAATAATGGAAGTTTTTCCGAAATGACCCTCCCATAATCCACCGGAGTTGGATAAGGCGGCAAGGCATTCAGGTCGCTGTCATCCAGCAAGGCTTTATCTCGCAATATTTCTAGGCTGATCAGCAACGGGTTTCCAGCCATAGCGGAAAAGCACATGTAAGGTGAATCGCCATACCCGGTAGGTCCCAACGGGAGAACCTGCCATAGCCGTTGCCCGGATTCGGCAAGGAAATCGACGAAAGAAAAAGCTTCTGGGCCTAGGTCTCCGATGCCAAAACGACTGGGAAGAGAAGTAGGATGCAACAAAATTCCGCTGGATCGAGAAAATGGCATATTAAAATACGTCTAGGTCGTACACAAAACGTGGCGCGTTAATTATCCGCGCCACGAAGTAAAATGGAAGTGATGCTGCGCTTTTTTTTAGCGGGCGAAATGTAACTGTTGACCCAGCGCCTCGGGGGTTACTAGAACCACACCACCCGCACTGACGTAAAAACGCTTTGCATCTTCCTCCAAATCTTCCCCAATCACGGTGTTAGGCTCAATGATGCAACCCTTGTCGATGATTGCTTTGGTAATCCTACAGTGGCGTCCGATATTGACATTGGGCAGGATCACTGAATCCGAAACTTTGCAAAACGAATTCACCCTCACGTTGGAAAACAGTAGGGAACGCCGAACTTCTGAACCCGAGATGATGCATCCGCCTGACACCATGGAATCAACAGCATAGCCCCGGCGATCCTCGTCGTCGAAAACAAACTTTGCAGGCGGGGTCTGCTCCTGGTAAGTCCAAATCGGCCAGTTGGTGTCGTATAGATTGAGTTCAGGATTGACATTGACGAGTTCCATGTTCGCCGACCAGTAACTATCGACTTCGCCCACATCGCGCCAGTAAGCCTGCACACCGCTTTGCGCGTCGCGGAAGGGATAGGCGTATACACGGTAATCCTTGATGACCCTAGGAATAATGTCCTTGCCAAAGTCACGACTAGAACCCGGCATGTCGGCATCCTTTATGAGTTGCTCAAACAGAAATTTAGTGTTGAAAATATAAATACCCATTGAAGCCAAGGCTTGGTCAGGCTGACCCGGCATGGAAGGCGGATTGGACGGTTTTTCCACAAACTCACGAATGCGCTTGTCCCCGTCAATGCCCATGACCCCGAATGACTTGGCTTCCTCCAGCGACACTTCCATACAGCCTATGGTCAAATCGGCCTGTCTTTCCACATGATCGGCTAGCATCAGGCCGTAATCCATCTTGTAAATATGGTCACCGGCCAAAATTAGCAAATATTCTGAACCGCGCTGCCGTAGAATATCTAGATTCTGGTATACGGCATCAGCAGTGCCAGCATACCAAGCATCCTCCGTAACGCGTTGCTGGGCTGGGATAATATCGACAAATTCGCCCAACTCGGCACGCAAAAAGCCCCAACCCTGCTGGATATGCCGAATTAACGAGTCGGCCTTGTACTGTGTCAACACGCCTATCCGGCGAATGCCGGAATTGAGGCAGTTGGACAGGGGGAAGTCAATGATACGGAATTTGCCCCCGAACGGAACCGCCGGTTTGGCGCGCCATTCGGTGAGATTTTGTAAGCGTGAACCTCGCCCACCGGCGAGAATTAGCGCCAGAGTATTCCGGGTCAATACGCTGACAAAACGAGAATGATGGGATTCTGACACGAACAATCTCCTTAAGTGGTTATTATACATACAAGCGGGGTACAAATTTGATAACATGTCCCCAGAATTTACCGGCGATGGCGACTGCCATTCTACTACCAGAGGTCAAATAAAGTGAACTCGAACGAAACACAATTCACAAAAGAACAAAAACCGGGACCAACTGGCCTGGATCCGGAACTTCAAAGAATCGTCGAAGCCCGACACCACGACCCCTTTGCCGTGCTTGGAAGGCATTCTGACCGTGACAAAGAAATCATCCGGGTCATACTGCCATCGGCTGAGTCTGTTCGTATTGGCACCCACGGCCAGCAACTGGAGCGCCTTGCCGGGACAGACCTGTTTCAATATACCGTCCAATCCGGTGACGTAATTGAAGACCACTACAGCCTAGACTGGGTAGACAAATCTGGCAAAAGCTACAATCATGTCGATCCCTACACTTTCCCCCCGCAACTGAAAGATTTCGACATCCACTTGTTCTGTGAGGGCAAGCATTGGCATGCGTATCGTTTCCTTGGCGCCCATCCTCATAGCGTGGATGGCGTGGATGGCTATTTATTCGCCACCTGGGCCCCCAATGCAGAGCGAGTGAGCGTGGTGGGTGATTTCAATAGCTGGGATGGCCGCAGCCATCCCATGCGTGTCCGTGGCGGCAGTGGCGTTTGGGAGTTGTTCATTCCTGGAATCGTTCCTGGATTAAACTACAAACTTGAAATACGCAACCGGCAACACGGTACGATTCACCTAAAAATAGATCCTTATGGGCAACGCTTTGAACTGCGCCCCCAGACATCATCCATCGCCGTCCCCACTGACAATTACTCATGGGGGGACCAAAAATGGCTGGAAGGGCGCAAGAAAAGCGACTGGCTGCATGAACCGCTATCTATCTACGAGATACATCCAGGTTCTTGGCGGCGCGATAGCGAAGGCGGTTTCATTAGCTATCGTGAGTTGGCTGTACAACTGGTCGATTACGTCAAGGAACAGGGTTTCACCCATATTGAATTGATGCCCATCACTGAACATCCCCTAGATGCTTCATGGGGTTACCAGACAACGGGCTACTTCGCGCCAACCGCCCGCTTTGGCGAACCCGACGATTTCCGCTACTTTGTCGATTATTGCCATAGCCATGGCATTGGTGTCATTCTCGATTGGGTACCCGCCCACTTCCCCAAAGATGCACACGGACTGGCTCGCTTTGACGGCACTGCGATGTATGAGCACGAAGACCCTAGGTTGGGCGAACACCGCGATTGGGGTACCTTGATTTACAACTTCGGACGCAACGAAGTAAAAAACTTTCTGATTGCGAGCGCTGTTTTTTGGCTGGAAGAATTCCACATTGATGGCCTGCGCGTCGATGCCGTTGCCTCCATGCTCTATTTGGATTATTCACGCAATCCTGGCGACTGGATACCCAACAAATATGGCGGCAACGAAAACCTGGAAGCCATCGCCTTCCTGCGTGAGCTCAATACGGTCACTCACCAATTGCATCCCGGCACAATGATCATGGCGGAGGAGTCTACCGCATGGCCGCAAGTAACCCGGCCTACATGGACGGGTGGCTTGGGCTTCACGATGAAATGGAACATGGGTTGGATGCACGACACCTTGCAATATTTCAGCAAAGACCCTATTCACCGACACTACCATCACGACCAACTTACCTTCGGCTTGCTCTACGCCTTCACCGAAAATTTCATACTCCCTTTCTCCCACGACGAAGTGGTGCATGGCAAAGGCTCCTTGTTGGCTAGGATGCCCGGTGACGAGTGGCGCAAGTTTGCAAACCTTAGGCTGCTCTACACCCTAATGTTCACTTATCCCGGCAAGAAATTGCTGTTCATGGGTTGCGAATTTGGTCAGGGGACAGAATGGAGCCATGAGCAGACACTCGACTGGTATGTATTGGAATACCCGCTGCACCGTGGCGTAAAAAAACTGCAATCCGATATTAACCGACTTTATAACGAAAACAAGGCACTCCACCGGTACGATTTCGATCCAAAAGGATTCGAATGGATCGATTGCCACGATGCACCTCAATCGGTATTGAGTTATCTGCGTCGCGCCGGTGACGAGTTTGCAGTTGTCATCCTAAACTTTACACCCGTTCCGCGACCAAATTACCGGATAGGCGTTCCTGAACCGGGTGTCTATTTGGAAGTGTTCAACTCGGATTCCGAATATTACGGCGGCAGCAATACCGGGAACTGGGAGTTGAAAGCAGAGGAAAAGGAATGGATGGGGCGTCCCTATTCGATTGTATTGACCCTTCCGCCCTTGGCGGGCATTGTTCTTGCTCTCAAGCCGGAAGCCAAAAAAGTGGTTCCCGAACTGACCGAAACGGCACACGAAACGGGCGAGACACTCACTATAGCCCCACAAAGTGAAATTGAAGAATCCGGTTCGGAAACCAAAGCATGAAAAAAATCCTCTTCGCCACCAGCGAAGCCTTCCCACTGATTAAAACCGGCGGGCTGGCCGATGTGTCGGGTAGCCTGCCAATAGCCTTGAATGCATTGGGCCATGATGTCCGCATTCTGATGCCCGCTTATGCCGATCTGCTTGCCGGTTTGAGCAATTTGCCTAGCAAACGGATCAACCAAACTGGCGGGATGGTCGAAATCTTCGAAACCATGTTGCCGGGTACAACAGTCCCGGTTTGGCTGGTATCCCATGAAGGGGCTTTTGACCGCACGGGGAATCCGTACCTGGCAGAGAACGGCAAGCCTTGGATCGACAATGCCGAGCGCTTCGCATTGTTATGCCGGGTCGGGGTGGAAGTCGCCATGAACCGCATCGGATTCGGCTGGAAGCCTGAAATAGTCCATTGCAATGACTGGCAAACTGGCTTGATTCCGGCTCTGCTGGAAGACGAAGTGGACCGCCCCGCCACGGTTTACACCATCCATAATCTTGCTTATCAAGGACTCTTTCCGAAGGAATTATTCCAAAAGCTCGGCCTACCGCAACGGTTTTGGTCTCACAATTCGCTAGAATTCTATGATCAACTCTGTTTCACCAAGGGGGGCTTGGTTTACGCTGACAGAATCAACACTGTCAGCCCAAATTACGCCGTTGAAATCCAAGGCAAGGAATTCGGCTGTGGCATGGAAGGACTCTTGAAACAGCGAAAAGACCGACTCAGTGGCATCATCAACGGCATAGACGAAGATGCCTGGAACCCTGCCACTGACCCTCTCATCCCCAATACTTTCGATCTCAGCGACATGACGGGCAAGCAGAAAAACAAGTTTGCCCTGCAAAAACACTTCAACCTTAGCGTTGGCAACAATGTGGCGGTACTTGCCATGGTTGGCAGGACTGTACAGCAAAAGGGCATTGATCTGGTCATTGAGGCTATGCCCAAGCTCATGGAGATGCCTTTGCAATTGGTGATCCTCGGCAGCGGGGAAAAAAAATACGAACAAACCCTTAAGCACTGGCAAACGCTTTACCCGGATCGGATTGCTCTGAAACTTGGCTATGACGAAGCTTTGGCCCATCTCATCGAAGCTGGCTCCGACCTGTTTCTTATGCCATCCCGCTTCGAACCCTGTGGACTCAACCAAATGTACAGCCAACGTTACGGCACTGTGCCAATAGTACGTTGCGTGGGTGGCTTGGCTGATACGGTGGAAGACACGACCCCCGCCAATTTGGAGATAGGCACGGCAAGCGGCGTGGTCTTCCATGAAACTTCGGTGGAAGCCCTGCTTGCCGCAACCCTATGGGCTTTGGACCTGTTCAACAAGAAACCGCAGTGGAAAAAAATCCAAAGGGCTGGTATGCAAAAAGATTTTTCTTGGAAACAAAGTGCCAGGAAATATCTTGATTTGTATAATTTAGCCTTGCAGGATCGGCATTGAAACTGTAATGACCAACCCTCGATGCATCCGCGCTGGTGCGAGAGATCTTCACAAGGGGGCAGCCAAAGCCCCCTGAGTTTTGCTGAAACGAGAGATCAGGCTATGAGAAAAAAATTTCCCAGGGAAGTATTGCATTCAAAGGCGGAATGGAAGAAAGTGAATATCAACATGCATGGAGAATTGGAACCTCCGCTGCTGGAACTTAGTTACCTTAAGGGTGCCACCCATAGCGCCAAGTCGTTTGAACTTCCCGACAACCTAAGGTCGGTGAGCTCCCAAGAAATTAAAGAGTTCATCGGGAATCACAAAATCACCAAAATCATGCTTTCCGGCCACTTTGAGAATCCGGGTAGCGACAGTCCCCATGGTTTTATCGAGTACGAAATTGATGACGGGGGAATGGATATTATCCTTTACCGCGTGAATGGCGAACCTGCAACCAAGCATGTCACCATCAAGATTGAGGAA
Source organism: Candidatus Methylumidiphilus alinenensis (assembly GCA_003242955.1). Lineage (GTDB taxonomy): Bacteria > Pseudomonadota > Gammaproteobacteria > Methylococcales > Methylococcaceae > Methylumidiphilus > Methylumidiphilus alinenensis. Next base: position 6,944 of record QJPH01000455.1, read on the forward strand.
GTCCACCACTTCAACAACCACGAAAACAAATGGGTTTACAACGAGTTGGAAGACCTGATCGAGACAGCCGGACTGATCAAAAGGAAAGTGGCAGCAGCGGTGGCTTAGGTGTGCGGATAAGATTAAGTATAATTAAAACTATAAGGCCTAAAAGGCCACACTGAGGAGGTTAGCACTATGTCAGATACAACCGGCGTTGACCGCCGCAAGTTCCTTCAACTGGCCGGATTAAGCGCACTGAGTGCGGTGGCCCCCTCAAACTGGCTATACGCTGCAAGCAATGCACGATATGCCAAGGACGCATCGCCTGATTTCCATCCGAACGTGGAAATTGAAATCACCGCCGTAGCCACCGAGGCACCAATTTTACCAGGCAAGCCGACCCGCGTTTGGAAATACGAGGGCAAGCTGCTAAGCGGGCCTGAAGGAACTATCGCGCAGTTGCCGGGGACGCATTTAGGCGCGGTGTTCTTCTTGGAAAGAGGCCAGAAGGTTCGTTTTTATTTCAAAAATGACCTGCCCGAGGCCAACATTATCCACTGGCATGGGCTGCATGTTCCGCAAGTCATGGATGGCCACCCCATGTACGACGTGCCGGCCGGTAGCGGCTACGTCTATGAATTCCAGGTTGACAACCCTGCCGGCACCTACATGTATCATGCCCATACCCATGAGAAGACCGGACAGCAGGTCTATAAAGGCTTGGCAGGGCTGATTATCGTCTCAGACCCGGATGAAAAGACCCTCAACCTCCCTAGGGGGGAATTTGACCAGCCCATCGTGTTGCAAGACCGTAGTTTTGATGCAGACAATCAACTGGTTTATGTGCAAAACATGCGCGAACGCCACATGGGCTTCCTTGGCGACGAAATGATTGTCAATGGCAAGCGTCATTTTGTGTTGCCTGTGGCGACCCGCCCCTATCGTTTGCGCGTGTTGAACGGTTCCAACTCCCGACTCTACAAGCTCGGCTGGGATGACGGCACCCCCCTGACGGTGATTGCCACCGACGGCCATTTGCTTGAGAAGCCGGTGACACGGCAGTTCGTCATGTTAGCCCCAGGCGAACGCATTGAGCTTTGGGCCGATTTTTCCGGGCGTAAAGTTGGCACTGAAATAGTGCTGAAAAGTCTGCCCTTCTCAGGCGCGATGCCTGGTCATGGAGAAGGCGGCATGATGGGCGGCATGAACCACGGCGACGGCAAAGCCCCGCAGGGCGGCGGCATGATGGGCATGATGAACCACGGTGACGGCAAAGCCCCGCAGGGCGGCGGCATGATGGGCATGATGAACCACGGCGACGGCAAAGCCCCGCA
>QJPH01000547.1 GCA_003242955.1 Candidatus Methylumidiphilus alinenensis
GGAAGCCTGAATTTCTGCGCCAACCGCCCGACAGTAATTCCCTGTCCGTTGCGCATTTCCAGCCTGCCCCCGGCATCGACCAATTGCAAAGGGTCGCCAACCTGCAATGCCCTGATTGCACGGTGAACCGGGTCGTTTTCCGGTTTCCTCCCGGCAAATCCAAGGTCAACGCCCGCCAGACCCAAAAGGGCGTATTTCTTGTCCAATTCATATAGCGGGTTGGGGATTGATGTCAACGGAGTGCGCAGGAAATTTTCACCCTCTTCCATTTCGCTTATGAACGGATGCGGCCTGCTGGTGGCCTCGCACAGCGTCAGCGTCTCCATTGCCCGCGTCATAGCCACATAGAACAGCCGCCTTTCATCTCCATGCCTATCGTTTTTCCAGTCGCCCCCGTCAAGTATCATCACATGTTTGAACTCGCGCCCCTTGGCGGCATGGACGGTGGACAGCGTGATGTGTCCAGCCACGCGGTTGCGGGATTCGCTGCCGAATTCGTAAACCCACTCCAATGCCTGTCCAGTGGGGATGGGCATCCCGCCCCAAGCGTCCTCGACTTCGGTGATGCACTGGCCCAGCAGTTCCAGCCAAGGGTTGTCCGGGTTGGGGATGAAGCTTTTTCGCAGCCAGCGTTTTAGAACCCCGTGGCGTAGCAGCTTGCGCCGTTTGGATTGCAACAGTGAGATTAGGCTGCGGCCCTCGCTGGTCTTGTGCAATTCTGGCTGGCCCTTGCCACTTTCCGCCATGAGATAAGGGATTCTTTTCAACTCGCACCAAGCCCTTACCGGTTGCAGCATGGCGTGGGTCCGTGCAAGGACGGCAAAATCCGACCAGTCGGCCTTGCCGTCAAGCGACTTAAGGCGTTCAAACTCAGCCATCGCCAATTGGGTTTGGCGGTTGCCGTCTGGGGGCGACAGCAAGATGTGGACATGGCCTTTGATCAAGGGGTCCAGCCGCTCCCAACGCCCACCTGCCGGATGGTCGTGACGGGCATGGTTGATGCGGATCGGGTAATCGGTCTTCAGCCGGTCAGGGCCGGACTGGATGATGTCGTTGGAGGCGGCAATGATGTGCTGTGTGGACCGGTAGTTCTCGATCAGGTATTCGGTCTTGGCCTCGTAGTCTTCGGCGAAGCGGCGGATAAACTCGACCGTGGTGTGGCGGAAGGCATAGATGTTCTGGTCGTCGTCGCCCACGGCAAAGATGGACAGCTTCGCGTCCTTGTCCTGCTTGGCCCTCCCGGTCAGGGCGCTGATCAGCCGGTATTGGGTTTCGTCGATGTCCTGGTACTCGTCAACAAAGACATACTGATAGCCCCTTAGCAGACGTTCCCGCATTTCGTCCGGGTCGTTGCCGATGTCGGCCTTGCCGTCCAGAAGGTCGGTGGCCTTGCGCAGGATGGCATCGAAGTCGATGTCCTGGCCCCGGTCCGCCGACACCGACAGGCTGGTGCCGGTCAGCCGCAGGGCAAGGGCATGGTAAGTCATCACCGCAACGCCATAGGATTCCTCACCGACTAATGCAAACAGCCTGCGCCGAATCTCGTAGGCAGCGGACCGGTTGAATGCCAGCACGATGATGCCGTCGGCATTCACCCGCAACACCCTCAGCAGATAGGCCACGCGATGGACGACGACGCGTGTCTTGCCCGAGCCGGGTCCGGCCAGTATCAGGCGGTTAAAGTCGGTCTTCTCAGCCACCAGCCGCTCCTGCACGGGATGGTTGAGTTCGGACACGATGCGCCGGTAGGATTCCTCCGTGGTCGCCAGGTCAAGAAGTGATCTCCGGTTGGCAAAGTAGTCGCGGACAAACTTTTGCTTGGGCCAACTGAAATAGGCCGCCACGTAGGCCAGCGCGTCGCCGAGCTTGTCCAAGCCAAGGCGGGCATATTCCTGTATCACATGGACTTGGAAATTCTTCTCTTGGTAATATTCGTAAAGGGGTTCGAAGTCGCTTTGCACGAAGCGTCGTTTGGCTTCCTCCGGGATCAGGCGGATCGTCATCGCCGAACGGAACACCGTCTTGCCCTTGTCAACAATCAGCACTTGGCTGTCGTGCAGATACAGCAACCCTTGTTCCAGCGCCGCAGCAACGTCTTTCAGTGTTCCCGCCAGTGCCGTGTCCTCCTTCAACACCCGTGTGAGGTCGCCCATCTTGCATTCAATCCGCAAATCCACGCCGTTGACACCGGGGGCCAGCCGCGACAGAAAATAATGCAGCAGGCATTGCGCGATGGCCCTGCGCTTCTCGGCAATCGTCAAAATATTTGCCCATTCCCGCCTGAGCCTCACCCGCAGGTAGTCCTGCCTGACTTTCCTGACCTCGAACATGGCCCGCATTGCCTGAGACTCGCCAAACGGGCGGGCCATCGTGCAAAGCTGCCTAAGCACTTCGTCCGGCAGCACATCGCTTCCGGTGCGGTGTTTCAATTCTTGGCACAAGGGTCGCAGGTGCATTTCCTGCCAATCCTCCTGTCCGGCATCCGGGGCGAGTTCCGGGAGCAGGCCGAGCAAGGCCGTTTCCAGTTTCGTCACACGTTCAAGGCGGTCTTGGGATGCGTCCTTGACACCCCGGCGCAGCAACACGGTCAGCGCGATGTCGTTGGACAGCACTCCCAATTGCTCCAACTGGTGCAGAATGCGGACGATTTCCTCGCTGGACAGCCCACAATCCAGCATCAGCATGTCGGTACTGATGCCCTCGTCCTCATCGGCGTTCAGGATGGCCTCGACTAGGCCAAGATACTTTTTCATCATGTCTGCGGAAAACTTGGCCTTGAGCATGTGCTTTTCGGCATCGGCCAAGTTGGGGACTTTCAGGCTGGCCGGGAACACACGGGTATGGTTTTCGTCCCGCAACAGGAAACGCCGCCGCTCCAACCAGGCGATGGCGGTTTTCACCTTGGTGTCGGCATCGGGGCTTTCCGCTTCGATTTGTGTGGCAAGGTCTTCTTCGGCGAGGATTTCCCCTGGCGTGACCACAACTTCCTGCGAGCGGGTACGCGCCGCACGACGGCGCAATGCCCTGAGAATCTCGGCAATATCCTTGCGGTTCAACCGGGAACAGGCGGCAAGCGAAAACTGGGTTTCCACATCGCCCTCGTCGTAGAGCAGGACGCAACGGGATTCTTGCAGGTCGCGGCCCGCCCGCCCTGCCTCTTGCAGGTAGTTTTCCAGCGAACCGGGGATTTCGGCGTGGATCACAATCCGCACGTCGGGCTTGTCCACCCCCATCCCGAAGGCGTTGGTCGCCACGATGACTTTGAGCGAACCGTCGATGAAGGCTTTTTGCACGTCCTTTTTAATGCCGGGGTTGAGTTGGGAGTGGAAATGGGCGCACTCCCAGCCCATGTCCCTGAGAAAGGCGGCAACCTCCTCGGTGCTTTTGCGGCGGGCGGCAAATACAACAGCGCCGCCTTGTGAAGATTTGAGTTCCCTTTCCAAGAGTTGGTGGATCAGCCGGAATTTTTCGGCTTTGGTGATCGCCATCACCTCGAAATGCAAGTTGGGCCGCTCGTGTCCGCCACCGAACTGCATCAATGCGATGCCCAGTGCTTCGGCAAAGTGGGTGCAGAGGTCTTCGACAACCTCCAGCTTGGCGGTCGCGGTGAAGCAGCCGATGGGCGGCAGGTTGTCGATGCACCGTTCACGGATGAAGCGGGAGACATAGTAGTAGTCGGTGCGGAAGTCGTGACCCCACTTGGACAGGCAGTGGGCCTCGTCGAACACCCATCCGCCGATTTCCCTTTGTTTGATCGCCTCAACAAAACTGCGGTTACGAAACTGTTCCGGCGAAATCAGCAAAATGCCAATGTCGCCAAGGCGTATCTTGTCCAGCACGTCCTTCCGTTCAGGCATGGATAGCAGCCCGTTCAAAGCCGCCCCGCAAAAGATGCCCTGCCGGATCAGGCCGTCCACTTGGTCTTTCATCAGCGACTGCAACGGCGAGACGATGACGGTCAGGCTGCCGTTGCGCCAGTAGCGGGACAATGCGGGCAGTTGGTAGCACAGCGACTTGCCCCCGCCGGTCGGCAGGATCGCCAACAGGTGTTCACGCGCCATACCCGCCGTCACGATGTCCTCCTGCAACGACCCGCCCTCGCCGTTTATGGGTTCCGGGCGGAATGCCTTGAAGTTGAAGCAGCGTTCCAATTCGGCCTTGGGGTTGTGGTACTGGTTGCAGTAGGAACATTCGGGGTTGCCGCATGCGGTGTCGCGCAAGTCGCGGATGAACTGGCGGGTTTGCGGGAATTGGTGGGATACCCAAGGCGGCAACACCGAATTGCCCCCCGAAACCCGCAGCCAGGCCAGTACATAGGCCAGTGGCAGATGGTTGGCCGTGTCGTGAATGTCATCGGTCAGCAGCCTTTGTAGATGGGTGGTGCAGACTTTTTCGGCGGTCAATGCCAGAAAATGGGCGCTTATCTCGTCGAAACGGGGCATGATGGCGTGGCGGACGACGGAGAACACCTTGTCATAACCGGACTTTTTGATTCCGCCCAGCAGCAAATGGTAACAGGCCAGTTCGATTGGGGTGTCCTGGTGCAGTTGCCGGAAGGCCGCCATCTCGTCGGCAAACAGCCGGAAGCTCAGGCGGGCGTCCTGCAACGGGTCGTTGCGCGAATCCTTCACCAGCTTGTAGTCTTTGATCAGGCTATGGTAGGGGTTTTGCGGGAACGCCAAGGGCGAAAGCCACAGGGTGTCGATGACCGGAAGGCCGAGCAAACCCAACCCCGGATACAGCTTTTCCAGCAGCGGCAGGTCGTGTCCGGCGATGTTGTGGCCAAGGACAAACGCCGCGCCTGCGGCAAGCCAGTCCAGCCGCTCGTGGGCCTCAGCTTCGGCAAACCGGCCTTGGAAATGCACGGACTCGCCGGAGTCCGCCCTCCAACCCCCGATTTTGTTGATGCGAAGGTCAGGGCCGACCGAGGTTTCGATGTCGAGGCAAAGGCATCTTGGGCGGAAACCCTCCGGGGTGCTCATGGTTCTGGCAAATTCCAGTTTATTCGTCCTAGGTGGCCTTATCTCTTATCGGTTGCAGCCGTTTGTTCCGTCAACCTTCGATCACGCATCTTTATTTTTCTTTGACTTTAGGAATGTAATACCCCAACAGGTCGGTCATCAAAACCGCACCTGTAGTGAACCCAGAGTATACCAAATTAGCCTATAAGTCGTGTGTGCTGAGAAATGACGCAGTGCCAGCCATTCTTGCCAACGTCCTGACGTACTGATTCTCGTTGGTGAATGGCGATTAAACGTCAGATTGGCAAAAGCGAAAGCAACAACAATCCCCTGTGTTGACAAGGGTTTGCCAGCATGATTGGCTCTGCCGGTTGTTGACTGAAAGATAGTCTTCATCCTAAAAGGCTTTGATCAGCTTCTTGGCGAAATGCGGCCCGATGCCCTTGACCATGCCTGAGCCGAGATATTTCTCAATGCCTTCAAGGGTCGATGGCTGCACGACCTTGAGTTGGGAGGCCTTGAATTGCAGCCCGTGGGCGCGGTCGTTGATCCAGTTTCCAAGGCACTCGACATACTCGCCCGGTGTCACCGACGCGGCGGAGCCGATGACCGTGTACAGGTCGCGCTGTCCCCTGACCTTGACCCGCAGCACACAGAACCCGCTTGCCTCGCTATGGAAAGTCACCCTTTCCACCGAGCCGCCAAGGCGTTCAAGGGGATTGGCTAGGTCGTCGGCAGTATTCATGAAAGGAAGAGGGTGAGGTTGTTTCCGGGGCGGAGATGATGCCCTACAATGGGCAAACGGCGATTGGGTAACTGGCTAAAATTTGCTCACCTATCTGCAACGCCCAAGGCAGTTGAGCCACAGACCAAACTTCACACAGTTATCCACAGCGTTGCCCCCCTTTATTGTGGATATTGTAGGCCAAAGCAAGCCGCTTATGATGTCCGAATGCGATTCCCATCCCTAAATCTAAAGAATATGCCATTGATGCAAAACGCTGGCCGCTATTTCGATGACTTCCATGTAAATCGGCAAGGCTAGCCAAAGCCCCAAGAATTACTAAACCTTCCAGCGGCATTTCGGACAGGCAGGGGCTTTGGCATGGTCAGAACTGCGCTTGGATGGATTCCACCACGAGCCGGAACGGGCCAGCCTGCCGGTCTGAAATCAGCAAGCCAAATACCCGTATGCGAACCGGGTCTAGGGTTGGTGCTTGCACCGTGCGACCCCTAAAGGTAGGATGGAATTCATTGATTGGCAAACGGATGTCTTGCCATTTACCGGCCTGCGTGGTAAACCGAGACTGATACTGCACACCGTCATAAGCATCGTCGGTTCGTATGCCGACTTTGTAGGTTTTGCCGTCACCCCTCACCCGCAGAACGAGAGCGATTGCGCCCGCCAAACCGTATTCGCGGGGCAAGACGCGTATTGATGCGAATCCGCCGTTGTTGTCCAACGAGACCAAGCCGCTGAAGGCCATGCCATCAGCCGTTGACAAGACTTGGCTGGTTGACATGCCGCCCATTACCCGGTCGTTGACTGGCGTCCACCCCAAAACTTGTGCTGGGTCGCGGAAGTCGATCACTAGGCGGTTTGGTATCTGAATTTGTACGCCCATTCGATTCTCCAGATTTGAAACGGTCTATTTTGCATGCCATTTTGGTTAAATTCTGTTCAGCATGAACCTCCCTTGCCCTAGTCACGATTGTCAAATTTAAAGAAACCTACAAAGGGTAAAAGACTTCATTGTGGTTGGCCTAGGAAGTAATCGCTCGCAGGATGTCTTAGGCGGACAATAATTTCCGTAATTCCATAGTACTTGGACAACTTATTTTTCAGCCCAAAAATTTTGTTGACAGTTTACCTCGCACAGGCAAAAAATAGCGCCTAAGCAAGAATAGAAGGTGTGAAATTCCCAATGCGGTTGACGACTAAGTAAGGCCAAGCTTCCCCTGTCCAGGCGGGAACTATCCAGTGGTTTTCTCACAGCAAAGGCTACGGCTTTATTCGTGGGAAGGACGGCGTTGAGCGTTTTTTCCATGTCACCGACTTGGCGGGTGGTTTCATCCCCGACAGGGGGGCATCCGTCTTCTTTCAATCCAGACAGGATGGCAAAGGGCCGCGAGCAGCCAGTGTCCGCCTAGCAACAGGTTCGGCGGCGGAAGGCCATCGTCACTCGTATAGGAATGGTCGGATGTTTTACCCTCATTGCGGTTCATCCATCGTGCCAAGACTGATTTTCAACTATGGCGCACCGATCTATTCGATTAGATTTCTCTCGCCGGGTTCTTCCACCCAAGCCTCCCTGGCTCTGGCGGAATTGCGCCTGACCCAAATGACTTGGCTTAGATGCTCCCATCCCCACTGCTCTAGTATTGTAGCCGGCCCTTGACCGTCCCAATCGGCTTCGTAATTGCCAAGGTAAAACTCCAAGTCATTGATGACACTATCCTCGTCATTCTCTTCCCCGTCATTGTCACCTAGCATTGAGATGCAGAATTGCCCACCCAGAAAAAACAGGACTGATTCAGTGTCCAATATCATCTCCAAAGTTTGCAATACTATTTCAGTCCAGCGCGTCACGGAACAATTGGGCAAGATGGAGGCTTCGACGGCCATCGCCTTCCACTATCTGCTGACGGCAGGAGAAGCCATTGCTTAACACCACGCTGTCCGGGGACTGGTTGAGCTTGGGCAACAAGGATTGTCTTGCCATCTCCCAAGAAATCGCCGCATGTTCCGCTTCCAAGCCGAAACTTCCCGCCATGCCGCAGCAGGAAGCCTCGATCAATTCAAAGTCAAGGCCAGGGATTAGCTTTAAAACCTTGCGCATGGACTTCATCGCGCCCACGGCTTTTTGGTGGCAATGACCGTGGACCATAATGTGCCGATCCAAGGATTTCAGCCTAAGGTGCAAGTTTTTCGCAGTCTGCTCGCGGGCGATGAATTCCTCAAACAAAAAGGCTTGTCCTGCCACCGTGGTCGCCGCCTCCCCCAGTCCCAATACTTTGTATTCGTCACGCAAAGTCAACAAGCAAGAAGGCTCCAAGCCTATGATAGGCCGCCCCGCCTCAACATGAGGAAGAAGCGCTTCGACCGTCCGCTGTGCCTCGGCTTGGGCTTGCGCCACCATGCCTTGGGCAAGATAAGTCCGCCCACAGCACAAAGGCCGGCCTGTCTGCCTGGGTTCCGCAATGATGACTTGGTAACCCGCCGCATGCAACACGGCCAGTGCGGCA
>QJPH01000550.1 GCA_003242955.1 Candidatus Methylumidiphilus alinenensis
ACGCAGTAGGGCCGATTGTTTTTGGCCGGGGGGTTGAAATAACCGTGAAATTCGAAGAGTCTGCCTTTGAGGGTGGGAGTGCATTTCTTCTCGGCGCGGTGCTGGACCGCTTTTTTTCCCGCTATGCATCGCTTAATACATTCACGGAAACGGTGATCACCACCGCCGACAGAGGGGAGATCATGAGATGGCCGATCAGGATCGGGCAGCGACAGACGATTTGATCCAACGGGTTAAATCGGAGCCTTGGCGGTTCGATTTTTTTCAGGCCATGCGCCTGATCGAATGCTATTATGCCGACAAACCCAGACTGGGTAAATCAATCAAAGCGTCGGACGATGCCATCCGTTTGGCACAGGCTGCGGAATTGGATTTTGCGCCAAGCGCACTGACAGCTTGGGAGGCTGGCAAAGAAGGCCACCCCGATAGGCTGCTAGTCCGTTTCTTGGGGCTGTTTGGACCTAACGGACCCTTGCCCCTGCATTTGACGGAATATGCCCGCGAACGCCTCCGCTACCATGGTGACAAGACTTTTCTGCGTTTTGCCGACATTTTTCACCACCGCATATTGAGCCTGTTTTATCGGGCTTGGGCGGACGGACAGCCCACAGTGCATTATGATCGCGTTCAAAAAGGAATCGAGGAGGATCGGTTTAGTGCTTATATAGGTTCGTTATTTGGGATTGGCGCGACATCCTTGCGTGACCGTGATGCCATGCCCGACCGGGCGAAATTGCATTTCGCTGGGCATTTTGCTTGCCAGACTCACCATGCCGATGGATTGCGCGCAATAATCGCTGATTATTTTGGCATCGGGACAAGAATTCATCAGTTCGTCGGAGAGTGGATGGAAATCGCCATGCGCGAACAAACCCGGCTGGGGATGCATGAGCAAGCCGGTCGGTTAGGTTTTTCAACCGTGCTAGGCGAGCGGGTCTACGGCTGCCAGCACAAATTCCGCATTGAACTCGGGCCTATGGATATGGCCCACTACCGTGGCCTGTTGCCGGGCCAGTTCGGGCTGACCGAGTTGGTCGCCATCGTGCGAAATTACATTGGCGACGAACTGGTATGGGATGTGAACCTGATTCTGCGCAAGGAAGACATTCCGCCGCTTCGCCTTGACGGTGGGACACAGCTTGGTTGGACCACATGGATGGGGGACAAAAAAGATGGTAAAGATGCGGATGATTTGACGCTTAACCCTTACAGCGTTTTCAACATCTAATAGTGACTGGAAAACTTTATGGTTTTTCTAATTATGCTATTAAATCAATGGACTGAGTTAATTCCTATGATTTTAATCAATTAATTTTAGAGCATGAAAACGCTGAATAGATGTGACACGACTATTTAGGCATTAATAAGACTGCTTTGAACGAAGTGGAAGGGCCTAGTCACGGGGCAATGTTGTTGATACAGCCGTCATACCGGCAGGGATTGCCGGTATCCAGAACACAGGGAGGTGAATATGTAGGGGCGGGTTCGGAACCCGCTCCTACTCCATGGCCTTTAGGTTCCGGCAATCTCTGCCGGAACGACGAGCAAAACCTGTGTCAACAGCATGCTGTAACGGGCATGTTTGCTTTTTATTCTTTTTACGTTGCCTCGTTGCGCCTTTGCGTGAGACCTTCTTTGGCTTTTTTTGCGATGTATCTTGACCGTCCGCCGTTTAGTGAAGATTTTTTGCCTCACGCAAAGGCGCAACGACGCAACGTTAAGAGCAAGGCTTTACATTTTTGTGTGAGTTCTTTGCAAGCCTGATCGACCAAACATTGTTTTTACGAGCAGATAAGGGGATATACTCAAATGACTGAAATCAACCGTGCCAAAGCGTTTGGCAAACTTAATAGGGTTTGCTACAAAAGCATAGAAAGTGCCACCGTATTTTGCAAATTAAGGGGAAATCCCTATGTAGAACTAGTGCATTGGATGCACCAAATTCTTCAATTGCAAGATTCCGATTTGCACCGCATCGTCAAGCAATTTAATATTGACCCGGCCAGATTGGTTAAAGACCTTACTGAGTCCTTGGATCGGTTGCCACGGGGTTCCACCTCCTTATCCGATATTTCCTCACATGTGGACGAAGCAGTTGAACGTGGATGGGTTTACGGTACTTTGCTGTTTGGGGAGAACCAAGTACGTAGTGCCCATCTCATAGTTGGCATGTTAAAAGACAGGGATTTACGAAATCAATTGCTCGGTATTTCCAAAGAATTTGATAAGGTTAAGCTTGATACCCTCACTGACCGTTACAATGAAGTCGTCGGCGGCTCGCCGGAAGAAGGATTGTCCACGACTGACGGCTCGCAAGTGGGTGGCGGTGCGGTCCCTGGTGAAGCCGCCGGGGCCATGTCGCCAGCGGCGATGGGCAAGCAAGAGGCACTCAAGCAATTCACCGTCGATCTGACCGAACAGGCAAGATCAGGCAAGATGGACCCTATCCACGGACGTGATGAGGAGATTCGCCAAGTCATCGACATTTTAATGCGCCGCCGACAAAACAATCCCATCCTGACTGGTGAGGCCGGCGTTGGCAAGACTGCCGTGGTGGAAGGCTTCGCACAAAAAATCGTTGCCGGTGATGTCCCGCCGTCGTTGCGGGAGGTTTCCCTGCGTACACTGGATGTGGGTTTGCTCCAAGCCGGTGCTAGCATGAAAGGCGAATTTGAGCAACGCCTGCGCCAAGTTATCGAAGAAGTGCAAGCCAGCCCCAAACCGATTATTTTATTCATCGACGAAGCCCATACCCTGGTCGGTGCGGGTGGCGCAGCGGGGACCGGCGATGCGGCAAACCTGCTGAAACCGGCCTTGGCACGGGGAACCTTGCGCACGGTGGCGGCGACCACTTGGGCGGAATACAAGAAGCACATTGAAAAAGACCCGGCACTGACTCGGCGGTTCCAAGTGGTGCAAGTGAACGAGCCGAGCGAGGAAAAAGCCGTTTTGATGATGCGTGGCGTGGCTTCGGTAATGGAAAAGCATCACAAAGTCATGATTTTGGACGAGGCACTGGAAGCGGCGGTGAAGCTATCCCATCGCTACATCCCCGCCCGACAATTGCCTGACAAAGCCGTCAGCTTGCTGGACACCTCCTGCGCCCGTGTCGCTATCAGCCAGCATGCCGTGCCTGCCGAGGTGGACGATTGTCGCAATCGCATAGGCGCACTGGAAACCGAATTGGAAATCATCGGTCGCGAAAAAGCCGTCGGAATTGACACCACGAAACGGGAAGACAACGCAAACGAAAAACTCGCTGCCGAGCGCGAACGATTGGTGACTCTGGAAGCCCGTTGGAACTCAGAAAAAGAACTGGTGGAAAAGATACTCGACTTGCGCGGCAAATTGCGGGAAGGCGGCAAGCCCATAGATTCATCCATAGCCCCATCGACAGAGAATCAAGCTGCCTCTCCCTCGACAGGCGAGGGTCAGCTTTCCATTCCCTCCCCATCGGCCGAGGGTCAGACTCCTATTCCCTCCCCCTCTCAGGGGGAGGGTCAGGGTGGGGGTGAGAAACATGACCGCGAAGCACTCCTTGAAGAACTCAAAACCTTGCAAACCCTACTCCACGAACTGCAAGGCGAAACCCCGCTGATCCTGCCTAGCGTCGATGCCGTGGCGGTCGGTTCGGTGGTGCAGGACTGGACAGGCATCCCGGTAGGCCGCATGGTCAAAAATGAAATCGAAACCGTGCTAAAACTGGCTGATAATTTGGAACAGCGCATCATCGGACAGCGCCATGCCTTGGAAATGATCGCCAAGCGCATCCAAACCTCACGCGCCGGTTTGGACAACCCCAACAAACCCATCGGCGTGTTCATGTTGGCCGGCACCTCCGGCGTCGGCAAGACCGAAACTGCACTAGCCTTGGCTGAGACCCTCTATGGTGGCGAGCAAAACGTCATCACCATCAACATGAGTGAATACCAAGAGGCACACACTGTTTCCACGCTGAAAGGCGCACCTCCCGGATATGTCGGTTATGGCGAGGGCGGCGTACTGACCGAAGCGGTGCGCCGTCGGCCTTACTCTGTGGTGTTGTTGGACGAAGTGGAAAAAGCCCACCCGGATGTGCATGAAATTTTCTTCCAAGTCTTTGACAAGGGGTGGATGGAAGACGGCGAAGGCCGAGTGATCGACTTCAAAAATACGCTCATCCTGCTGACCACCAACGCTGGCACGGAGATGATTTCCAATCTGTGCAAAGACCCGGAACTCATGCCCGACCCGGAGGGCATTGCTAAGGCTTTGCGCGAACCTTTGCTGAAAGTGTTCCCGCCTGCGTTATTGGGCCGTTTGGTTGTCATTCCGTATTATCCACTCAACGATGAGATGATAGGCATGATCGCCCGCCTGCAACTGGGCCGCATCAAAAAACGCATTGCCGAAAGCCACAAAGTGCCGTTTACTTATGACGACGAGGTGATTAAGTTGATAGCCAGCCGTTGCACGGAACTGGAAAGCGGCGGACGCATGATAGACGCGATTTTGACCAATACCGTATTGCCGAAAATCAGCGAGGAATTCTTGATTCGCATGATGGAAGGCAAACCCATCGAACGGGTGCATGTCAGTGTACAGGAGGGGGAGTTTGGGTATGGGTTTGAATAGTGTTTTAATCAATCATAATGCAGAAATAAATTCGTTGGTGTTGCATTGGCCGCCCTCGCTACGTTTGGCGGAAAATCAGTTTTTTGATTTTTGTCAGGCCAATCGGGAATTGCGGATTGAGCGTACCGCAGAAGGGGATTGTGAGATTATGGCACCGACTGGTGGCGAAACAAGTTGGCGAAACTCAGTCTTGCTTGCCCAGTTGTATAATTGGGCAGAGCAAGAGGGAAGTGGCGTGGTGTTCGATTCATCAGGTGGTTTTATCCTGCCTAATGGGGCCACTCGATCACCTGATGTATCGTGGGTAAAAAAATCCCACTTGGCGGTTTTGACAGACAAACAGAAAACGCGGTTTTTGCCGTTATGTCCTGATTTTGTCATTGAGTTACGATCACCCAGTGACACTATCAATGTCTTGCATGACAAAATGCAAGAATATATGGCAAATGGGTCAAGCTTAGGTTGGTTGATAGACCCGGAAACAAAACGGGTTTATGTATACCAAGCTAACCAACCAGTGGTCAACTTGGATAGTCCTTTGTCACTTACAGCGGATGAAGTGGTAACAGGGTTCAAGTTGGAATTGGCAAAGATATGGGATGTTGGGTTTTAAACGAAGGTCTTGGTCATCGTTCAGCCCACCCAATGTGGAGTGCGGCGAAGAGTCGCCGCACTCCACAAACTCACCTATCGGGCTGAATGATGACCAAGGCATAAACGAATAAGGCTGAACCATGGACGGGTTCCAACGAATGATGACGAATAGACGCATTTCATTCGGCGGATCACATCCCTGTATCCGCCTTATGGCCTTAGAAGCATGCTATTGTTTTTACGGTGTATAGGCACCTTCCATGAACCGTTTTCCAAACGAATTAACAAAGAGCCTATTTTTTTTATACTTAAACTTGGGGGTACTATTTCATGAGCGAAAGTGATCTTGTTAAGTCCCGTCTGGCAGCAACACATGTAGTTTCTGTTGTTGATAAACTCGCAGCGAGCCGTAAGGGGATTGATTACGCCACTGCCATAACACGTTTGGCTGAATTGATAAATGATGATGATATTGACCGCTGGCATTCATCTGGTGCTATTCGTAAGAAAATCTCTGTGGTAGAAATGATGGTCGAAGATTGCGTTAAAGTATTACAGGATGCACCGTTAACAATCAACTTTGAACCCTACAAATTCTTCGGAAGTAAGGTGGGAGGGGACAAGTTTCAGTCAATTTGGCATCGATTGAGATCTAAGCAGCCGGGTTACGGAGACTTAAGAAATGAAGCAGAAACTTTAATGTTTGGCTACGACAAAGAAGATCAAGAAGTTGATGGAGTAAAAGTGGGGCTAGAAATCAGCAAATATGGCAAAGTTGATCTTGGGCCAGACGGTCAACCGAGGTCTCATTCTTTTGTGGCTGATATTCGTCCTAAATACGCAGCTGTGAATTTTACTTGGGCAACTTCAGGCTCAGCCCCGCTTTACGGATTGTCTCATTTTGTTTTGAAAGACTACCTGCGTTTTAATGCAGCTTTTTCGCCACACGATAGCTTTAATGTAAAATCCAGTTCTGAAATTGGCAGTTACTTCAATCTTTACCCCATTCTCGCAAATTGTGCTGACTTCGTGTTAAAACAGATACTTATTTCGGCACGTCTACGCACTCCCCCGGGGCCTCCATCCGTTATCCCTGATAGACCAATAGCGAGCCACGAAATAGACAAAGGTGGTTATGGAACACCAGGATTGTGTTACGTAGAGGCGATGCTAAATTCTGATGTTGTTTTTTCCAGAGATGTAAAATTAGTGAGAGTTGCCAATATTGAACTCCTAGATAAGAGTACTGCTGACCCGGTTACTCTTAAGCGGTTTACAGTCAAAGGCAGTACGATTAAAAAAAATCTCAAAGCTTTTTTGTCACAGCATAATCTAAAATCGGCAGTCGAATATTTCTAAGGCTGTCGATATAATTGCGCAATAGCGGCCCCTGCCGCGTATTGCGCCAATGTCTGGCTATGGAAGCGAAACTGGTCGTGGCTAAACGATAATAACTATGTCGGCGGGATTGGTTACGACCCTCGGCAAGATTCTACATCCGGCGCAATACGCGGCTGGGGCCGCTATTGCGCCCTTGAATTACGACTTACCGCGGTAATCGACTTGTCCTTTAGCTTTAGATCAAAACGCACCAACTGTGCGCCGGACAGGTCATACTTTGCCAAGTCGGCCTTGGCAACAAACTCATCCGCCTCGCGGTCACTCTTGAAGGTTGGGATTTTCTTTTTCATACGCATTGATAAATTCATCAATGGAAACGCCGCAGCGGAAATTCTTCCAGGTAAATCTCAGTAGCTTCCTGAAGGTTTGCCAGAGCCTCCTCAATGCTTTCACCCTGGGTTGTGGTGCCGGTTTCAGGGTTTAAAGCGATATAACCACCCTCAATAGCGGGAGTCAATACGGCAGATAATTCCATGACTTCACCTTTTTCAAATTTGACTTAGACGATATCTTATAACTTAAATTTGGCTGGTTCCCAAGCTCCGGCTATCATCGTTAGTGCATCAAGTCAGGGTAAGCCGGAAAAGCCGTCGTTCGGCATGGATGCCGAAATCTAGGCCATGGACGGTAACCAGATGGACATGGATACATGGACACCTGTCGCGGTCCATAGTTTGCCATCCCTGGACGCTGGATTCCGGCATCCCTGCCGGAATGACGGCATTTTTGACCCAGCGGGACATGTGTATAACTACGACAGGCCTGACTTGGGAATGCGGTCTTGGAAGCACCTGCTTCCACTATTACAGCGTTTTCATGTTTAAAAACTAACTAAAAATGAATGTTTATACAGTCTCTGATTTATAAAATAACTAGCACACCCATACGCCCTATCAAGTAACAATTTGATGTTGAAAACGCTGTATTACCAGCGTTTTCATTCTTACAATGTAATCTAAAAAATGATGCACACCCAATCAAGCGATTGATTCAACGTGCTTTGAACAACAATAAATTCAACAAGTAGTTACAGCATTTTCAACATCAAAGAGTTACTTGGTAGTGGGTATGATAGCACAGGTTATTCGGTTAACCTGAAGGTTTAACGGAATGTCTGCTTTAGGTATATTTTTAAGATGAAAATGCTGTATATCAAGATTTCTCTATGATTCACATACCTTTTGCAGGAATGTATGCCAACCAATCATTTAAACGCGTATAATAATGCGCCTATGGTCTTCCCTCAACGCGGTAGGGCGCAACAGGCGTGTTCCGTCGTTTTGGCAACGTCTTTTGTTGACCGTCAAAACGGCCTATGTGCCATTTTTTTCACCGCTAGGAGTCCCGATTTGCATTCATGTACAGCGTTTTTTCTTAACAAAGGAAAATAATAAAGGACACTCATTCAAACTATCCTGTGTGTCTGTGCTTTGCAAAATGGTATAACCCAACAAGTAACTATTCGA
>QJPH01000138.1 GCA_003242955.1 Candidatus Methylumidiphilus alinenensis
GGGCGGGGCAGGATGCCCTTGCTGGTGGGCGGCACCATGCTGTATTTCAATGCTTTGTTCAATGGGTTGGCAGAGTTGCCCGAGGCCGACGAAGCCATGCGTCGGCAAATTGATGCCGAAGCTATAAGTTTGGGGTGGGCGGCATTGCATGAAGAATTGACACGGGTCGATCCTCAAGCGGGACTGCGCATCCACCCCAATGATCCGCAACGCATACAGCGTGCCTTGGAGGTTTACCGCCTGACCGGGGTCACCCTAAGTGAATGGTGTGCGCGTGAGCGGTTCGAGCCGCCGCCTTTTAATATCATCCGGTTCATTGTCGCCCCCGGCAATCGCTCGGTTTTGCATGAAACGATACGCAAACGCTTCCTGTCCATGCTCGACCGGGGACTTGTGGAAGAAGTTTTGACCCTTTACAGGCGCGGCGATTTGCATCAAAACCTTCCATCCATCCGTGCGGTGGGCTATCGCCAGGTTTGGGCCTATCTGTCAGGGCAATTGGATTATCCGCAGATGGTCGAGCGTGGCATCATTGCCACCCGCCAGTTTGCCAAGCGACAGTTCACCTGGTTGCGGCGCGAAGAATCCGCCACCCGCTTTCTTAGCGAAGACCCGCAGTTGCTGGAAAATGTACAGGGAAAAATCCTTAATTCAATTGGGAGTCTCGAAAGAACGTGCCTTTGACCTTCTTATCACGAACTCTTTATTAACAATACGTGAACGTCATAACGACCCATTTCAGTCATTGGGGTCTTTTCGTCGAGCGTATGTATAGCAAGCCTTAGCGGAAATGCTATGCTAACGAACTATTTACGGATTTTAAATTTCCCCTTTATGGCTTCAATAATATCCGTTTCCAAATTGATTGGCGTTTTTTGAAAATTTCAAATTTGGCAGTGACGGACTTGGTTGCATCTATCGTGACTACGCATGAATTTCCATACCCGCTACAATCTCCGCCCCACCCCGAAAACTGATAACCAGCAACAGGCATAGCGACAAGCGTTACTCTTGACCCGCTGGCAATTGTAGTCGCGCATGTCGCACCGCAAGCAATCCCGCCAGTATTGCTGGTGATGGTCCCGTATGGCTTGTTGAAATTGGTGACGGTCAGAGTAAGCCCTATAGTCACGTTAATATTTTGCGTCACCTGCGTTGCGGCATTGTAATTCATGTTACCTAATTGATTGGCCGCGAGTGTGCAAACACCTGCCTTGCTACCTGTCACGGTATTGCCAACCACTGAACATACATTCAGCGTTTGCGAAGTAAACGTGACCAGGTTGCCCGACGCGCCACCTGTCGCTGTCACTGTTCCTGTTCTGCCGACCGCCAACGTTGGGGCTGCACCAAAGGTGATAGTCTGGTTGCCCTTGCCGACGGTGAAGCTCTCGGTCACGGTGGGCGCGGGGTTGTAGGTGGCGTTGCCCGCTTGGCTCGCTTGAAGGGTGCAAGTACCCGCAGCCACACCGGATAAGGTATTGCCACTAACGGTACATACGTTGGTTGTCTGCGAGGCGATGATGACCGTGTTGCCGGAACCTCCGCCCGTCGCTACAACGGTGTCCGTGCCTCCGACAACCACCGACGGTATGCCTACGAAACTTACCGTTTGATCGGCAATAGTGCCAATCTTAAATTCGACACTGATTGGCACCAGAGTTTTGACCGTCTGTTCAGAGCGGGACCAAAATTCACCTGAGAGTGTGACCACTTGGGTGCTATTGGTCGTGCCTGAAACATTCAGCGCCACCTGCCCGACTTGACCGGAGTTGCCTGACGGGTTGAAGCCGTCAAGATAGATGTTGGTATGGGCTGCTGCGTCGGCAGTATGGTTCAACTCCACGCGAGGTTCGGGACCAAAAAGTGTGCTGGGGAAATAATCGCCGCGCTGAAACCAACCCGACGAGGGCAGGCTCAAGATACCGCCGCTGGCAAAAGTCAATTGGAGGGTAAAGCTTTCCACATCCGCCGGATTGACCAACAAAATTTTTGCGTTGGTTGTTGCGCCAGACTGGGCGGGTTGGATGCTAAGGCTTAGTGCCTCATTCACTGCCATACAATCAGCGGTGAAGAAGATTGCTGCGACGCCTAAGGCTATCAGCAAGTTGCGGGATTTTAAGTTGGTTTTCATGTTTAGGCTCCTGTTTTCCGGCCCGTTGCGCTTAGCGCGAACTGCCATAAAACGCATTGATGGCCTGTTGCAGGGTTTGATCGCCATTGGCACAGTTTGGCCCCGGCGGGTCGCCGAGTTTCAGGTTCGCCACGGGATGGTTATAAAGATTCATCGCCGCACTGATATCGCTGAATTCAACCGTGTCGGGGTCGGCCCCGCCGGCGCGGATTTCGCTCAGGCTCAAACAGCCGTCTCCATTGCCGTCTTGACCGCTGGCAAGAATCGTCGCCAAGGGCTTCATCAAACGGAATGTGCCAGAAATGACCAAAGCTTCTGGCATCATTCCTTCGACGGTTTCGGTGTAATTGCCCGCAATCGCCGCACCGCCACTGCCGACCGTGGCATTGTCTAGCTTGATGCGGCGGGTGACGGTTTTACCGCCTGATTCGCTGGTAAAGGTTTGTGAATCCAACGAGAAAACACTAGCGCTCAAGCTTCCGCTGACGCGAGGCCCGACGGCCTTGCCGTTGATTGGCGGGGCGACCTCGGGAAACAGTAAGGTCTTGTCCAAATCAATATAGCTGCTGGTCTGCTGTATTGCCGAGCCGGTCACATCGAAATAAAACGCCAGATCGACAATCCCGATATTGGCGGGCGAGTTGATGGTTGCCGTGCCGTAATAAAACCCAGTTAGCTGGTTGGTCGCATCGGCTATCGCAGCAACGGACAAGAACCAGAAGGCGATGCCGATCCCAACACGAAAGCGGATAGTTAATGATTGATGCCTAGTTATCATGTTAATTGTCCTTTTGAATTCTTAGGATATAATCCCGTAGGTAACTCATTGTCCAGTACCGGTTATTTGAGGTATAATTCGTTTCCAGCTTTTCCGAATTCGAGTCGTTGTTGGGACATACAATCCCGGCAATGGAGTCCTGACCGTAATCCATCTTTTTGGATATTCAGAATCCGAGCAAACCCAACTTGAAACGGCACCTTCAGTATTTGGTCCTAACGTTTCTGACTTCCAATAGTCAAAACCAATTTGTATCATGCCTGAACCCGTCGGAAGCACTTCAGCTTCCGCAAAATAATACCAATTTTGGTTTGCTCTTGATCGTGGCCAATCGGTGTTCCACGCATGAAACAGCATTTGCGGTTCGCTTGAGGTTGGGATTTCAATGATATTATTGTTAACCTTAAATACAGCCCCATTATTGGCGCGATACCATGCTTGTGGGTTACGCCATTCCGACCTTGGCATGTCGTATCCCCATACTTTATTGTTGGCATCGCAGGTTTGGCAGATAAAATTATTGGTAACGAGTTGTATATTGCCGTCTTCGTCAACGCCAAAAAGTCGCAACGCCTTTACTTGTACCGACCCAAGGCTACTGCCATGGTTGACTGCTGCCAGCCACGCTATGATCCCTGTATAATCTTGCGGCGGTTTTTGATAATGCACACCCCGGAAACGAACCTCCGGGTATTGTTCTTCCGGTGCGGAAGCAAAGCAAGGGTTGAGGGTTTTGCTAATGACATTGGCAGTATTTGATCCACCTGTATAAGAAAAATCAATATCATATTCCTTTTTATCAATCACAACATGCTCAAGGTGCAGAGTGGATGGGTTCACACCAACGGCATCCGAAAACAATACACCTGAGTTAGGGTCTAGAGGAATATAGGGCGCGTCAGCACAAAGGGCAATTTTGACCAACAGAACAAGGCATGTTCCGAAAACAAGATTAATAAAGTGACTCATTGAAGTATTCCTCTTATTAATTCCAATAAACTTTTCGCATCCACACCATTTTTCCTTGTTTCCACGCAGGAACGTGGACCTGAATAACCGCTGAAGCTCTGTTTGGCTGGATAACCAACCACCCCCGCTATGGAGTGTTGGTTTCAAGTTCTCCCACATCCCGCAGCACCGCATTAACCAAGCGTTGCTGCATATATATGCCATTTTGTTGCAATTGTTCAACCAAAGGGCTTAATAATTCGATCATGCCCACCTTTTTTGCCTGCCTTAAGATACCTAATGTGCCGATCCGTGAAATGCCAAAATGTTCTGCCACTCGTCGCGCCTTCGCATCATCAAGTAACACTGTACTATTGGGTATACCCTGTGCTAGTGCTATGGCTTCCGCTTCGCCACGATCCACCAAAATCGACAGCACCCGTGACATTGACTCATCTGGTGCATGGATTTCCAGCCATGACAAATATTTGACCGCTTCTGCACCGGGCAACCCTTTACCTTTGCAGACAACCTCGTCCCAAACTGCCGGAGGAATCCATACTTGCTGGTATATCTGCCGCAACAACTCCAATTTTCCGATGATGGATAAAGCAATCAACGGACCGCTATCGGCAATAATGATGGGCTTAGTCGTCACGCAATTCGTCCGCAATCTGGTCGTCATCCAAGTTTATAACCGGGATTTTCAGCCGACCTAGTTCAAACATGAAATGTAATTTGCCCATACCGCAAAACTCCGCCGCCTTGCCAATGGAAAGCCGATGCAGTTCAAACAATTTTACCGCCAATAGAAACCGCAGTTCTTCTTCCAACTCGGTTGGTGGTTTGCCTGTGGCAAGCAACAGGTCGTCTGTGTAAGGAATCGTTAAAACGGGCATGGAGCTTCTCCTTTGTCGATAAATATTAAATTGATACTACATAAATATATGCTTTCACTCATTCCGGTGTCAATGCGTGGTAATGTAGGTGGCAGTGTTACATTACTACATATCCGACCGCCGGAGCGGTTAATATCGGGTTTCCACACAGGAACGTGGGAACTAGGAAAAAATTCTCGTTCATGGTTCCACCTTACGGCCTTGTTTTATTTGTGTCATATACATCTTTTGATGTATTACCAATTTCATAGGTATCATATAACCGTGAAGGAGTTTTTGAATCAATAGCTTCTGAGGCTTTTTCAATATTATTCCCTATAATACAACTACCCGCACTAATTGATGTACAAGGAGCAGTCTCAGTTATTTTTTTTACGCCTTCAAAAACAGGGGAGCCTTTTCCATTTTCTGGTGTATAATCTTTCTTTAATGCGTCATATCTCTGTTCAAGCGTTGGCTTTTCGAGAACTTTTCCTCTATCTTCAGCGAAATTCTCAAGAGCTGTCCCTACCGCATAAATGGATAAACCAGCAACTGCAGCAGCAGTGACAGATGCCGTTAAAGGGAACGCTACTATTGCAATAAATGCTCCAGCAACTACTGGCATCCAGCTTTCACCATTTTTATCAGTGAAATTATAAGGATTAGTTGGATAACCATAAGCATTTAATTGCTGAGGATAGTTTATAATTTTTTCTGTTTTATCTAATATTAAGGGATCAACACTCACAAACCTACCCGTCGCCGAATCATAATATCTCGCCCCAAAATAATGCAGCCCGGTTTCGTCGTCCAATTCCTTGCCGGTAAACCGATATTCGCTCTTAATCGCCCCGATACGCGACCGATCTTGCCCATAGGGATAAAACACGGATTGTTCCACCATATTTCCCTTGTCATCCATGACGATACTGGCACTGCCTAAATGGTCAGGCAGATAAAAATAGGTCTTGGCATTCACTGATGCTTGGGTTTTGTCCATGCCATGCAAAACCTGTGCTATTGTGGCGAAAGACAACAAATTTGGATTAATGTCTTGGTTAGCCTGATATAGCCTAAGCGCATCGGCGGCTTCGGCGGGTTCCAAGGCGTTTGGGTCCATACCTTGAGCGCGGATTTCAGCCAGGCTAATCACACCGTCTTTTGGGTTGATGTCGAAATCTTCCGCTGTCAACATCGCCCCGCCGGTCAATCCATTCGGGCTGAAAGGCTGCTCCACCCTTGCTACCAGACGATCACTGGCAAAGATATTTTTAATCAGCCGGTCTTGGCGTACCTCGGTGTAACGGTCCACATATAGCGTGGTTTGTGATTGTCCACCGATATTGACGGATTTGCGCTTGCGTTGATGCTTGTAATCATAAAGATAGTCAATCACTGCGCCATCGGTGGTGCGGTTCACCTGTTGCAAGCGGTCTTTGGGGTCGAACTGATAGGCAAAACCCGGCTTGCTGGCAAGGTTGCCGTTGCCATCGTAACCATACACCGCATTACCGACGGCAGTCAGCGCATGTGGCCCGGCTGGCCCTGCGCCATAGCCCATCGCGCCTAAATCCGATTTATACATCATATTGCCTATCGGGTTGTACTGGTATTGCTCGCTCCATGCCGGGGCCGTCGCGGAGGTCAGCCGGTACAGGTCGTCGTACTGGTAATCGGTGCTGCTGTCTTCCGGGGTCTTTGCGCTGCGTTGGTCGGCAATGCGGGTGATGTTGCTGGACTGGTCATAACGGTAAGCCAAATCTTGCAACACGCTACCATTGCTGCCACTGTATAACCGGTTCATCCGCTGGCGGGCATCGTAAGCATAGGTGCTTTGAACGCCGTTGGCGTATTCAAACACGGCTTTCTGCCCGGTCGGTGTGTAGTCGATGTTGTTGACATAACCCGGCACGGATTCCAGCTTGTTCATGGCATTGTAGCGGTAAGCCACCCGGCTTCCATCCGGGTAGGCCAATTCAGTCAGCCGGTCGAGTGCGTCATAACCCATGCCGGTGATGAACTGCAACCCGTCCAATAGCCTAGCTTGCTGGACGATGCGCCCGCGTGGGTCGTAGGAATAGGATTCGCTGCCGGCTTCGTCTTCCACCCATGCCAGTCGTCCGAGCGTTTTGTGCAACGCTTCGGTGGGCAGATCCATGTCATAGTGATAACGGACTTTGACGTTGCCTTGCTGACTCTCGGTGGCGATGCGGTTGGCAGCATCATAGGCATAGCCGAGCTTTTGTTGTTTTGCGTCGATGGTTTCCAGTAAATTGCCTGCGTCATCGTAACGATAGCTCATCGCGCCTTTGTCCGGGTCATTCATCGCTATCTTGCGTCCCAGCCCGTCAAATTGCAAGGTTTTGATATTGCCTTCATGGTCGGTGATGTTGATTAAATTATCCAAGCCATCATAAGCATAGCGGGTCGTATAAGTGTCTGCGCCATTGCGTTCCTGCATTTGCACCAATCGGTTGCGTCCGTCGGTTAGCGCATGGTGAGGGGTGTCATAATGCGCCCCACCAGTTCGCTTGTCCTCCTCGTCGTATTGGATTTTTTCCAATGGCTGGTAAGCGGTGGCGCGGGTGCTGCCGTCAGGGTTGGTTTCTTTGACCGAACGGCTGCGAGCATCGTAAGCGAAAGTGGTAAAGGGTTTGGCCGGATCGGGCGTGGCATAGTCCGGTTTGGCATCGAAATACGGCAACCATTGATGTTGGATGCCTCTGCGTAGGTTGAAGCTTGCCGCCTCGCTGACTACCCATTGTCCCGCCTTGCCCTCTGAGCGGGTTTGCAACTTGCGGCCCAGCCCGTCAAAATAACTGATGCTGTCATACGAACCCGGCTGCCCCGATACTTCGCGGCTTTGGGTTTGGAGATAGCTGACGGGCGCGGCAAGATGATAGCTGAAGTGTTGCGTCGGGTAGTCCGTACTGTCGCCCGGTTTGATGATTGCCGACAAACGCCCAAATGTGTCGTATTGAAACAGCGTGGTTTGACTATTCGGGTCGGTGAAAATGGTCATGACACCCAAGCCAAAATCATAATTCGCCTGCATGGTCAGATTCAGGCCATTAATCGTTTCCTTGACCGGCAAGGCATGGAATATCGGGTCATAATCAATGCTGCGGCTAAAGTCGTTGGCATCGGTGATTTTGATGATATTGCCATAACTGTCATAATCGTTACGGACGGCTGGGATGAAACGCACACCATCCGGCGAACGCTCGTCCCGGATCAGGCTCCCGTAGTCATCATAAAACAACCGTTGCAGGCTGACGAAACCGCCGGTCA
>QJPH01000249.1 GCA_003242955.1 Candidatus Methylumidiphilus alinenensis
CTATGGCTACCGCCCGCTGCTGCTGGAAACCTTTGTCGAAAAAGACCGTTTCACGGGCACCTGTTACCGGGCGGCCAACTGGCTCCATGTAGGACAGACCCAGGGGCGGGGCAAGCTCGGCCCATCCGGCAAGCAGAGCGTCCCCATCAAGGACGTATGGCTGTATCCCTTGGGAAAAGGTTTCAAAAATAGGCTGATCCGGTAATTTTCGAAGACGGGTTGGTCGAATATTTACATCACCTGATCGCCAACCTGCTGATCTTCCACAATTGCAAGAGCATGACCGAAGTGCTGAAGGAATTACAGGATGAAGGAATGGTATTGACGCCAGAAATATTGCGGGCGCTGAGTCCGTACCGGCAGCACCCAAGCCGGTTCGGTGTTTACGAATTGCGAGATCGTGAGACGGGGCCGATAGACTACGATGTGCGGCTTGATCTGGCGAAAAATGAAGATGAAATATTGATGCTATAAAAGGGGCATAGTCACTATCGCCCATTTTTGCACGAATCTTACTGTGGCTTTCTCAAACCCATCGGAAAACACTTGTTTTCCGACAGGCTGCACACCCATGATTCTTGATCCACGCAATGTGGATGGTGTCCAGGCAGTCCGGCATCGCCAATTGAGGTATTTCGTTTTGCGCTGTAAATGATCGGTTTTATAACATTTAGGCTTATTGCCCAATTTCGCACGAATCCTTACCCTGACCCATCAATATCGGCCACGATGCGCTCGACGATGATGTGGGTATTCTGGTTTTTGGATTCGTTGAACAGTTCCGTCAGTGCTTCTTTGGCGCGGTCGCGTTCTTCTTCCGGGTCGCTTTCCTGTTCGGCTTGGAGAACTTCCTTGGCAACTTCAAGTATCTGTTTGAGGAATTCCAGGCTAGTCAACAATCCCTGTTCGTGGCGTTCCTTGATTTTTTCCAGTCGTTCGCCCAGCGCAGTGAATTTGGGGTTGCCCCTGTGTTTGCGTAATCTGGCAACCAGTTTGATTTCGATTTCCTTGGCCCGCTTGCCGGAGTCGATGTCTTGCAGGATGTCTTCCAACACATCGGCATCCAACACCAAGGTCTCGATATCATCGCGCACGGATTCCAAATGGACATTCTGATTGATGAGTTCGACCGTCTTCGCACCCAGGGCATGCCAGAGCAACTTGCCGTTGCCACTCGGCGGCTTCACTGATTCATACACTTGGGTAAGCCATTTGTAATCAGGCTGATAGGGAATCAGGCAAGGATCGGGCGACAACGCTTCCCAAATCGTACCCAAAACCGAATATTCCGCCGCGAATTTGTCCCTAGCCTCGTTGTTTGGCAAACATTGCTGCGCGGCCATCAGCCCTTCGTAACCGCCTACGCTAAGGTCAACACCGACGAAGAAGCTTAGGCATTTCTGCATCTGCATAGGCAGGGCTTTGCGCAACTCTTCAATATTGCTGACCACTTGTTGCACGGCCTTCTCGTCGAAATCCAAGGCCCGCGCCACATCGTCAAAGATGCCGATGTAGTCCACGATCAAGCCGTGGGTTTTTTCCTGTCCAAACGTGCGGTTGGTCCGGCAGATGGCTTGCAGCAAGTTGTGGTCCTTCATCGGCTTGTCGAGGTACATCACCTGCAAGATGGGGGCATCGAAGCCGGTTAGCAATTTGCTGGTGACAATGACGAACTTCAGCGGGTCGGACGGGTTGCGGAAGCGGTCCAATAGCTTTTCCTCGGCATCTTTGTCGCGGATATGCTCTTTCCATTCTGGCGGGTCATTCTGTCCCGCGCTCATGACGATGGCACTGGCATCAGGGCCGACCAACTCATCCATGACGGCTTTGTAGAGCACACAGCATTCCCGGTCGAACACTACCACTTGCGCCTTGAAGCCGTTCGGTTCGATCTTGGTTTGGAAATGCTTGATGAGATGGCCCACCACGGCGCGGACGCGTTCCGGGTTCTTCACCAAGACGGCCATCTTGGCGGCGCGTTTGGCAAGGTCGTCGCGGTCTTGCTCGCTTAAGTTTCCGGTGATGTGCGCATAGGCTTCGTCAATGGCGGCTTTGTCTATCCTCAGCTTGACTGACGGTGCTTCAAAGTGCAGCGGCAACGTGGCCTTGTCGCGGATGGAATCCTGATAGGTGTAACGGCTGAGGTAGCCTTTTTCGTCCTCGTCCGCGCCAAAGGCCCAGAAGGTGTTCTTGTCGGCGCGGTTGATCGGTGTGCCGGTCAATCCGAACAAGAAGGCATTCGGCAGGGCTTCGCGCATCTTGCGGCCTAGGTCGCCTTCCTGCGTCCGGTGGGCCTCGTCCACCAGCACAATGATGTTCGAGCGTTCGTTGAGCCTGCCCCCCGCCTCGGCGAATTTGTGGATGGTGGTGATCAGCACCTTGCGCACATCCTGCCCGAGCAGCGTCTGCAATTCCAAGCGCGTGGCCACGCCCACCATGTTCGGCACGTCGGTGGCATTGAAGGTGGCGGTGATTTGTGTGTCCAGGTCGATGCGGTCCACCACAATCAGTACGGTGGGATTGCCCAGTTTCGGGTGCATCCGCAATTTCAACGCGGCAAAGACCATCAGCAGCGACTTGCCGCTGCCTTGAAAATGCCAAATCAGCCCCTTTTTCGGATATCCTGCCACCACGCGGTCCACGATCTGGTTGGTGGTGAAATACTGTTGGTAACGGCAGATGAGCTTGATGCGGCGGTGTTTCTTGTCGGTGGCAAAGACAGTGAAGTTTTGCAGGATGTCGAGCACCACCTCGGGCCGCAGCATATTGGCAACCGCCGCCTTGACGTAGTGAAGCTGGCCTTCCTCTTGGTTTTCCTCGTTGCGCCACGGTCCCCAGATGTCGATGGGCATGCGGATGGAGCCATAGCGGTAATAGCGGCCCTCGGTGGCGAAGGAGAAGACATTCGGCACGAACATGGCCGGTGCTTGTTTCTCGTAAATCTCGTTGATCTGAAACGCGCCGTCGAACCAGGTCACCGCGCTGCGCGTCGGTGTCTTGGCCTCGCCGATAACCAATGGCAGGCCATTAACGACAAACACCACGTCAAAGCGCTTTTCCACCGCCCCGGCTTGGTAAACCCATTGGTTGCATACCGTCAGCCGATTGTTGGCGGGTTCGGCGGCATCCACCAAGCGCACGGTGACATGCTCGCCGTGGTGGCCGAACGGCATGGTTTTCTCGCCACGCAACCAAGCCATGAAATTCTCGTTGGCCCGCACCAGCCCGTCGGCCTGCACGGACAGAATGCAGGCACGTAGCGTGTAAATGACTTCGTCGGCGCGATCTGGCTGGGCGGCTATGTCCGGGTTGAGCCGGATCAGTGCCTCGCGGACCCAAGGCTCCACCATCACATCGCCGCTTTGTCTAGGCAGTTGGGCGGCGGGGAGGTAGTCCCAACGGGCAGGCTGGAATTCCCCGCCCAAGGAACCGTCCCAGCCCGGTGGAAAGCCCTCGCGCAGATTCTTACCGCCCACGTTGCCGATCTTGCTCACCGCGTCCAGAATCATCTGTTCGACGGTGTTGGATTCAGTGAAGCTCATGACAAGACCCATTCACCGTGTTGTTTGATGGCGAGATACATGGCATCCGGTGCCAGATCGATTTCTCCGGGCCAAGAAACAAATCCATCTCGGACTTCGAGGCGTTTGAAGAAGTCCATGTCTTTTAGTGGCTCGAACACACCGTAAAGATGCGATGGAAATAAGCGCACTCGTCCCGCCAACCCGTCTGCGAAGGTAACGGCGAATTCCAAGTTGCCGGTCACTTTTGCTTCGATGACATCTGAATACATGATTATCCCCTATTGCAAAGGTTCATTTTCCAATCTCTTTCCTGTGTACCGTAGCAATGAACAAACAGCGCTCCCGGTCATCGGTGAAGTCGATGTCGGGCCAGTTCTGCAAAGCTCGCTTGATGCCGGACCCCAAGCCTTTGTAGGGCAACATGCCTTTAGCCACATAGGAAGCCAAAATCGGGTTGCGGATATTCGATATGCCCGCCCGGATTTTTTCAACGGTCAGGTTGTTGGGCAAATGGCCGGGGCTGACGATTTCAATGCGGTCGTCGAAGATGAACAGGCGAATCGTCGCGCTGACCAGATAGTCGCGGTGAACCAAGGCGTTCACCAGTAATTCCTCAAAAACAGACGCGGGAATCTCTGCAATACCGGGTGAGTTGACGCCTTGTCCGGCCTGGACCTTGTGCAGATTGCGCATGATGAAAGCGAGGGTGTCATCGAATAGCTTGCGGAACGGGCCGGAAAAATCTTCGGTATCCAGATAATCGGTGGAATGGATGGTGTTGCCGGGGTAGCGGATAGCTTTGACGATGAACTGCGGCTTGATCCACTCGGGCCGCTCGGCAAACAGCAGCACCCCGGCCAAGTTCAATACGCCATCATCGGTGGCTAAATTCATGTTCTGCAATAGCGTCAACAAATCTTCCGCCGACTCCGGCCAAGGCTGTTGGTACACATCGCGCAGAAAATCCCGGAAGCGCAGCTTGTCCAGTTTGTCGATGTCGGCCTTGGTTGGCAATTCATCGGCATGAAACTGGTCCACGCTTTGGAACAAGCGGCGTAGTTCCTCCTTGGAATTCACCCGTCGTTTGTCGGCTCCGCTTTTCAGCCAAATCACGCCATTGCGGTCGAAGTAAGGCTTGTCGATGCCCTTGGGAACAGTCAGCATAATCACGATACGCCCGTTGTCCAGTTCCAAGTTTTCCGTACTGACCGTCAACGGGCTGCGGATATGTTGCGAGGCCGCATTGCTGATGAGTTGATTGATGCGCCCCACGTCCGCCAGCGACAGCCCCGGCGCGGAGCCATCATCCGCCACGCCTAACAAAATCACCCCGCCCTCGGAATTGGCGAACGCCGCCATCTCTGCGGCCAGCGCGTCGGCGTTGGTCACGTCTTGCTTGAACTGGCGGCGGCTGTCTTCGCCTAGGACGATTTGGGATTTTAGGTCAGCGGCGGACTGGAATTTGCTCATGACCTAGTCTTGGCCTCTGGGTGGAGCGAAACCACGAACAAGCCAGGTATACGGCAAATTGACTTTGAAGGACGCTCCAAGGTAATGAATTCTTCAGCCCCGCCTTGCAGTGCGCAGGTGGCATGGAGGGCATCCATTGCACCTAAGTCCAGATTAGCCGCAAGTTTTAGCGCTCTGGCGACCAGACTATCATCGGTCGGCACCCAAAGGCTTACAGCGGCGAAATAGGCTTCCATGAAAGCTATTTCATCATCGCGGCGATAAAACAACGGCTTGCGCAAAGTTTCCAAGCGTAAATACTGGCTAGCCACGAAAACCCTATAGGGATCACCCAGAACGCTTAAGGCTGGCAGGGAACCGGGGTGGTCGCTGCGGAACGCGGCAATCAGGATGTTGGCATCAAGATAAGTCTTAATCATCGCCCGTCTCGGCGCGATCATGGTGGATTTCGTCGAGAATCTCGTCTACCGTTTGCAGCCTCATGCCCTTGGCAATGGCTCGTTGGCGAATCGCCAAAAGGGTTTGTCCAAGCTCGCTTTGCGGTGAGAAAGTTTGCCCTCTATTGTCTTGGTCAGAATTGCCGATAGGTTCCACCGTCACCCGCAATCGGCAACCAACAGGCAGTTCTTCCGGTAAATGTAATTGATGTTCGACGGTAACTACCGTTTCAAACGTGACTGCGTTCATAGTTATTTCCAGATTTTTTAACCATTTAAGACTTACTCTGTTTTCGAAACCAAATCAGTCTGCTCATGTTCAGTCTCAGAGAAGCTTTGACCACCATCCAAGAATAATTTTTTCAGTAGACATTATCAAGAACTTAGCCAGTGTTCACGCCGTTTCTGGATCAGCAAGTGGTTTTTGATAATGTCTAGTAAGTGACTCTTCAAAGGCAATTGTTGCCTTAATAGATTAGTAGTTGATTTTTGGGCAACAGCGAAAATTTCAAGTTGGAATGCTATTTCATCCTGAGTTATCCTATTTGGAATAGGAATCTGTAATTTGCGAACTTCGCAAATATTAATTCCCTTAACTGCGAGGCCAGTAATTCGAGACAAAATTTGATTTTTGACAAACTCCGACTCAAGAACAGCACGTATATAATAACGATTATGTTCCGATGATATTGATAGCCTTGCAGTATCTTGGGTAATATTTGCACCTTCCAGACAATCAGGAACTTCAGCTAGCCGCCCAATTGTTCCACGAATCGATAATAACAAGTCTCCAGCCTTCAATCGTGATCGTTTGAAGGGAGTCTCTATTTCTTGTGTTGTAAGTAACAAATCATTAGCAAGGATTGAACCATCAGGAAAATCACGTACTTTAATAACAGGAATACCTTCATCTACACCAAGTCCTGGCTTTAAGATACCATAGCAAATAGGTCTACCTGCCGAAATGATAGAATCAAGAGGTACTAGAGCATGTAAATATGAGTATTTTTGTGCAACCGAATCAAGAAACGACCGACGATACTGAATGATTTTCGTCAACACATCATCAGTACTGATGCAATAAAAATCCATTGCCCAAAGCACCTCCGCAAACCGCCGTTGCTGTTCTATGGGTGGAAGGTCAAACTCAAACTTTGCGATGTCTGGAAAATTGATATAGGGATTCGTCGAACCTTTGGATTCCAGTATTGAATGCTTGGTGAATGCCTCCGAGAGCATAAGCCACGGTAAAAGCTCCTGTAGTAATTTGCCTTCGACGGCTTCGAGTACGAAGGTCGTATTTGACGTGACACCATCCCATTCCGCCACAGCGACTTTTTTCAGGTAGGTACGGCGCGAACCATAGAGTACTTGACCTTTGCGAAATCGGCGAATAAAGGCGGGTCCGAGATAGCCATCACCCACAGTACCCCATTTTCGGATGTGAACATTTTCCGTTTCCATGTGTTCTCCTGCAACGTACCTCTCCACTTCACCCGATTGTGGGTCCACCTGTTCTTTGAGCATTTTCACCACATCGCCAAAACGTACCCGCTGCCACCCTTTGCGGTCAAACAAAGCCCTATTCGCAATGCCATTCAAGGTTTCATCTAAATTGGGCAGTTTAAGACCGGGTAAAATGGTGCTCAACGATTCCGCCACCGCTTTGCGTGATGCCGACCAAGCGTCCAGCGCTTGCGGCAAGCTATCGGTGCAGTAATCCGCTTGGCCTTCACGCATTGCCAGCGTATTTGAAGAGGCAGGTGCGGCGACATACAGAGGAATGTTCAAGCTGCCGTCTTTGGCGCGAATCTCCTCCAAGGTGGCAACACGGGTGAAGCCGGGTTCGTCGGTGAATTGTTCGTAAGCCTGGACTATGCGCTGGATGTGGTCGTCGGTCAGGAAGCTCTGGGCGCGTTCGCGGGTGACCTCGCCCACGGCATTGATGAACAGAATTTTGTTGCGCCGTGCTTTTGGCTTGGCAGTGCGGCAGATGACCACGCAGGCTTCCATCGGCGAGTTGTAGAACAGGTTCGGGCCCAGGCCCAACACGCATTCGATCAAATCCGCTTCGATCAGCTTGCGCCGCATGTCGGCTTCTTCTTGGCGGAATAACACGCCGTGCGGGAACAGGATGGCGCAGCGGCCAGTTTGGCCCTCACCCCGGCCCCTCTCCCAGCAACGGGCGAGGGGGAATTGAGGCTGCTTAGGATATGCTGCCAAAAGGCATAGTCGGCGCGGCCTTGCGGCGGGGTGCCGAAGCAGTTGCGGCCCCACGGGTCGGCGGCGAAGGCGGAGCGGTCCCATTGCTTGATGGAATACGGCGGATTGGCGAGTATCACATCAAATTGCATCAGCCGGTCGCCTTGCACGAATTTTGGCTCGGCCAAGGTGTCGCCGCGCTCAATGCGGAAATCTTCAATGCCGTGCAAAAAGCAGTTCATCCGGGCAATGGAGGAAGTCATCAAGTTGCGCTCTTGCCCGTACAGGCGGACATTGCGCCATTCCTTGCCCTGTCGGCGCAGTTGGGCAATGGCGGAGAGCAACATGCCGCCGGAGCCGCAAGTGGGGTCGTAGATGCTCTCGCCGGGTTG
>QJPH01000174.1 GCA_003242955.1 Candidatus Methylumidiphilus alinenensis
CCAGCCAGCCAGCCAGCCAGCCAGCCAGCCAGCCAGCCAGCCAGCCAGCCAGCCAGCCAGCCAGCCAGCCAGCCAGCCAGCCAGCCAGCCAGCCAGCCAGCCAGCCAGCCAGCCAGCCAGCCAGCCAGCCAGCCAGCCAGCCAGCCAGCCAGCCAGCCAGCCAGCCAGCCAGCCAGCCAGCCAGCCAGCCAGCCATGCCTAAAAAATGCCCTGTTTGTTTTCAGATCGTTGCTGATATCATACAGCCTGTTATTTTTGGCAACGATCAATGCATCCTCTATTCTGAGGATTTCAGAAAAGTTTTATCTTCTATTCCAACGGGAAGTGTGTCGGCTGTAATTACCGATCCTCCCTATGGATCAGGTGGGAACACGGTAAAGGAAATAAAACGGTCAAGCAAGGATAAATATGTCTCGACTAATGCTGCTTATGCGAAATTATTACCCGATATCGACGGAGATTCAATTCATCCAACAGCTTGGAAAAGCCTGATGCAGGATCTATGCTTAGCGACCCTGCATGTCTTACAAAAAGATGGGGGTATTTTTGTTTTTTTTTATTGATTGGCGTAATGATTCTGCATTATCTAATATTATTGATGAATCTGGATTGACTATGCACGGTAAATTAGCCTGGAATAAAAAGAATTGCAGACCTAGGAAAAATGGATTTAAACAACAAATCGAATTTATTATCTGGGGGACAAAAGGGGCAATGCCCAAGCATGACGATCCCATCTATCTACCTGGTATTTTTAATTATCAAACATTATCCAATAAAAAAGTGCATATCACTCAAAAGCCATTGCAACTCATGGAAGAAATTTGTCAAATTATCCCTCCTAATGGAACAATTTTTGATCCCTTCATGGGATCAGGAACAACTGGGCATGCTGCATTGATTCAAGGTAAAAAATTCATAGGCTGTGAAACAGTACCTCAATATTTCAATACAGCAACTGAACGATTAAGCAGCCTATTTTTAAAAAATTGACATCCCAACTCGACCTATTCAATCAGGAAGTCATCATCCAGGCTGGCAGCCTGAATCGCATCCAAAAGGATACGGCGAACGAAGTCGTGCGTCTGCTGAAACAAGCCCGCGCCAACGTCCAAGCCAAGCTCAAGGCCCAGCCCACCGACTACAATCTCTGGTATCAGCCGCAACTCATCAAATCCATCGAACAAATGCTCGATGTGTGGCAAGAGGAGGCCGGATCCGCTGCCGCCGCCGGCCAGGGCAAAGCCTACACCGCCGGACAGAACCTCATCGACAAGCCGGTCGAAAAACTCGGCATCGAACTCCACGCGCTGGCCCCCAAGCTCGACCCAGGGCAACTCAAAGCCATGGTCGCCTTCACCACCGGCAAGATGAAGGATGTGTCCATGGACACCGTGAACCGCATCAACAGCGAACTGGCCCTCACCATCATCGGTTCGCAAACCCCGTTCGACACCATCCAGCGCGTCCAGCAAATCATGGAGGGTGTGTCCAAATCCCGCGCCACCTGCATCGTCCGCACCGAGCTAGGCCGCGCCTACGGAGTGGCCGGCCAAGCCCGATTGATGCAAGCGGTGCAGCACGTCCCCGCCATGTCCAAGCAATGGCGGCGCAGCGGCAAAATCCATTCCCGCCGCACCCATGACCTCACCGACGGGCAAGTGCGCCCCGCCGACCAGCCCTTCATCATCGGCACCGGCGCAGTGATCCCCGGCCACGAGGGCAACGGCCCACGCCTGATGCACCCCCACGACCCCAAAGCCCCGGTCAGCGAAGTCGTCAACTGCGGCTGCATCTCGCTGCCCTTTTTAGCCGAATGGAAAGACAAGGGGCTACTGGAAAACCCCGGCAAGAAAGCCTTCACCGAGCAGGAAATCGCCCTTAACCCGCTCAAGGCCGACCTGAATTACATGGATGAACACCCCACCATGGAGCAGTATCAAAAGGAGTTTGACAGTATGAAAATAAAACGCGAGGTGGGTAAATCCATCAAGGCCATCGCCAAGGAACAAGGCCCTATTGAATTGGCCCGGACTATGGCGAAGATGGATGCCAAAATAGCCGCCTATAAACTGGAACAAGCCCAAGCCGGTACTCTAGGCAAATGGCAGCAACAAGCCGCCAAATTACTCCCGTCGATGCCATCTAAAACCCTCGACGAGATAGCCGCGCAACTGAAAGCCGACTATCAGCAAAAGGTGAATATTACCGCCTATCAAAAGTCGATTTTAAGTGGAAAGCCACCATCGGCTAAACAATTATCGGCGTATAATAGTCTAAGCCTTGATGATAAGGAGGCTATTGAAAACCAGTTACAAACCGCCAAGGATACCCAAGCCACTGCGGCCCAATTAGCCAAGACGGCCAACCCGGCCCCGGCCCAGGTGGACTCGTTGACCACGGTGGATGTGTCGGGCTGGAAGCAGATCGGCCCACAGGCCGGTTCCAACCCCGGCGGCTTGTTTGAGGACGGCGAGGGGGCGCAATGGTATGTCAAATTCCCCGCCGACGCGGCCCAAGCTCATAATGAAGTGCTGGCCGCCAAGCTTTACAAGGTAGTTGGAATCGACGTGCCCGAGGTTTCGCTGGTCACCCAGCACAACCAGGTAGGCGTGGCCTCGCGCATCATCGACGGGCTTAAAAAGGACGGCGCGGCCCTGCAAGCAGGCAAGATAAGCGGCGTTGCCGATGGTTTTGCCACCGATGCATGGCTGGCTAACTGGGATGTGGTGGGATTGGGCTACGACAACCTACTAATTAACGGAACCAGGGCGATCCGCGTTGACACCGGGGGGGCATTGTTGTTCCGGGCGCAAGGCGCAGCCAAGGGCGCGGCGTTTGGGGATGCCGTCACCGAACTGCGAAGTTTGCGCGACGTGGCCACCAACCCGCAGGCCGCCAATGTGTTCGGCTTCCTCTCCAAGGCCGAGGTCAAAGCCTCGGTGGCCCGTGTATTGGCAACCGACGACGCGCTGATCCGGCAGACCGTGCTTCAATATGCCGATGGCGACTTTGCCACCCGCAACGCCCTGGCCGACAAGCTGCTGGCTAGAAAGGATTATCTGAATAAGGCGTTCCCTGACGTGCTGCCAAAGATCAAGGATGCCAAACTGGCCGCAATCGAGTCCACCAAGGCCACGCTCCACGCCCAGGCGGCGGACTTGGACAATGCCATTGTCGAAGCGGTCAAGGGCATTGCCAGCCGAGCCGCCAAAGGCGCGGCATTGGAGGATAAGGACATCGCCCGTGCTGCGAATGCCTTATCGCGGTTCAATGCGTTGCTGGAAAATCGCAAACTGACCGCCGAGGCGGTGGAAGCGTTAAAGCAGCACTACACGCCCTGGCTGGATGCCATGCAAAACGCCACGTCGCCTGGGGTTGGCAACCCGGCGACATGGGGCATGGCAGGCAAGTTTGAGGGGATAGGGACTGCCGCGTTGAAAGTGGATGCCGCCCAGGTCAAACCGGCGTTTTTGCCGTATTTGTTTGGCGATCCGGCTCTATTTAGTGGCCCGCAAGTCAAACAAGTGTTGACGGATGTTGAAAAGTATTTCAAACACACGGAATATTTGGCTAAATCAGAGGTTCCCCACAACAGCCCGGAGGCGGATGCCTTTAATAAAATGCCGGCGGAATATAAGCGGGCCTTGTGGTCGTGGACACCCTCGAACATCTACCACAGCGTCAATGAAGAACTGTTAGCCGAGGCCAACGGCGGCAAGAAGGCATCCAAGGCCGTCAAAGAGTACGAGAAGCTGGTCAACGATGCGCTAAGGAACGCTCCCGACGAGCGCAAATACCAAGGCCGCTCGGCGAGGGGGATGTTTAACAATACACAGGAGGCGAAGGACTATTTCGAGAAGATGGGAAAACTGAAAAAGTCACAAGGTGTCTATCGGTTTGAAGGCATCTCCTCCAGCACCGTAGGCGAGAAGCCGGGGTTTTATAGCAAAGAAATGTACGTTCATATCAATGGCAAAAGTGGGGTCCACATCAACTCCATCTCCGCCGTGCCAGGGTCTGAAAATGAAGTGCTATTCGGCACGGAAACCGAATTTGATGTTGATGACATATGGATGAAAGATGGCAAATACCACGTTGAAATAACCGAGAGATGACATGACCAATTTAAAAGACGCAATTGACGAACTCATAGAAATGTATCAGCAAGATGATCCATCTGATGCTGACTTTTATACCCGTGAATGGGCGCAAAGTAAGGTTGCCAAATCAAATAAAAGCCCGGAAGAATACCTAGCCGACCGCAGGGCAACCAGAGCCGCAGTCACAGCCGCCATGGCAGGGCAAGACCCTAACAAAAACCAGCCTTGGGCTGACGCTTTGCCCGACTGGTACAAGGAAAAACTCTGCGGCCCGGTGGATGCCATCTCATATGGCCTGATGAAAAAGAGTGGCGAACTGGCGGAATTTGCTAAAGCTGCTGAAGGTGAAAGAGAAGGGGAGGCGCAATAATGTGGGTATTTTTTAATGATGCATACCTGTCCATCATCGCCCATCCCGACCGTCCTGATACTCTATTAGTAAGGGGGCGTTTCAAGGGCGATATAGAAACTGTATTCCCTGGTATAGAGACTTCCGAAACCCCCGAACGCGACTATCGCTACCGCGCCCTGATAGACCGCCAGACCGTTGCCAAGACACTCGCCGACCGTGCCTTTAACATCGACTATGGCAACTTTAAAAACTCGGTTAAGGACAACAACCGCCACCGGGTTTATGCCGACGTTTGGCGCATCATGGAATCCGCCCAGCTTTTTTTCCTCACCAAAAAGCCCCGATGACCCTTCCTCAAAACCTATCCTACCATCACCAATTTATTGGCGTTTTGATTTTCATCATATGAAAATCGTTTTCTTTTGGTCTTTTCGTTTCGTTCCGATTTGTTCCGTTTCATTCCATTTATCTCGCCACTTCCACTACACTTATCTCGCTGCCTTTCATGCTCCCCGGCACCTGGCCGCGGGGGCGCGAAAGATTCACCCCGCCCGGTTGCGCCTCCGGTGCCGTGGTGCCCTTCTCGCTCCGTTTGCCGTAGAGCCGCTGCTCAAGGTCGCGGATTCGCGCCTGCGCAAGCTCCAACTCTTGTTTGAACGCGGCAGCCCGCACAACGGCCCGGTCGTGCTGGCGCTTCCAGTAGCGGCCATCCCATTTAAGCTGGATGTACTCCTGCTTGGTCAGTGATACGATGGCTTTGGAAAATGGCGTTCCCTCCTTCCGGAAGACGGCGGGCTGATGGGGTGGAATGATTGGCAGTGGGTTCATGTTTTCCATGAACCGCATTTATACAGGAATTTGCTTCGTGTGTCCCGCAGTTTTTTTATGTCGTCAATGCGGGCTTCGCTGGCTCTGACGGGTTAGCCGAATATTTACGCTATTCGGTCAGAGGAAGATGTTGGGACTGAACACCTGCTGGCTCTATTGTCCCCCGCGATTCGAGTCGAACCGGCTTTATTGCGGGCTGTTCGACATCTGACTGGAACTGATGTGGGTAGTGAGGCAGGAGTATGGAGCCACAAAAAAGTACAGACTAATCCTTTAGCACTTCGCCTTATACCAGGGAGTTTTGAACATTATAAAAAAATGTTTTATCTCCCAATGCTCTATAAAATTAGCTCTGAACTGGTAGCACTAATTACAAAGTACCATTCCCACTTGTCACCAGTAATATTACATGAGGAATTATTAAATTTTATAAATTATGGGATAATTACAAATCAGAAAGCTGAAAATTCTAAGCTATTTATGCAAAGACTAATAAAAACCTGTTTCACAGATAGCAGTAATTTATCCGAAGACATTATTTGTTATGCGCTTGGTATGCGTAACCGATTCAATTTTGATATGCAGAATATTTTGGATGAACGCATAATATTATATATGGCTGCTCATGCTATTTGCATAGATAAGGTTAAGAAAATTGATATGCCTTCCGGTATTGATATGGAGCAACTACAGTGGTTGTTTGGCGTAACGAAAGCTCGACGACATTTTTATCTTTTGCAGAAAGGCGATGTTATGTGGCTAGAAGGTAATAGAAATTATGGCAGTCCAATCGCAGAAATCGAAGCTGATATATATGTGCATATAAAATATGAGAACTCTGGTAATATAGTTGTTCCTATTGAAGACTTTTCTATACCATTAAATATTGCAGATGCTTCAAGTCAATTTTTAAGAATAACTATTGCCACTGATCGGTCTGAATTAGAAATAGATTTATTACAATGCCCAGCTTGGGCTGATGCAGTAGGCCGAGATCAATGGGGATTATGGGCATCATTCAGAATAGACGATATCAAACAAGTCATGCGGTGGATGCCTCCTAGTGAATTTATAATTCAATCATCAGAAAATGAATCAGATCGACAAGGCAATAAAGGACGGCAAGGTATTCAAATGACCAAAGGTTTCTGGTTGGCTGATACTTCGTGTACGCAATCCTTGTGGCTTGCAGTAATGGGCAATAATCCAAGTTGTTTTACTTCTAAAAATATTGAACGCCCAGTAGAGCGCGTATCATGGAACGATGTGCAGAATTTTCTAACCCGCTTGAATTACGTGAAAGGCGGCGGGTTTCGTCTACCATTAGAAAATGAGTGGGAATACGCTTGTTTCTCAGGAACTACCCACAAGTATGGCGATATTTCTTATATAAATGATAATGAAGCATATTCTTCTGATTTCTGTGTACATCACGAATTGCATCAAAGAGGAACGGTTGGTGTAAAAGATGTTCCTTGCAATAGATATGGTTTATATCAGATGCATGGAAATGTGTGGGAATGGTGCGATACCGACCATGACGATAATTCTGGGGATTTTCCTCATGACAAAATTAGTTCAAGTAATAACATACTTGGCCGTGGTGGGGCGGCAATGCGCGGTGATTCTTGGATTGATAACGCACTCAAATCAAGCCCAGCTAGTCGGGATCTGGAAGAAAATCTAAATGCCAGGTTTGGAAATGTGGGCTTCCGCCTTGCTCGAAGTCAAACTGAGGTTCTTTGGGAACTTGAATGGTAAAAATTTAGCCCAATATAAACAGATGGTTGCCAAATCGGGCAACGCAGTTTTAAAGCGAGGTGTGCCATGTCTGAGTATGTCACAATTCCTCTTGATATTGAAGGGGTCAAGGTTAATCGCGTGGAAGTTACGAGTAATGGGGAGGTTCACATCCATGTGAGCAGCACCGTGGATGGCACCCGATGCCACCGGTGTGGTCGGGACATCCATCACCGTTATGACGAGGGCAGGGAAATCAAGCTCCGGCATTTGCCGATACTGGACATGCCCACCTATATATTTACCAAGCCGCGCCGTTACCTCTGCGACGACTGTCCGGGCAACACCACCACGACGCAGCACCTGCCGTGGTACGAGCCGCGCCACGCCGTGACCAAGGCGTATGCTGAGCATGTATTGAGGCTCCTGGTCAACAGCACGGTTCAAGATGTCAGTGACAAGGAGAAGGTCGGCTACGACGAGGTGGAGGACATTGTTGATGACCGGTTTGGGCAAGGCGTGGATTGGAGTGAGTTCAAGAGTCTGCCGACTGTGGGCATAGACGAGATTGCCTTGAAAAAGGGCCATCGGGATTTTGCGACGATTGTCTCGACCCGAACGGAAGAGGGCAAAAACCGCCTGCTGGGGGTTTTGGAGAATCGCGAGAAGGCCACGGTGAAGGCGTTTTTCCTGAGCATACCCAAGGACTTGCGCGACACCGTGCGTAAATATTCGGCCAACCCGTTAGACCCAACAAAGCTCATACTGACGACATAAAAAAACTGCGGGACACAAGAAGCAAATTCCTGTATAAATGCGGTTTATGGAACACATGAACCCACTGCCAATCATTCCACCCCATCAGCCCGCCGTCTTCCGGAAGGAGGGAACGCCATTTTCCAAAGCCATCGTATCACTGACCAAGCAGGAGTACATCCAGCTTAAATGGGATGGCCGCTACTGGAAGCGCCAGCACGACCGGGCCGTTGTGCG
>QJPH01000165.1 GCA_003242955.1 Candidatus Methylumidiphilus alinenensis
TGCTCTGCTGTCACGGGCATGGCGGTGCGCAGCCTGTGTTTTGCTTCAACGCTTCACCGGTAGCCATGTCAATTGCCATGATCTTCTTCTGCAATAGGTAACGAGTAACGAATGATTGCCGCAGACTGCCCTGTCTGATGCCATTGATTGATGGTATCCATCCACTCCCGCATTATTCCAACGCTGGAAACTTTATCACAGGTTTGTTGATTAGCACCCCTAATTGGCAAGAAGTTTCGATTTTTAGCTAACCAGAGTCACGAGGCATCCACTTTATACCCAAACCCTCTCACGGTCTTGATGAGTTTAATGTCATGGCCTTCGTCGATTTTGCGCCTAAGCTGGCGGATGTAGACATCCACTACATTGGTCATCGGATCGGCATTCATACCCCATACACGTTCCAGAATCTTCGTCCGTTCGACCACCTTGCCCGGCATGCGGAGCAGGCATTCCAGCATGGCGAACTCTTTGGGGGTGAGTTCTATCAGCGCGTCGCCGCGCATCACTGCGTGGGTCTCAGGGTTCAACACCAAGTCGGCAATGCGCAATTCCTTGGGTTCCGGCTTGATTTCAC
The DNA here is from genome assembly GCA_003242955.1 of Candidatus Methylumidiphilus alinenensis. Lineage (GTDB taxonomy): Bacteria > Pseudomonadota > Gammaproteobacteria > Methylococcales > Methylococcaceae > Methylumidiphilus > Methylumidiphilus alinenensis. Next base: position 578 of record QJPH01000165.1, read on the forward strand.
CGCCGCTGCGACGGGTCAGCGCTTCGATCAGGGCCAGCAGTTCCTCAAATGCAAAAGGCTTGGTCATATAGTCGTCCGCCCCCGAACGCAAGCCGGTCACTTTGTCGCGCAGCGAGTCCCAGGCCGTCAACATCAGGATGGGGGTGTCGATGCGGTTGGCGCGGCGGTTCTCGCAGACTTGCAGGCCGTCGATATCGGGCAGGCGGATGTCCAGGATGATCGCGCTGTACCCCTGTCCCATCGCCAAACCCAAGCCTTCCAGCCCAGTGTGGGCCATTTCGACGGTGTAGCCGCCGACTTTCAGCCCGCGCAGGATAAAACCGGCAATGCGCTTGTCGTCCTCCACCAGTAAAATGCGCTTGTGGTCGGGGTTTTGAATGGATTCGGCATTGGGTGTTTTTTGGTGCATGGGCATCTGCATTCTGTTCTATTGTCCTATTGTGGTTCGCTGGAAGCCAACGGCAAGGTTGCCGTGAAAGTCGACCCTGCCCCTTCGACGCTGGCGGCCACAATCTGCTCGCCGTGCGCCTGCAAGATGGCCCTGGCCATGGGAAGTCCGAGTCCCGCGCCGTCGTGCCTGGAACGGCGGGCGTTGGCACTGCGGAAGTGGCGGTCGAAGACTAGGCCCAAATCCTCGGCGGGTATGCCAATGCCTTGGTCGGTGAGGCTGAATGTCGCCGAGTTTTCGTCGGTGTGAAGGGTGACGGCAATGTGACTGCCCGGATTGGAATAGCGGATGGCATTGTCGCCCAGGATGAATAACACTTGCCGCAGCCGCAGCAGTTCGCCGTTCAGCCGGTGCAGTTCCACGGTGCGCTCGGCCACCCGCTGCTCAAGGGCGGCCTTCCCCTCTTTCAGTCTGGCCTGCTGGCGTTCCAGTTCGCCGGCCATGTGGTTGAAGTGGGTGGCGAGGTAGCCGAACTCGTCCTGCTTGGGTAGTTCTATGCGATGGGCCAGGTTGCCCGAGGCGATGGCGTCGGTGCCTTGCATCAGGGCTTCGACGGGGTTCCTGAATCCGCGCAGCAGCAACATCCCGGAGGTGATGGCAAACAGGGCGGCGATTGCCGAGGCGGCAACGGCGATCCAGCGGGATCGGTCCATCAGCGTTTCCAGCCTTTCCCTGGCGGCCTTGGCGTTGTCGCGATAGATTTGCGCTAGTTATGAGCGTAACAGCCCAAGGTGCAGCGTCTTTTGTGGGATTATGCCATAATCCATCAAACCTTCTTGATCGCTGCCCCACTTCTCAGAATAAAGAAACCAGCCATGGCAGAACAACACCAAATCCAGATCAACCTGCCCGGCCTGCTGCGCATGCTGGGCGAAAACATTTACGCCGAGCCGGATGTGGCGATCCGGGAAATGATCCAGAACGCCCACGACTCCTGCATCATCCGTGGCACGGAAGACCGCTCATACCACAATCCGCACATCCACGTCAGTTTCGACAAAGCCAACCAAACCATCGTCATCGCCGATAATGGCATGGGCATGACCGAAGATGAATTGCACAAGAACCTTTCCACCATCGGCGAGAGTTTCACCCGCATTCAGCGCGACCAATTGCGTCAAAAGGATGCCCATGAGGCGGCATTACTGATCGGTCAATTTGGCATCGGCTTGTTGTCGGCCTTTTCCATTTCGCGCCAAGTCGAAATCATTACTCGTCCTAGCCATGCCGAAGGCGGTTTCCGTTGGGTGTGTGCGGGTGACATTCACTTTAGCCTGGAACCCTGCGCCAAGCCCGAAACCGGCACTCGCGTCATCCTGCATCTGCTCGATAGCAAGATCGCCTTGCTGGACGAGGAACGATTACGACAAGCAATCAAAAAATATGCCGATTTCCTGTCCATCCCGATTTATCTCAACGGCAACCAAGCCAATGCCTGCACCCCGCCTTGGGAATCGAAACACACCGACCTGTCCGAATACATCCTAGCGCGTTGGGGCTTGTTTCCGCTCGGTATCATTCCGTTCAATTGGGAGGAAATGACTTCCGACCAGACTCTCCCCAACGTGTCTGGCTTGTTGTTCATCCCGATGATTCCGTTTGAGTTGACCCGTCAGTTTGGCGAAGTAGACATCTATATTTCGCGCATGTTCATCAAAGCCAATGACAAAGACCTGTTGCCGCGCTGGGCGAGTTTCGTCAAAGGCGTCATCAACACGCCAGACCTCACGCCCACGCTGAGCCGGGGAGAAATCATCGTCGATGCCGCCTACCAGCAAATCCGCAACTGGCTCGGTCAGATCATCATCGCCTATTTGGATTGGCTGCAAACCCAAGACCCGGACAGGCTCACAATGTTGGTGGGGGCTTATAACAACACCATCAAAGCCCACGCCTTGGAGGACGATGATTTCTTTGACCGCATCAGCGATTTGGTGCGGGTCAACACCGATACCGGGCTGATCCCCATGCGGGATTATTTGGTGAAATCCAAGGGCATAATCTACTACTTTGCCGAACGCGGCTCCGGCACTCAACACAAGATGTTGTTTGCGGACAATGGCTTGCCGGTGATTGATGCCAGTTGGGGCGTGGAAGAAGAATTCTTGGAACGCTATGCGCAACGCCGAAAGGTTCCGCTAGAGCGTCTTGCCGCCGATTCCGGGCTGATCTTCAAAATCCTAGAAACCGTGGATGACAAATGGCAGGATTTGGAACGGGCTTTTCGCCGACAAGTCCACAAGGAGGCAAAGGCAGTGGAATTTGACCCGGAGACTGTGCCGGCAGTATTGGTGTCCCGTCCCTTGAGCCAAGACGACAAGCGCAGGGCAGAACTCGATGCCATGGGTGCGCAACTCGGTCTCAACAGCAGTGCCATCAAGCAGATGTTCAATCAAATGGCGAAGCAAAAAAGCCAACGCGCAGCGGGTGAGGATACGCTGTTGCACTTGAATGCCCGCAATCCCTTGATCCGCCAACTGCGCGACATGCCGCGAAATGTGACTTTTGAATTGGCGTTGACCTGTATTTACAACAATGCGGTGATGTTCTCCCAGCATTATGTCTCGCCGGAAAACGCCGAGATCATCTTCACCGCCAACAACAATGCCTTCTCTGCAATGATAGCGACCGCCCAGGCACTGGCCCAAGAACAGCAAGAACGCGCCAAGGTGGAAATGGAAAGGGATAAGTTGAAACGCCAACTGCCGGAGATTCAGTTGACCGAATACCGTAGTTGCTTCTTCGCTTTTGATTACAAGATTGAGGACAACTATCGTTTGTTGGATTATATTCAAGAGTATTTTATGCGTAAGGAACTGGGCATCAAGGTAATGGCACCCACCAAAGCCATGGATGATTTGAACATCCATCGGGATATGCACCGGCAATTGAAACAAGCCCATTTCGGCATCGCCGAGATATCCAACAACAACCTCAATGTGCTGTACGAATCCGGCTTGTTGCATGGTATGGGCAAACCGTTAATCCTGTTGCAAAATAAAGATTCCAAAGATGCCGTGCCGTTTGACATCTTTAGCGATTATCGCTGCCAGTATAACATTGCCCGTCGTGGCGGCGATATTCGTTTTGTCTGGTTGGAGGAGGAATTGGACAAGGCCATGAACGCCGTCATGAAAATGCTGCCTAGTTTTAATGCCATGCGCAAATGGGATTTAGATTAACTTGTACAGGTCGGCAAACCTAAGCCGACTAAAGCCATTATACCAAAACAGTTGGATGCAAAGGGATGCAGCCTTTCTACTAACCTGTGCCATACCTCAATATATTGGAAATTAACCAACACAACAAGAGGAACCAAATCATGACGATAGATTCAAAAATTGATGGAATGTTAAGCGAATTGCTCCAAGCCTATCCTGACATTCACGATGCTCGTGAGTACTTTTTTCAAGGTATTCAATTGCTAAAACATGGTCGTTGGCAGGAATCGGAACGTTTGCTGATCGCCTCGTTGGAAAAAGCTGAGCATTTTAATGACCTACAATGCAAATGCTATGCCACGCGCTCATTGGCTCTATTGTTCCGTTATCAAGGTGAAATGGCACAAGCTTTAGTGCTTTATCAGCAAGCATTGGAACTAGCTACACGACTAAACGATTTTTGGGAGCAGTCAATTATTTACGACCAGATCGGTACTACCTTTAGAATGATGGGACTCTATATCCAAGCCATTGAACATTTCCGAAATGGAATAGCCTTAGCTGAAAAGGCAAGAAATGAAGAAGGTCAAGCAACAACTTATAATAATTTAGGTATAGTATACAGAATTCAGGGTGATTTAATAAAGGCAGCGGAAGTTTACGAACTATCACTAGCGATCAGCCTGAAAATGGGTAAAGATTCAATAGCGGCTAGCACATATAATAATCTCGCCACTATCTATATTGAGCAAGGTAAGTTTGATTTGGCGATCAAAATGTACAAAAAAAACGTTACTATCATGGAACAGTTGGGCAACCCAGCGGGGCTGGCAAGTACCTATAGCAATCTCGCCACAACTCATTTTCTACAAAACTCTTTTGATGAGGCTAAATCGATGCATGAAAATGCTTTAGCGATTGAATTACGGATTGGCGACGAGCCAGGCGTTGCTTTTGATTATTATGGTTTAGCTAACGTATACAAAGCAAAGGGCAATTTAGCACAATCCATGGTGTTTTATCGCAAAGCACTTGATATCGAAACTCGCATTGGTGACCATCATAACGCAGGCATGACCTATTTCAGCTTAGGTCTACTTTACCTAGATGACATCGGCGACCCCGAACAAGCCCGCCTACATTTCGAGAAAGCCAAGTCTCTGTTTGAATTGGTGGGGGATGCTGAACATGCACAGCAAGCAGCGCGGGAATTGCGTTCGCTGTAAACCCAGTTTGCATTGATCCCAACCATCCAATTAGCATAGTCTGTGCTAGGATCGTAAATAACAAAAGATGAAAACCAGCCATGAGTACTATTGTTCTTGCCACCTTTGATGGTGAAGTATTACGCCCTGATAAACCGATCGGTTTACCACCGAATTCACGAGTTCGATTGACCTTGGAAACTGAGCCAGTGGAGGATGAGACTTCATTTCTCGATGTCGCCCAGAATCTGCAATTGAATGGCCCAATAGACTGGTTCAATCGTTTGTCTGGTTCCCAAGCTCCGGCTTGGGAACACTTATCTTGCAAGCTCCAGCTTGCCCGTTATTCGTGAAGCTGGAGCTTCAAAGAACCCATTCCCAAGCTGGAGCTTGGGAACGAGCAAAATACACTACTCGTAGCTTGTGCACCTGCCCTAACGATACCTGACAATCCTGCTAGAATTTACCAAGCCTGTTTCCCGGAGACATATCCACTATGACCACCGTACAAAACCAAATGCCCGATCAACTCTGGCAACAAGCGCAAACCATGGTTCAACAAGGTTTGGTCGCCAATATGGACGAGCTGATTGCCGAATCCGTCCGACGTTATCTGGAATCCCATTTTGACATGATGAACGAACAATTCATCCGCGAGGACATTGACTGGGGTTTACATGGACAAGACTAGTCTGGTTGTCGTTGCCGACGCTGGGCCTATCATCCAGCTGGATGAGCTTGCTTGTCTTGATCTGCTGGTGGATTTTGGCCGTGTCATTGTTCCCGAAACCGTTTGGCTGGAAGTGCAGTGCCATCGCCCATTGGCATTGGAATCTGCGGGGGCACTGTTTGTCCGGCAACGAAGCGCGACGGGGTTTGTAACCCCGTCGCTTATGTTTTGTGCGAAGTTACGTCATCCAACATTGCACAAAACATTACGGACGGGATTACAAATCCCGTCCGGCTTTGTGAACATTGCCCTATAGGGTGGGCTAGGTGCGCATTTCAAATCCTTTCCGTTTATCGCTAAGTTTGACGCGCACCGTAGCCCACCATGGCCCATCCGCCGCCGGGTTGATGGGCTACGGCGCACGGAAAGCGCCGAGTGAAATCAAGGTACCTGGTGTTTGCGCCTAGCCCACCCTACACTAGGTGCATTGGTCACGCCAAAATGAGAATTGCTGCAACCGCGTTTTGATTTTGGTCTATTCAATGATCATAACCGTTTATACCTTCTTCTTTTGGCAACGCCCCATGAAAATCAGCTACGACCTCGAAACCGATTCGCTCTATATCCGATTACTGGAAGGCCAATATGAATGCCGGACTCTACGCCTCAACGAGGATGTGGCCTTGAACATTGGGCCGGGAGAAACCTTGGTCGGCATTGAAATCCTTGATGCTCAACAGGTTTTCGGGAAAGAGGGGATGCCCCCAATTTGTCTCGAAAATATCCAAATTGAACAAGCGGCTTAAACTTCGCTAACATACAATAGTATCAATTTACCAAGCCCGCCAACATTTCGAGAAAGCCAAGTCTTTGTTTGAATTGGTGGGGGATGCTGAACATGCGCAGCAAGCGGCGCGGAGCCTGCGTTCGCTGTAAACCCAGCTTGCATAGTTCCAAACCACCTACGAGGAAAACACAATGAAATGGCGCGATTGGCTAGAAAACTGGGGTATGACCTCGCTTAAAATCAAACTGGGCGTGCTCGAAACCGAATGGAAACCGCAAGACCCGGACAGAAACGCGGCGTGGGAGATGTATGTCGAACTGCTGACCCGCATCACCACCCAGCCACTGCCGGAAGAGAGCGGCGATGATGTCACGGCACTGACCAGCGTCTATCAAATCTTCCCGATCACCCGCCAAGTCTTGCGCTCGCAGGGCCGGGGCGCGATGGAATTCGCCAAGCTCGCGGTGGTCATTCTCAACCAGAAAGTCCGCCCTTTCACCTCCAAATGGCACAGGATCAAGGAAGAAGGCAAGCTGGCCGAACACCACACCGAATTCCGCCGCGAACTTGCCGCGTTGCAAGCGGTTTTGTTGATCTATACGCAAATGCTCGGCGACATGGCCGGGGTGGAGGAGGATTTGACCTCCTTGGAAGAGTAATTGCGGGAGATGGAGAGAATTAAGCAGGAAAACGAGCGGATACAGCATGATATGGAACAAGCTCAACAGGATTTGCAGCGGGAGCGAATGGAAAAACAAGCCGCCTTGCAGAAACAGCAATCCATGGAAAAGGAAATTGAACGGCTCATTGATGCGCTTTCTTTCGGTGGCACAGCCATCATCCACCTTTCAAGTATTTTTGGAAACAATATGAATTACCTAAATAGAATCACCGTCAATCCGCTTCAATGCGGCGGTAGGCCCTGTATACGCGGCATGAGAATTCGGGTCAAAGATGTCCTTGATTTACTTGCGTCGGGGGCATCTAGGACGGAAATCCTTGAGGATTATCCTTATCTTGAAGACGAGGATATCACGGCGGTGTTGGAATATGCTGCCAGCCAATTCGACCATCCA
>QJPH01000206.1 GCA_003242955.1 Candidatus Methylumidiphilus alinenensis
GGGGAAAAAGGGAAGTTGGATTTGGGGCATGTGCTCGAACCAATCGGTGGGGCAGATAAGTGTGGCAAGGTCGGGATGACGAAAAAAGGTATAATCTCAGAATCCAACTGCCACGCCAAGCCATCAGCCGTTTTTCAGTGTCATATGACCAGCAAATCTCTGATTTGAAAGCAGTTCAGTCTTAACATCCACCGCTTGGGTTAGACCAAGGGGACAGGTGTTCTGACGTTACGGCCCGCATGGCCCGCTGGCCCCCCAAGGGGGCCTTTTCCCGGAGTGCTTCAGCCCGTTCGTTGCCTCCCGAGCCGCCCCGAGTGCTTCCGGCTGGAGCGAAAGTTAGCCGGGTCGGATTTGCGCCGACGAATCAAATGCGCCTTAGCAAGGTACACACAACAATCCGGTGGAAAACGCCATCCGCCCGATTGCCATCGGTAAGAAGAACTGGCTGTTCGCCGGGTCGGAACGGGCGGGCAAGCGGGCGGCGGTGATCCAGAGCCAGACGGGGACGGCCAAGCTCAACGGCCTTGACCCTGCCGCCTGGCTCAAGGACACCCTGGAAAAACTCCCCACCTGGCCAAACAGCCGGTTAGACGAATTGCTGCCGTTGAGGCGCGATCAGAATAAAGACGCATAGGCTAAAGGGGCCGACGTGGTTCGGCTGGAGGCTTACATCGACTACCTGGCCTTTTATAACAGCAAGCGACATCGGCTGGCTGGGGCAGAAGCCGGAATGGGCGGGGCTGGCGGCCGTCGGGCGGGTGGAGTCGACCCGCAGGGTTGTGGACAAGACCTCGGTGGAATGCCGCTACTACCTGTACTCGTTCACCGGCTTGGAGCGTTTCGCTGAGGCCGTGCGCGGGCACTGGGGGATCGAGAACGGCCAGCATTGGGTGCTGGACGTGCAGTTCGGCGAGGATGCCAACCGGACAAGGAAGGATCATTCGTCGGAGAACCTCGCCCAGTCCGGCGTATGGCCATGAACGTGATCAAGCATAACGGCCCGTCAAAAGACAGCCTCCGCCGCCGCAAACTCCGAGCGTCGCTTAATGACGGTTACCGATATGAGCTGATTTTTGGCAAGCCCTCCACATAGCGCGATTGCCCTGCGACACTCCCGAAGCCGGAAACCGGGTAAATTCGCCAAAATGAGAATTGCTGTCGCGGTTAAGTGGCGTTTGACATCTGATTTTGATCATGAAACAATTCTCATTAGATAGATGTTGGAGCATGCAAGAAGATGGGGCGATTAAAGTTCCTCTATGAGTTCCCGCACGTCAAAAAAGGCACTTACGTAAACTGACTAGAGTGGAGAAATAGAATGGCTAATGTACCACCGCAAGTGAAAGTCTTCTCAGTCGATGCAGGCAAGCTCTCTGACGACAATTTAAAGGAGTTGCAGGACAAATTTGGCATGCAGCTTCATGTCCAAGCTCGTGCCGATGCCGTGTCGAAGGCGCTCGGTCGAATCGGCGATGCCGCCGTGCAAAATTTCGACCGAACCAATCCCGGTTACGAGCGGGTCTTTGACCGCACTGGTGGACTCACCGACCATCAGCAACAGGTCATCAACCCGGTTGACTTGGAAGACAAGGTTCGCGGACTCACCGAGCGTATCCTGAAGGAACGTGGCTCTCGCTAAATTCTAAAGGGACAATCTTTCCCCTCGCCCAAAATTTGCCGCCATGGCTGAACCTTGCCATTCCACCGCTTTTCGCGAGGGGGGATTGCCTCCTCTTAGGCCGATCAATCCCGAGTTCGAGGCACAACGCGCAGTTGACGCGATAATTGTTAAGCTGTCCGCGCGCTGCAACCTTGCCTGCGACTATTGTTACTGGTTTCGCGATGACTCCGTGCTGGGCGCGTCGAGGCTCATGGCATCACTGACAGTGGAAAAATTGCTGTTCCGGTTGCGGGAACACATCGTATCGCATGTGTTAAGCGACTTCACCATAGTACTCCACGGTGGCGAGCCGCTGCTCTTCCCTAAGGCGCGGTTTTTTCGACTCTGTGAACGGCTGCGTCAACTGGAGGCAGAGAGTGGCTGTACGCTGCACATCTGCCTCACCACCAACGGCGTGTTATTAGACGATGATTGGGCGGTAATCCTGGCTTATTTTCGGGTATCCTGCACAGTCAGCATTGATGGGCCACCGGAACTCCACGACCGTCATCGCCCTGATCTCCGAGGACGTGAGACTCATCCCCGTGTTTTGGAAGGCATCGCTTGCCTTCGGGCGGTTGGGCTCGAGCCTGGTATCCTCGCCGTCGCCGATCCCTTCCAAGATCCGGCTGCACTGCTCGATTACTTCGTGACGGAGCTTGGAGTGAGCGAACTCGACGTGCTAATCCCTGATGCGGTTTATGGCGATGCACCGCCTCCTATCGCAGATTTCCTGATTGGGTTATTCGATCATTGGCATGATCACCTAGCCGACAGCGGGTTGCGAGTTCGCTTCATCGATGCGGTCATCCGTGGACTTGCTGGACTACGCAGCGGGGTTGAGAGTATCGGATATGGTCCGGTCACCGCTGCCACCATCACCAGTGACGGAGGGATCGAAGCGCACGACGTTTGCCGCATCGCTGGCGGCGTTGCCTCGGAACTCGGCCTTGCCACCCATCCGCTTGACGCAATCCGCGACGACCCGTCATGGCGGCGGATTTTTGCCGCCTCGCTTGAACTGCCAGACGAGTGCCTGAGTTGCGCTTGGCGCCATGCCTGCGGCGGGGGCCATATTGCAAGCCGCTGGTCGGCAGAACGTGATTTCGCCAATCCCAGCGTTTATTGCTCTGATCTGAAGCGATTTTTCTTCCATGTCTGGCACAAAATCGCGCCCGATCTCGTTTATGTAGCCGTGGAGCCTACCGATGCCTGATAGCCCGCCCATTAACAAACCGTTATCCATCAACACAATTGACGAAGCGATCGCCGGAGGCGAGCTCAAATCCTACCCTTATCCGCATCTCATCATTGATGGGTTATTTCCAGCAGCGGAGGCGGCGGATCTGCGCGACTGGCTTCGCTCCAAAGCGAGTTGGTGGTTGCAAGAACGGGACTTCTATACTCATTACAGTTGCAACAATCTTGACGACTGCCCTCTGGTTGCCGACGGCCACGTGCTCTCGCCCGCAGTACGTTCCATCATGGCGACACGGTTGGCTGAACGCTTCAACATAGCACTAGACACGCGGCACGTCTCGCTCTGCGCTCACCGGATGCAGGCAGGGCACGGCATCGGAGTTCACAACGACGACCCGGTGCTCGGTACCGAGGCATTGCGCCTCATGGTTACGCTGAACGATGAGGATTATAAGCATCGTGACGGTGGGCAGTTCTGCCTTTTTGCCTCCTCCGACCCATCCAGCCTGACCGCCATCATGGGGTCGATACACAATCTAGGCGTCGCTTTCCTGCTTGGCGACAACTCCTATCATGCAGTCAACGATGTCAGCCACGGCGAGCGGCTTTCCCTCGTCTTCGGGTTCTGGGAAGCGAGTCGCGTCGCCCATTCGGTGATGCCCCGACGTAACGCTCACGGTGCTCGCACAGCGCGGGATCTCGCCGGATTGGCCGATGCTGAGGCGATGGTGGGGATTTTGTGCGAACGCGGTGCCAATTTGATCGAACACTCCGGTGCGACCTTGCTTGATCACCTCATCGGGGTCGCTGCGTTACTGCGGAACTGGGGCTGTGACGATACGCTGTGCCGGGCCGGACTGTTCCACAGTGTCTATGGCACTGCGACTTTTCAGCATCGACTCTATGCCGAGTGGGAGCGTGCCGCGGTTCGTGCTGCGATCGGCGAAGCAGCCGAAGCGATCGTCTGGCTGTTTTCCGTGGTTCGCTTCAGCGAGGTCTATCGCTATCAGGGGGAGGTCGGCTATGCCGTTCATCGCCGCGACGCCTGCACTGAGCTAACCCTTAGCCTCGACGAGGTAGCGGCGCTCAATACCGTGGCTTTGGCCAACAGTTTCGAACAGGCGGATGGCCCCTTTAATCCGGGTGACATATTCGAGTGGCGCCAAGCCTTCGCCAAGCTGCAGGATCGGGTTCCTCCCGGCGTCCTGCGTGCGCTCGACCAGCTAACGGAATGACACCGTGATCAAGCTAGAAACTGCCGCCCCCCCCGATTCCAACATCCCGATTGAGGCTGTGGTTCTGCATGGCCACGGTGAGGCGGCGCTCGACCATTACCGCCGCTACAGGGCTTTTCTCGCCATCACCCGCGCCTTTCTCGCACTGGATGCCGCTTGGCAAAGCGAGCTCGACGGGACGCTGATCGGGCAAGGCCATTCGATCCTTTCCTGGGTTGGTGCGCTACCGGTTGCGGCGATAATTGAGCATACCGAAACGATTGCCTTCTCCTCTTGGCTACAGGAGCTGGAGTTCCGTCTTATTCAAGCGCGTGACCGTGAGGCGGCCGAACGGATGCTGGCTGCACTGCCACTCATCTTTCTGCGTTATCTGCCGGAGATCGCGGGGACTGCACTCTGGCAGACCGAACTTCTGGGGAGTGCACGTTACGCTCCGATCGGCCTAGCCAATTCCATCAAGGGGATTGGGACAATTGAGATTGAGGCAACGGAGGATGAACTGCTCCTACGCCGGAGCGGTAAGATCGCCGCTACTCTGTCTGGTGGGGAGGACGAGATCCGGATCCGCGAACACGCATTGGTTAGTGCCCAACGCCGTCGTTATCTGACCGACAACATCGAGCTATTCTCACCGCTCGATATTCCTGAGTTGCTGAGCCAACTCAGCGGCCAAGAGGTCGACTTCCCTGCTGCGGATCCCGATGCTGTCGAAGCCAACATACGTGGCGCATTCGACCTCCTGCAGCGGCTCTGGCCGGAGAGCGTTCCCGATCTGAGTGCCGTCGTGCGTGGCATCGTCGCCATCTCGGCACCGCGTGGCACCATTTTCAGTGCCTCTGCGTCTGGTGTCCCCGGCACAATCCTACTGACCATACTGCCGGAGGCCGCGCCAGAAGTGATTGCCGAATGCCTCATCCACGAGGCGGCGCATGTCAAACTCGATACGCTGTGGGCAAGCGAGCCGCTTCTCAATAATGACGGTGAACGCCGGTATCGACATCCTTGGCGGCCTGATCTGCGACCGATGCGCGGAGTATTGCTTGGCGCCCATGCATTCATCAACGTTGCGGAAATGAATCGGCTTGGCGTCGCCAATAGCATACCGGGACCCTTCCCGCAGGAATACCGCCGACGTCGGGCAGAGGTGGGCGAAGCGATGGCCGTTCTTGACAGTTTCGCCGAGTTCACCTCTATCGGGCAACGGCTCCACGAGGAGATGAAGGCGGTTGTGGCCATTTGGGGAACCAAATGACCCTACCAACACCGTTGCTCAACGGCCTTCTCGACATCGCCAGCAACCGGCCATGTCGCGGCCTTCTTGACGCGCTCGATTTCCTAGCTGCGGAGCAACGCACTATGCTGTGGCAGGTCTGGTGGCAGATCCAGGCTGAACGCAATCCTAGTGCCTCAGCTCATCTACGGACTCGGCTTGAAGCACTGAACGAGGCGTCGCAGCACCGGTTGCTGACGGCGCCCGAGGCATGGAGTCTCATTCATGGTACCACTCTGCACCGACAGGGCGAGAATCTCAATGTTCTGCGCGGCTGGATTGCCGCCGAGGAGTTAAGAGCCGGACTGGATAACGCAAAAGAGTATCCCAGTTGGAGCGCGCTCGGCGACTTCGACGGAGCCCAGGATGTGGGAATCCGCATCCCGGGCGAGGTAGTGCTCGACTGGCGTAGCCCGACCGCCTTGTCACGGCTGATGGAGATCCCCGGCACGGCGATTCCTTGGGAGCACCATATGGCTGAGCAGGCTGTAGAGCGAGTGATCGAGGGCATGGTGCTGCTGCGGCGTTGTTCGTCAGTCTGGGCGGAGGTAGTGGATCGATTGGTCCACACCGTGGTGCTATGCTGTGATCCCAGCGTCGCCGAAGCTACCTCATCGACGACTCGGAATGCCCTCGGCCGCATCGTTCTGCGCAATCCCCATCTTGCCGAGGATGCGGGCGTAATCGCGGACGCGCTACTACACGAGACTATCCACATCCTACTCGACCATGCTGAGCTAGCGGCTCCTCTGCTACCTGAGCCAGAAGGCGAAGCTGCTATCGAATCTCCCTGGTCAGGGCGTCGGCTAGATCCGAACACATTCATACAGGCATGCTTCGTTTGGTACGGACTATTCACGTTATGGCTGGCAGCGCTGCGTCAGTCACTAGTGCCGGTCGAGAGAGCGATGGGCGCTATTGTCCGGCGTGCCGCCGGTTTCTGTGCCGCACCCTCGCCGCAGGAACGGCTGGCCCTCTATGCGGCGACGGTGCATGGGGTCGCACCGGAGTTGATCGAGGTGGTGGCAACTATGAGCCGACTTGTCTTGGCAGAACTTGATGATGCTGGAAACGGCATTTGACTCCGGGCTGATCAAGGCCTATCGCCGCGATGGCGTCATATTACTCCGTGGGCTTGTTCCGGCGGAAGCCGTCGAGATGCTGCGCCGGATGGCTGACTTGGTACAGGAGGTGCCGCTACCGCTACGCGCGACCAATGGCGAGGCGCTGCCTGACAGCTATCTCTGGTTAGTCTTCTCAGAGATCGAGGAGGCATTGCTCAGCCTCCCCCTGGCTCGAGTAGCTGCGGCACTGATGGGGAGCCGCTCGGCGCGGCTCTTTTACGATCAGGTCTTCGTTAAACCGTCCGGCCACTCGATGCCAACACCTTGGCACCAGGATGCTTCGCATTGGTGTCTGAAAGGCGAGCAAATCTGTTCGATCTGGCTGGCACTCGATGAGATTGGCCCAATGGATGGAGGGCTCCGCTACCTTGTCGGCTCGCATCTCTCCGGCATTATCTTCCGGCCGCAGAGCCGCGACGGCCTACCCTGGCCGGAGACGGAGGGCGAGACGGCCCCGGATTTTGAGAGCCCCGAGTTTCGGGCCAGCGAAGTTTCCTTTATACTGCGGCCCGGCGATGTAGTTGTCCACCATGCCCGTACCGTCCACGCATCCTTCAGCAACAGCATGGGAACCCATGCACGGCGAGCCTATGTAACCCGTTGGCTCGGAGATGACGTGGTGTATCAGCCGCGAGGCTTCACCATGCCGATGCCGCTGGACGTAAAACTGACCACCGGTTCCTCGCTGGAACATACGCTGTTCCCTAAGCTGCATGTAGACGTGGGGTCTGACGGATGTTCCTCCAGCCATTAGGCCTCGACGTTGGCCTTGAGTTTTTGCCCCGGCTTGAACGTCACCACGCGGCGGGCGCTGATGATGCGCCGGATCGACGAACCGTTCGCGGGGGCGAGGATGCTGCGCGACTTCCTGCGCTTGGAGGGGGTACCGGTCGGTCGCCGTCATGTCTCGACCTTGATGGGTAAGATGGGCATCGAGGCTCTGTACCGGCATCCGAACACCAGCCGCAAACACCCGGACGGATATCCCCCCAAGTTGGGGTCTGTTAAAATAAATTAAAGATTTGAATTTAAAAGATAAATTAGATTCGTGAAGGGGTGCGGCTTCTGCCTACATTTTAAGCTAGAAACCTTGGTTTGCCTTGGATGCGGCATTCTGACTGGATTTTTAGGATAACTTGATTGCTTGGCAAAAGCAATGGGGAAATTCCAAAATTACATGCCTACAAATCTGTGGATAAGTCAAATTTATATATATTTATCAATTACATATACTAAAATATCAGTAAATATTCGACCAACCCGTCTTCGAAAATTACCGGATCAGCCTATTTTTGAAGCCTTTTCCCAAGGGATACAGCCATACGTCCTTGATGGGGACGCTCTGCTTGCCGGATGGGCCGAGCTTGCCCCGCCCCTGGGTCTGTCCTACATGGAGCCAGTTGGCCGCCCGGTAACAGGTGCCCGTGAAA